>JBELHR010000042.1:0-13290 GCA_042091275.1 Flavobacteriaceae bacterium
CTTATTCCTAACTCTTTTGCCATATCTATTGCTAGAGAGGAGCAGGCCGAAACGGAGAGTATGTTGGGTATTTTTGCAAAAAACGCCTTGGATACTATTTCATAGGAAACTCTACCGCTGACTAACAATACCTTAGCTTCTTTAATTTTTTCTTGAGTTAGAAGACTTCCAATTACTTTGTCAACAGCATTATGTCTTCCGATATCTTCTCGGATAACGAGAAAATCCCCTTGACTATTCAAGGCGGCAGCGGCATGAGAACCCCCTGTATGCTCAAATAGGATCTGTTTATTTCTCAATTCTAAAAAAAGAGTTTCGCTATCTCCAATCTGAATTCCAGCAGCATCTAATTTTATAGGGTTTTCAATTTTCAGGCCGTCTAAATCTTGTTTCCCACAAATACCGCAGGAGGAAACCGATAGCAGAGAGCGTTTGTTGAGATATCCGTCTCCAAGATTTGAGACTTCAATTTCAAAATTGATTATATCTTGACCTCTGTCGTTTTTTCTACTTGTAACTTTAAAGGATTTCTCTGGTTTTAAAATGGATTCATTATACAATAATCCCATAGCCAAATCTCTATCGTGACCAGGCGTTCGCATCACAACGGTAAAGGGAGTATGGTTGATTTCAATTTGAAGTGGAGATTCTATCAGAATTCCATCGTGAATAGAAGATTTGTTTTCCCCTTCGATCTTTATTGCACCGTAATTTTTATAGCCTTGCATCGCGAGCCTTTATTTTGACAACAACTCCCTTCGAGGCTGGTGTATTACTTTTTCGAGCTTTTAAGGAAAGTGGAACCAGAGCATTTGCTTCGGGGAAATAGGTGGCTATACAGGATTGAGGAATATCGTAATCTACAAGTACAAAATTTTCTACTTTTCGCTCCGTTTTATAGTGACTTGTAAGATCCACTCTTTGCCCCTTAGTGAGAGATAACATGGCCCTATCTTTCGGGTTAATCAGTACAATTCTTCTCTCATTTAATATTCCTCTATAACGATCGTCTAAACCGTATATTGTGGTATTAAACTGATCGTGACTCCTAATAGTCATCATGACAAATTCTTCTTCTTTCAAAGAGATATCCGAAGTTTTATTTAAACTAAACTTAGCTTTTTTACCCTGTAGAGAAGTGAAATCTCCTCTTCTCGCATTGTTTGGAAGATAAAATCCTCCTGGAATTCGCACTCTTTCGTTATAATTTTCAAAACCAGGAATACAAGCTTCAATCTCTTCTCGAATCAAATCGTAATTTTTAGACATGCTGTTCCAATCGAAGACTTCTTTTTCAAGGCTGTTTTTGGCGATTTCGCAAATGATATCTACTTCGCTTTTTAGGTGTTCAGATATAGGGTCTAGGTTTCCACTACTCTTGTGAACTACCCCCATAGAATCCTCGACAGTGATAAACTGCTCGATCCCCAATTGAATGTCCTTTTCTGAACGACCCAGACAAGGAAGTATTATGCCTGTGCTTCCCGTTATGAGATGAGACCTATTTAGTTTTGTGGAGACTTGAATAGACAGTTCTGTTTTTTGTAATGCTTTAGCAGTGTATTCTGTATCTGGGGTGGCGGATATAAAATTCCCTCCCATAGCCATAAATAGATCTACCTTGTTGGAGTGCATGGCCTCTATGGCTTCTACTACGTCGTATCCGTGTTTGCGGGTTACCTCAAATTGGTAACGTTGCTCAAGTGCCTCGCAAAAAGCTTCGGGCGGTTTTTCCCAAATCCCCATTGTACGATCTCCTTGCACATTGGAGTGCCCTCGAACTGGACATGTACCTGCACCTTTTTTTCCAATACTACCCTTGAGTAAAAGTAAATTGACAACCTCTTTGATATTATCTACTCCGTTTACGTGCTGGGTTAGGCCCATTGCCCAACAAATAATTATTTTTTCGGACTCTGCGATGAGATCAGCTGCTTGCAGAACTCGCTCCTCATCTAATTTAGTCTGCTCTATTAAATCTTTTAAATGGTATTGGGACAAGTCTTCTTTCAGTTCCTCAAAACCGGAGGTTTGGTCTTTGATAAACTCGCGATCAAAAACACGCGCTCCACTTGCTTCTTTTTCAAAGAGAATCTTCATAATTGCTTTGAGAAGCGCAACATCACTGTTGATCATCAATGGCAAATATAGGTCGCTCAATGCAGTGGATTTACCCAACAAATCCAAGGGGTTTTGCGGGTCACTAAAGCGCTCTAGCCCAACTTCTTTCAAAGGATTTATGGATATGATTTTGCCTCCTTTATCTTTTGTTCCTTTTAAGGCTTTGAGCATTCTGGGGTGGTTTGTTCCCGGATTTTGCCCCATTACAATTACCAAATCAGCATGGTCAAAGTCCTCTAGGGTAACCGAACCTTTACCAATCCCTAGTGTTTCCGACAAGCCAGCTCCACTCGATTCGTGGCACATATTGGAACAATCTGGTAGGTTATTAGTTCCGATTTTCCGGACCAATAACTGGTATAGATAGGCTGCCTCATTACTGGTTCTTCCCGAAGTGTAAAAAACACTTCTATCTGGGTTTTTTAAGGTTTTGATTTTGTTGGATATCACATCAAAAGCTCCTTGCCAGGAGATTTCTTCGTAGTGGGATTCTCCGGGCCTTAGAATTACAGGATGTGTTATTCTACCGCTTTTACCCAGCTCATAGTCGGTCCAAGTACTCAATTCTTCCACGGAGTGAAGCGCAAAAAACATAGGGCTTACTCTTTTTTTTGTAGCCTCCTCGGCTATTGCTTTTGCACCATTTTCGCAATATTCTGCCAGAAAGGCTCGCTTTGCGTCTGGATCTGGCCAAGCGCAGCCGGGACAATCAAATCCATCTTTTTGATTTAATTTAGCCAAAGCAGCAATTCCCTTTCGCCAACCCGTTTCTTTACTTATATGATCCAAAGCGTGCTTTACGCCACCAAATCCCGCAGCTTTTTTTGGAAGCTTAATTTCTTTTATTCCCGTGAGATGTGTTGGGTTTTGAGCATTTATTTTTTTCATAATTCCCGCTTTTTACAGAGTAAACAAATCGGCTTATTTTCCGAATTTGTAGTACAGAATAAGTAGTGTTCACCACCGTCTTGAAGCTTGGTCTTCTTTCGGATCTCAGAAACAGACATCGGATAGTTTCTAACGGTAATATTTACCTTAAAGTTAGGAATACTTTTTTTAAGATCTTTCTTATTCAATTTGATCTCTTTTAGAATTTCAAATTTCCTACCCGGAAAGGATATTAAGTTATCCGCAGTAAAGAGGTTGGAGTTCGGGTGTAATTTTTCTACTTGAAAGGTCTCCGCTACTGCCGAAAACCCACCTGCCTTCATAATCGCAGCATTGGGTTCGTAGAGGAATTTTTTTGGCCTGGAGATTGGCGATTTTGTAAGATTATCGGGTAAAAAGCTAAAGCTCTCCACAGAATCAGCGGTAATGTTTACGGTGGTATATTTAGTTTTAGCCAGCTTTTTATCTATGTATAAAAGGACCTCTTTTACCTCGTTTTTGACCGCTACAATATACACATGTGCTGAGGTGTCTAATTGATTCAGACTTTGACTTATATCTAGAAATGGAGAGTTTTTGATCAGAAGAACTTCCGTCTTTTGCAGAATAAGATCTCTGTTTTCAATCAGGTTAGGTTCGCACTCGTTTAGATTAAAAACTTTTAGCTTGCTTTGGGTTCTTCGCGATGGGTCGACAAAAATTAAATCGAAATTATCTTTAGTCTCTTTGAGGTATTCTACAGAGGATTTATTGATAAACCTCACATTGTTACTACCTAGTTTTTCAAAATTAAAGCGACTATATTCAATCAAAACGGAATCTAATTCACAGAAATCTAGCGTCGTAAATTTTTTCGAAAGAAAGAAAGAATCTATTCCAAAACCTCCAGTCATATCAAGTGCTCGTGTTCCGTTGGGTATTAGTCCAGCCTTGAATTCTGCTGTCGCTTGGGAAGAGCTCTGTTCCAGATTTAGGCTAGGAGGGTAGATAACCCCTCGAGTACCGAACCATAAAGGAAGTTTGGTTTTGGCCTTTTGTCTGGTTTTTAATTGGTTGAGTAATTCAGCTGTACTGACAAGTTCGAAAGGACTCTTTTTGAAGGCTAATTTACCCCAATCTCCTGAGCCCTGCTCTTCGAGAAAATTTTGGACTGCATCACTCGCGATTTGTTTATTGAATATCACAACTCTTTGGTCAGCATGTTTACAATTTTATTATCCGGTATAAATTCTTTTAAAACAACTTTTAGTGCCGTATAGCTAGGTATGGCTAGAACCATTCCAATAATACCAAAGACCGAACCTCCTATTAAGATGACTAAAAATATTTCTAGGGGGTGAGACTTGACACTTTTTGAGAAAATAATGGGTTGACTAAAGGTGTTGTCTATAAATTGAGCGATCATATATCCGATTAGCACATAAATTGATTTTGGCAAAATCACGGTGGAAAAATCCATTCCTAAAAAATTTGTCATCGTTAAAAATACTACCAGAACTGCGGCGATTAACGGTCCGATATAAGGGATTAAATTTAGGATTGCACACAGAAACGCGATAACAAAGGCGTTTTTTACTCCGACCACAAGAAGCACAACAGTGTATAAAATAAAGAGGATTAGAATCTGTATTATGAGTCCTATAAAATAACGAGACAATAGGTTTTTAATCGAAACCATAGAATGATTAAAACGCTCTTCGTCTCCTTTTGGCGCTATGGTGTTGACAACAGTGGAGATAAGATTCCGGTCTTGCATAAAAAAGAAAGAAATAAACAAAACTGAAAAAAGACCTGCTCCTATAGATCCAGCAGCGCTCACCATTCCATTTAGAATTTCAGGTATGCGTTTAAATCCAGAAAAGAGATTTAGATTATTTATCTCATCCATCAAATCTATGGATCTACTAGCAAAATAATCACTGATGTGACCCAGTACAACTTCCAGATTGGATTTTAGTTTTTCCGTATCCAAAAGCGATAAATTTTGACTTTGCTCTGCTATTAATGGAATAAACATACTGACCAATCCGATAGTTACCATTAAAAAAAGTCCAATGGTAAAAATCACTGCCAAGGTGTTGGGAAACTTTAATTTTGATTTTAAAAAATTGACTAAGGGAAGACCGATTAAACTGACAACGGCAGCAATTAATATATAAGATATAATACTCGAGGTTTCTCTCAAAAACCAAATGAGAAGGGCGAGCCCAGCAAGAGATAAAACGGCTCTTATAATTCCTTTACTTAATTCTTTTGAATTCATATAATAATTTTTAATATCCTGATGCAGTGTCGTCTCCTCGCGGATCGGCACCTCCTTCTAATTGACCGTTAGGCAAGACTAAAATAGCATCGACCTTTCCTAAAATTACGGCTTTATTCTTTGATAGCTTATATCCCTTATTGCTGAGGTTTGACATAACATCCTCTGAAAAGCCTTTTTCCTCCATAAATATTTGGTCTGGAAGCCATTGGTGGTGGAATCTAGGAGAGGCAACCGACTCTTGCATTCCCATATCAAACTCGACGACGTTTAAGACATTTTGAAGTACCGATGTTATAATTCTAGATCCTCCTGGTGATCCGACAACCATTTTAAGTTCTCCATCGGACTCGATAATTGTTGGAGTCATGGAACTCAGCATTCTTTTGTTTCCAGCTATTGCATTTGCCTGGGCGCCTATTAGACCGAACATGTTTGGTGTACCGGGCTTTGAACTAAAATCGTCCATTTCATTGTTTAAGAAAAATCCAGCCTCCGAAACATAGACTTTTGATCCAAAGTTTCCGTTGAGCGTTGTGGTTACTGCCACTGCATTACCTTGGGCGTCAACAATGGAATAATGGGTGGTCTCTTGACTTTCTTGAGCAGAAAAATCTCCGTGTTTTATGGCAGAGCTCTCTGTTGCACGCTCCCAGTTGAAATCTCTCATTCGGTCATTGATATAGTCTTTGTCGCTCAATTGGGCAATGGGAACATCTACAAAATCCATATCTCCTAAATAGAAAGAGCGGTCTGCATAAGCCCTTCGCTCGGCTTCGGTCAAAACTTGAATATAATCCGAAGAGTTATGTCCCATACCTTGCAAATCAAAAGGCTCTATTGCACCTAGTATTTGCGCGAGGCAAATACCTCCACTCGAAGGCATAGTCATAGAGATTACACGACTATTTCTATAGGTGAACTCTATAGGGTCTCTCCAAACTGCGCGGTAGTTAGAAAGATCCTCCAGGCTTATTATTCCTCCCAATCTATTGTTGTGTTCTACTAATAATCTAGCAGTTTCTCCACTGTAAAACTCAGCTTTACCGCCAATTTGAATGCGTTCTAAAGTTTTTGCCAATACCGGAAGTTTTAAGGTGTCTCCCGCTTTCCAAGATTGATTGAAAATCGTTTTTAAACCATTGGCTTTTTCAAAATTCTCCTTATACCTATTAAATATAGCGGCTTGTTTTTCGGTAACGACAACTCCTTTTTTAGCCAAATCAATTGCTGGTTGAATGAGATCTGAAAACGGCAGGCTTCCCAGTTCTTCGTGGACTGCAAAAAGACCAGCTATCGTACCTGGCACTCCGTTGGATAAGGCTCCGAAAGTAGAAACTCCCTCTATTATATTGCCCTCCTCATCTAAATACATGTCGGGATATGCCGCAGAAGGGGCTTTTTCGCGATAGTCTAATGCTCCAGTTGTTCCATCGGATTTTCTATATACCATAAAACCGCCACCACCGAGATTTCCTGCTCGAGGATACGCTACGGCAAGTGCAAGGTCTGTCGCTATCATGGCATCAAAAGCATTGCCGCCTTTTTTCATGATTTGGACTCCGATAGAAGAGGCTTCCTCTCTTGCAGAGACCACCATTCCATTTGAGGCAATAAGACCCCTTACTTCTTCTGTCTTGTTTTGGCAGCTGCTCAAGAGTAAACAACTGACTAATAAAAAGAGAAATTTATTCATTTTTTAGTTCGATTAACTTTGATTTGGAAAAGGTAAGCAAATCTTCAAAAAACTCCCTAAAGTCGGATTCAAAATCACTGTAATTTTCTTTTAAGTCCTCTAGAGATTGGTCCATTTTAGACAAGCCCTTTGTCCTTCGATTCATACCGTTCATTACTTGTTGTAGTCCATCGAAATTTTGGTAGTTATATAGCCAGTTTTGCGGAATCATATAGGTCAGCATATGATTCACCTGTTCGGGAAGGGTCTCTGAATTGTCTAACATCAAATCGTAAAATTCTCGAGTAAAGTCCTCCAGATTTTGCCTGTGGTATTCAGACCAGTTTCTTGCCAGAAAGTGATCGTAGAAAATATCGATAATAACTCCTTTATAATGGCCGTACTTGGGGTCTAATCTCCTGCGGGACCTTTTGTGAATGGGGTGGGCATCGGTATAAAAATCTATTTCCCTGTGAAGTTTTATTCCTCTCTGTACCGAAGGGCTAAACATTTTGTAATTGTTCCCTTTTATATGGTCGGCAATAAAATTGCCAATACAAATTTCATCGAGTTGTTCCGATAGTAAAATATGAGCTAGAAAATTCATAGGCCAAAAAAAACGCCCAGTAGGCGTTTTTATTTATTGTCTGATTTCTTAGTGGTTTAACATTACAGGCATTACGAGCATAGTAATTTCTTCTCCTTCCTCAATTCCATCGATAGGAGTCAGGATACCTGCTCTGTTTGGAAGAGACATTTCGATTAAGATGTCACTCGCATTTAAATTTGTCAACATTTCTGTTAAAAACCTCGAGTTGAATCCGATTTGCATGTCATCCCCTTGATATTCGCAATTTAAACGCTCATCCGCTTTGTTTGAGTAATCCACATCTTCTGCAGAGATATTCAATTCCGTTCCTGCCATTTTCAATCTAATTTGATGTGTAGATTTAGAAGAGAAAATAGAGACTCGCTTTACAGAATTCAAAAAAGCAGCTCTTTCGACGCTTAACTTGTTTGGATTCTCTTTTGGAATTACTGCATCGTAATTTGGATACTTTCCATCAATTAAACGACAAATCAATACTGTACTGTCAAAAGTAAATTTTGCATTGACATCATTGTATTCAATACGAACATCTTGATCCGAGCTCGCCAAAATTCCTTTCAAAAGGTTTAAAGGTTTCTTTGGCATAATGAATTCAGCAGTTGCATCCGCTTGAATATCGTTTCTGGTGTATTTGACAAGTTTGTGGGCGTCTGTCGCCACAAAAGTTAAATTTTCTGTTGAAAATTGGAAAAAGACTCCGCTCATTACGGGTCTTAAATCGTCATTACCAGCAGCAAAAATTGTCTTAGAAATTGCTGTTGCTAAAATATGAGCAGGAATAACTGTTGCACTAGGATTTTCTAAACTAATCGTCTTTGGAAATTCTTCTCCAGCAAAATAAGCCATATCGTACTTCCCTTGCTCGGAGGAAATCTCCATGGTATTTCCGTCTTGAATCTTAAAGGTCAAAGGTTGATTTGGAAAGGTCTTTAGAGTGTCCAAAAGGAGACGAGCAGAAACTGCAATATTTCCAGTAGAATCCGATTCTACTTCCACCTTGGAAATCATCGTGGTCTCTAGATCAGAAGCAGATATTTTTAATTCATTTTCGTTTAGTTCAAAAAGGAAATTATCTAATATAGGAAGTGTGTTGTTGCTGTTGATAACTCCTCCTAATATTTGAAGTTGTTTTAACAGTTGACCACTGGATACAATAAATTTCATCGATAAGTTGTTAAATGATTTTTAAACTTTGTTCTTATTTTCGTCTATACTAATTTATTTGTCTAAATTTCAAACGAGATAAGCTATATCAACAAATATATATAATATAAATGACAGACCATAATAAAAAATCCACCCCAAATATCTATCTGTTTTTAATGGTGGTTTTCTCTTTTTTCTCCTTTTCTAAAGGGCATGCTCAGGCAGCAGATCGCAAAACATCTAGTGAGATTTTTCAAGAAATAAAGAAACTTAATTTTTTGGGTAGTGCGCTTTTTGTTGCAGCGCATCCGGATGATGAAAATACCCGTTTAATATCCTATCTAGCAAATGACGTTCAGGCCGAAGTGGCTTACCTTTCTTTGACCCGAGGAGATGGAGGACAAAATCTTATTGGAACGGAGATAAGAGAAGGACTTGGTCTGATTAGAACTCAAGAGTTGTTGCAAGCGAGAAGAGTGGACGGAGGAAATCAATTTTTTTCTACAGCAAATGATTTTGGTTTTTCGAAAATACCCGATGAGACCTTTACTATTTGGGATAGGGATAAGGTGGAATCCGATGTGGTCTGGGTGATACGAAATTTTAAGCCAGATATTATTATAAATAGATTTGACCATAGAACCCCGGGAACGACCCATGGACACCACACTAGTTCTGCCATTATTTCTTACGATGTATTTGACAAATCGGGAGATGAAAACTTCTATCCTTCCCAATTGACTCAAGTGGATGTTTGGCAACCCGTTCGGTTGTTCTTCAATACCAGTTATTGGTTTTATGGCGGTAGGGCAGCGTTTGAAGAAATGGATAAGTCTCACCTGTATCAAGTGGATTCTGGTTCTTATTTTCCCGAGCTGTCTTGGTCCAACAATGAAATTGCTGCAAGGAGCAGAAGCATGCACAAATCCCAAGGTTTTGGTAGCCAATTGCAAAGAGGGGAACAGACCGAGTATTTCGAATTATTAAAGGGTGAAGATCAAGAAAATAAAAAGGATTTATTTGGGGGAATTGATACGAGTTGGTCTCGGGTCGAAGGAGGTGCTCCTATCACTAAATTAGTGGAACAGATAATTCAAAATTTTGATTTGGCCGCTCCACAGAATTCTTTGGATGCATTGTTCAATCTAAAGACCGAAGTGTCTAAATTACCCTCGGGACACTGGAGAAATCTAAAGTTGAGAGAAATTGAAATGATTTTGTCAGATGTTTCGGGTCTTTTTGCTGGTTTTGATACAAATGAATCCTCGGCAAGTCCAGGATCGGTGGTCCAGGCACGTGTTGAGGTTATCGCTAGGTCTACTTCGCGTTTTAAGGTAGATTCCCTGGTAGTTATGTCTCATACGAATTCTGGAATCAAAAGAAGTCCTTTGGAATTAAACTCCCAACTAAATTTAGAGCAGAATAAAGATGAGCGTCTTTCGTTTAATCTAGAACTTGATAAAGACTTGGTATATTCTAACTCCTATTGGCTAAACAGTCCTGCAAGTCAAGGAAATTACAGCGTTTCAAAACAGGATTATATAGGGCTTCCCGAATTGGAGTCCCCTGTTAGACTTCACGTGTTTTTAAGTGATAACTCAGGAAATTCACTAGTGTTAGAAAGGTCTTTGAGACATAAATTTGTCGATCGAGTGAGGGGAGAAGTGATTGATCCATTTCATATCGTTCCGGAACTGAGTATTAATTTCACAAGTCCAGTAACAATTTTTGCGGATACCAAGGTTCAAGAAATTGGAGTCAAAGTCAAAGCTTCTAGAGACAACGTAAAAGGAATATTGCGCTTAAATACCCAAGAAGAATGGGATATTGAGCCAAAGAATTATGAGTTTAATATCGACTCTAAGGGAGGAGAACAAGAATTTTTCTTTCGAGTAAAACCGCCAAAGAACAGTCAAGAATCTCTGGTTTATGGGATTGCAGATTTTGATGGAAAACAATTTGATCAATCGGATTTGGTTATTGAATACGATCATATACCCAAACAGATCATATTGCAACCAGCCACAGCAAAACTAGCCCGTGTCAAAGTGGAGATTAGAGGAGAGAAAGTGGGCTATTTGATGGGGGCTGGAGATGAGGTTCCCGAGGCAATCACCCAAATGGGCTATGAAGTGGTTCCTCTTGAGGTTAAAAGTCTAAGAGCGGATAATTTAGTGGGACTCGATGCTGTCGTTATGGGGATTAGAGCTTATAATGTATTCCCAGAATTAAGCCTATCGAAAAATATACTTATGACCTATGTCGAAAATGGGGGAAATTTAATTGTTCAATACAATACAAACAGGGGAATCGATCCCGATGAAATAGGTCCTTATCCATTGCAATTGTCTAGAGATAGGGTGACGGTTGAGAACGCAGAGGTTCGGTTTTTGGAACCAGATCATCCCATTTTAAACTATCCCAATGAGATCAGTGCAGCAGATTTTGATTATTGGGTCCAAGAACGAGGGCTTTATTTTGCAAATGAATGGGACGATCGCTACACTGCTATTTTGAGTTCCAACGACCCCAATGAGCCAGCGCGAGAAGGAGGACTATTGGTGACAAAATACGGAAAGGGGTATTTTATCTATTCCGGTTATTCCTGGTTTAGAGAATTGCCGGCTGGTGTGGTTGGTGCGTATAGAATATTCGCAAATATGCTGTCTATCGGTAACTAATACAGTCTTATGAAAAACAAAAACTGGAATATAATCTACGCTGTATTACTCGCGGTTCAAATTGCTTTGGTACTTCTTTTTACTCACCTCACAAATTTATATAACTAATGCATTCACTCGATTGGTTGGTCATGATCTCCATCTTGGCTCTCATAGTTTTTTACGGAGTTTGGAAAACTAGAAAAGTATCTAATTCGGATGAGTTTCTGAGTGGGGGAAAAAGTATGGCTTGGTACACTATTGGCCTCTCGGTTATGGCTACTCAGGCCTCTGCTATTACATTTTTGTCTACACCAGGAGAAGCATACCTTAAAGGAATGGGCTTTGCTCAATTTTATTTTGGTCTCCCCTTAGCGATGGTGCTCTTGTGTATATTTGTGCTACCCATCTATTACAGGTCAAAAGTTACCACCGCTTATGAGTATTTAGAGTCTCGTTTTGATTTGAGAACCCGTACACTGACTGCCGTTTTATTTTTGGTTCAAAGGGGTTTAGCAGCTGGAATTACCATTTATGCTCCTGCAATTATTTTGTCTTCGGCACTAGGTTGGAATCTGACTTACACGAATATTTTTATAGGAGTTATGGTGATTATCTACACGGTTTCTGGTGGAACCAAAGCAGTTTCACAGACTCAAAAACAACAGATGCTAGTCATTCTAATCGGAATGGGTGTCGCCTTTGCTATGCTTTTAAAAGCTTTGCCCGATGCTGTTGATTTTTCGAAAGCTCAAGATATCGCTGGACATCTCGGTAAGATGAAAGTGGTAGATTTTAAATTTGATTTATCCAATCGCTATAATATTTGGACTGCCATGTTAGGTGGGACTTTTTTGTTTTTGTCTTATTTTGGTACGGATCAATCCCAAGTGCAACGCTATCTTTCGGGAAAATCCTTAAAAGAGTCTCGCCTAGGACTGCTTTTTAACGGAATGTTTAAGGTACCCATGCAATTTTGCATCCTTTTGGTGGGAGTTTTTGTCTTTGTTTTCTACCAATTTAATCAAGCTCCATTGCATTTTAATAACTATAACGAGGACTTGGTTCAAAACTCGACTTATCAGGAGTCTTATGCTGAGCTGAATCGCGAATATGACTTGGTCTTTGAAGCAAAAAAACAAGAGTTAAATTCAGTTGTTGCCTCCCAGAGAGAAAATGATCCTTCGGCTTATGCTGGGGTTCAAGATTTGATTGATCGGGAAAATGAACTAAGAGATGAGGCTAGGCAAATTATTAAAAAGGTCGGTATTGAAAAGGGAGAGAAAGTAGAATTAGAGGATACAGATTATGTGTTTTTTACTTTTATAAAAAACAATCTTCCCGTTGGTATTATAGGTTTGCTTTTGGCTGTTATTTTTTCAGCGGCAATGTCTTCCACTGCATCGGAATTGAATGCTCTTGCGACAACTACTGTAGTCGATATTTACAAGAGGTCTTGGCGCCCTAATCTTTCGGATTCCCAGATACTAAAGGCATCTAAGTTATTTACGTTGGGTTGGGGTATATTGGCGATTATATTTGCAAACACCGCGTCCTTATTCGATAATTTAATAGAGGCAGTAAATATTATTGGTTCTCTGTTTTACGGCTCTATTTTAGGAGTTTTTATCATCGCCTTTTTTCTAAAGAAGATTGGCGCTAAAGCAACTTTTGTCGCTGCGATCTTAGCAGAAATTTTAGTTCTGACCTTATTTGGATTAGATCATTATAAAGTTATTGAGTTAGCTTATTTATGGTTGAATTTAATTGGAAGTGGGGCTGTCGTTTTATTCGCATTAATTTATACTTACGGTTTTGATAAGAAGTAAAAAAGATTACATTTGCTTCGCTCGGGGCATTAGCTCAGCTGGCTAGAGCGCTACGCTGGCAGCGTAGAGGTCATCGGTTCGACTCCGATATGCTCCAC
>JBELHR010000012.1:0-14901 GCA_042091275.1 Flavobacteriaceae bacterium
CCTATACTACTTTTGTAAAAAGCATACATTTTATCAAAATCCTTGTCTTTATCCTCTCCAGGATATAAAGGTGGAGATATTCTCAAGGTTTTGGATCCGAAATCGAGGGTAACCATAATAATAGGAATACCAGCTCCCTTAGCTATATAGTAAAACCCTGTTTTCCATTTATCTACTTTTTGTCTTGTTCCCTCTGGTGAGATAGCCAAGGCTAACTCGGTATTATTATTAAAAACCTCTATAATCGTATCGACTTTATTATTGCTCTTGGATCTATCGATAGGATACCCACCTGTCCATTTAAAAAACCATCCAAAAGGACCTTTAAACAACGAACTCTTGGCCAAAAACTTGATATCCTTGCCAACTACACTGCGAAAGAGAACTCCTAGAGGAAAATCTAGCCAATGCGTGTGTGGAGCGGCAATTGCGATGTATTTTTTCACATCCTCTGGAAATTCCCCTTTAATTTTCCATCCCCAAAGGGTGATAAGTATAAATTTTGAAATATATTTCATAACCAATTAAACGCTTTATGAAAAAATCATTTTGCTTTATCCTTTTTATTTTAGGATCGCATTTTCTCCACAGCCAAACAAAGTTACCAATAAAAAATTTCGGAACAATTTATTTGAGTCAAAATGACACTTTAATGCTCGATAAAGATAAAGTGCATCGCGTTATTTTCGACATAAGTACCACGGCGAGACAGAGAGGTAAAAGTAATCCTCAATTCGAGACAATCGCTCGATTTATCAATCTACATGTAGCCAAAGGCGTACCTCCAGAAAATCTAAAAATAGTGGCTACACTTCACGGCTCAGCAACTAAGGATGGCTTAAAAAATAGTTTTTACAAAAATACTATCGGGGAGGACAATCCCAATTTGAAAATAATTAAAACTCTTAAGGAATTTGGAGTTGACTTTTATTTATGTGCCCAATCCATTGAAGGATATGGTTTTCAAGAAGATCAGTATTCAAAGTATATCGACATAAGTCCCTCTACCATGACTGCCCTAATTTATTTTCAACAAAGAGGCTATATCCTTATTGATTTCAATTAAGTGTTTATGTTTAAATTATTTTGAGGCGACTATCGTTTTGATAGAAAAGCCATGAAGTACCTATCTCTACTGCCACTTGCCCTGATAATTTTTAGTTGTGAAACCGAGGACTCTCGACAATATTTAACTCCTCGAAATATCGAAGTTCGCGTAAATCATTTAGTTTACGAAACTTTAGATCTAGGCAGTCGACCCAATAAATCCACAGAGCTTTTAGATAATAAAGCCAATGACAGTATACTCTTAGAAAACTATAGCCTAAGTTTAAACGATGAGCAAGAGGCCAATAGAATAGTCACAGATAGTTTAAATTTAGAACTACAAGACTCTCTAGAAATCAATTCTGTTTTTGGAGATTTTGAAATATTTGGTTACCACCAAAATCAAGAAGTTCTCGACAAATCGAAACCTTTGAGCAATTACAGTCTTCATGCACAATCTCAAGGACTAACTGGCGATGACTCAATCGAATTATTCTTTTCCAATATTAACTATTGCTATATTTGGCTGGATGTCCAAAATCGAGAGGTTTTAAATGTGAGAATAAATAATACCGATTTATTTAATTTACCTTCAGGAGACTATTTTGCTTATCTCGATACAAGACACGATACTTTTATTATGGAGGTGGAACTAGAGAACGAAACCATCGTTAAAACCCTATCGGTGTCTCCAGATGTGAAATATCGTTTTTATTTTTCCGAAACTGGTGAATCCTATACTTTACAAATCAGCTATGGAATTGGTTTTGAAAATGATTTTATTTCTCTTGACTTACTCCAAGCGGAAAACCTGCTAAAAAACGGAGATTTTGAACAAGGCTGGAATAATCTAAATGAACCCAATAGTTACGGGGTGTATACAGGAATAGAAAAAGACAGTATCCTAAAAAAATCTGGAGAATATTCCGCTCGACATCTCGGTGGCACGAGTATATTGTCCCAAGACCTTACAATCGAAGGGGATTCTAACTATTTAATCGGATTTGACTACTATATTGAGCAAGGTGACGGTACAGACGGCAGATTGTGGTCTTCCTTTCTAGATGCTAACAATCTAGAAGTTCAAGAAATAAGATCAACTACTAGCTATCTTCAAAATTCGGAAGGAAATGGAAATTGGAATCATTTTGAAGGTATCTATAACGCACCTGTTACAGCAGAGCTATTGCGGTTTGAGTTGAGGACCTATTCGGGGAGTATTATTATTTGGGATAATCTAGAGGTCCTTAAAATAATTCCATAAAAAAAGCCTCATCTGAAGGATGAGGCTTGTATTTTTTAAAAACTATTCAACTATGCGTTAAATAGCGGACGATTAACCATAAATTCGTTGACTTTTACAGAAATAGCTTCCAAAGCATCCACATCTTCGTGATTTGATATTACTTCATCAATAAAGTCAACCACTTTAGACATATCTGATTCGACAAGACCTCTTGTTGTAATAGCAGCAGTTCCAATACGGATACCCGAGGTAACAAAAGGAGACTTGTCATCAAAAGGAACCATGTTTTTATTTACTGTTATATCTGCTTTTACTAATGCTTGCTCCGCATCTTTCCCCGAAACATTTTTGTTTCTCAAATCGATAAGCATCATATGATTGTCTGTACCTCCTGAGATAATCTCGTATCCTTTTGCCATAAAGCATTTAGACATTTCAGCAGCATTCTTTTTTAGTTGAATTTGATAGTTCAAAAATTCGTCAGTCAATGCTTCTCCAAAAGCAATTGCCTTTGATGCAATTACATGTTCTAGAGGTCCACCCTGCATTCCTGGGAAAACAGCACCGTTAAAAACGGCAGACATCTTTTTAAGTTTACCACTCTTTAGTTTTTGACCCCAAGGATTGTCAAAGTCCTCTCCCATCATGATCAAACCTCCACGAGGTCCTCTAAGTGTTTTATGCGTCGTTGTGGTAACCACGTGACAGTGCGGTAATGGGTCGTTTAAAATTCCTTTGGCAATCAGTCCCGACGGGTGAGAAATATCGGCTAATAAAAATGCACCAACTTTATCTGCAATTGCTCGGAATCGTTTAAAATCCATGTCTCTTGAATAAGAAGAAGCACCTGCGATAATAAGGTTTGGTTTTTCTTCCATTGCAATCTCTTCAATGCGATCGTAATTCAATAAACCAGTCTCTTTTTCAACTCCGTAAAAAGAACTCTTATAGGTTTTTCCTGAAAAATTCACTGGCGATCCATGTGTTAAATGTCCACCGTGAGAAAGATCAAAACCTAAGATTTTGTCTCCTGGCTTTAAAAGAGCTAAGAAAACAGCTGCATTTGCTTGTGAACCGGAATGCGGTTGAACATTGGCATAAGCTGCTCCAAACAATTCCTTAGCGCGATCAATAGCAATTTGCTCTACAATATCCACTACTTCACATCCTCCATAGTATCTTTTACCAGGGTAACCCTCAGCATACTTATTAGTCAAGACGGAGCCCATAGCCTCCATAACTTGATTACTTACGAAATTCTCAGAGGCAATTAGCTCTAATCCTTCTAATTGACGATTTTTTTCGTCTTCGATAAGGTCAAAAATAATTTGATCGCGATTCATGTGTAAAATTTTTGACAAAAATAGTAATTTTATTAATCAGAGTAGCATTTTTGAGATGCTTTTAAGGATTTACGAAATCCAGTAAAAGAAAAGAAAGATTTCATTTTTTTTAATACTTTTATTTCCTGAATATTCAATAAAAATAAACTAAAGATAAATGGAAATTACTGCTAACAATCCAAACAGAAAATCCTGGATTCCTGTGGATGGAGAATCTGATTTTCCGATACAAAATATTCCTTTTGGAGTCTTCTTGACGCGCGAGGATCTAATAACCATAGGAACTCGAATAGGAAACTGTGTTATAGACTTAGGAGCTATACACCAACTCGGATATTTTTCTGAAATTCCCCTAACGGATGATATTTTCTTACAAGATAATTTAAATGATTTTATCGCGGATGGAAGAAAGACTTGGAGAAAGGTTCGAAATCGTATAGCAGAGTTGTTTGACGTAAACAACACAGAACTTCAAAACAACGAAGACCACAAGGAAAAAATTCTCTTTAAAATTGAAGAGATTGAAATGCTTCTTCCTGTAGATATTGGAGATTATACCGATTTCTATTCTTCTCGTGAGCACGCTACCAACGTCGGTACGATGTTTAGGGATCCGGATAATGCGCTTCTTCCAAATTGGCTTCATATCCCTGTTGGCTACCACGGTAGATCTTCTTCTATCCAAGTTTCAGGAACTCCAACGGTGAGACCATTTGGTCAAACTCTGCCAGTCGGTCAGGACACACCTGTATTTGGAAAAAGTAAATTGGTAGATTTTGAATTGGAAATGGCATTTATTTGCTCCAATGCTAACCACCTCGGTGAACAGGTCAAAGTTGACGATGCAGAAGAACATATTTTTGGAATGGTATTGCTAAATGATTGGAGTGCTAGAGATATCCAAAAATGGGAATATGTGCCTTTAGGCCCCTTCTTAGCAAAGAACTTTTCTTCCACAATATCGCCATGGGTAGTTACCTTGGATGCTTTGCAACCCTACCAGACAGTTGCTCCTGCCCAAAATGATCCAGAGCCACTTCCCTATCTAAAAGGTAACGAAGCTCGCAAGACCTACGATATTAATTTAGAGGTCGATATCAAAACAAATGATGGATCTATCACAAATGTTTGTGAATCCAATTTCAAGCACCTGTACTGGACGATGAATCAACAACTCGCCCACCATACCGTAAATGGTTGTAATGTAAGATCAGGAGATTTGATGGGATCTGGAACCATATCTGGTAAAGACAAAAAATCTTTTGGATCTATGCTCGAGTTAACCTGGAAAGGAAGCAACCCTATTGAATTAAATAACGGCGAAAGCAGAAAGTTTATTCAAGATGAAGATACGGTAATCATGAAAGGCTATTGCACAAATGATCAGGTGCGCATCGGTTTCGGATTATGCGAATCTAAAGTAGTTGATAAACTAGATCACTAGATACTAATTTTGTGATGGGATTGATGTAAGTCCACTTCCCCATTTTCAACATATAATAGCTGAGGAGACTCGTGTTTTACGCGGAATTTCTCAGCTATTTCATTTGATAGAGATTTGTTAGCTATCAAATCTAAATAGTAATAAGAATCGTAACTGCTATTTTTGAGATCACTCTCAAAGCCTCTCAAGGCCATTCTACTAATTCCACAACGGGTAGAATGTTTAAAAATTAAAACTTTCTCTTCAAAGGATTTCTCTATTGCATTCTCAAGATCTCTCTCGGATTTGATTTCGATACGATTCATTCTATAAATTTTGCTTCAAAGGTAATAATGTCTGCTAAATACAGCAAATACTAGACAATTAGTCAGTTTGAAAGACTAAAACCCGTCAAAATGTCTCTAAAAATTATTTGGAATAAGATTTGACCTTAGTTGGACATGAATATGAATAATTTTACAATTAAATCACAAGAGGCCATTCAGGAGGCCCAGCAATTGACTGTTCAAAACGGTCAACAGCAAATTGAAATTTCACACATTTCAAAGGCTATTTTAAAAGTTGATGAAAATGTGAGTCCTTATATATTAAAGAAATCAGGAATTAATCTAGAAAATTTATCTCGTTTTTTAGACCAAAAAATAGAGTCTTTCTCAAAAGTGAGCGGAGGGAATATTTCTCTTTCACGAGAAGCCAATACCGTGATCAGCAACGCAGTTGCTATAGCAAATAAAATGAAGGATGAATTTGTGGCTATTGAACACCTATGGCTAGCCATTTTTGAGAACAAAAACGCAGTTTCTCAATATCTAAAAGAGCAAGGTCTAAAGCAAAATCAAATTCAAGCGGCAATTGAGGAGATACGCCAAGGAGATAATGTAAAATCTCAAAGTGCTGAGGACACGTATAACTCTTTGAGTAAATATGCCAAAAACCTCAATAAACTTGCACTAGACGGTAAATTAGACCCCGTAATAGGTAGAGATGAAGAAATTCGTAGAATACTTCAAATTTTATCGAGAAGAACCAAAAACAACCCCATGCTCGTGGGAGAACCAGGAGTTGGTAAGACGGCAATTGCCGAGGGTCTAGCGCACAGGATTGTCAAGGGCGATGTTCCTGAAAACCTCAAAGACAAAGTCGTTTATTCCCTGGATATGGGTGCTTTGATTGCAGGAGCTAAATACAAAGGAGAATTTGAGGAAAGACTCAAGTCTGTAGTAAAGGAGGTAACAAACTCCGAAGGAGATATCGTCTTGTTTATTGACGAGATACATACTCTTGTAGGAGCCGGTGGTGGTGATGGTGCAATGGATGCAGCCAATATTCTAAAACCAGCACTAGCTCGTGGGGAATTGCGATCCATCGGTGCTACTACCTTGGATGAGTATCAAAAATATTTTGAAAAAGACAAAGCTCTAGAAAGACGTTTTCAAAGGGTTCAAGTGGATGAGCCAGATACCGAAAGTGCTATATCTATCTTGAGAGGTATAAAAGAAAAGTACGAAACTCATCATAAGGTCAGAATTAAAGATGAGGCGATAATCGCTGCTGTAGAACTCTCTCAACGCTATATAACAAATCGATTTTTACCAGATAAGGCCATTGATTTAATGGATGAATCCGCAGCTAAAATTAGAATGGAAATCAATTCAAAGCCCGAGGAGTTAGATGTTTTGGATCGAAAAGTCATGCAGCTAGAGATCGAAATAGAAGCCATTAAACGCGAGAATGACGAGAAAAAGGTTAATATTCTCAAAGAGGAATTGGCAAATATACGTGAAGATCGCGATGAAATTTATACAAAATGGAAATCGGAAAAAGAAGCCATTGATGAAGTTCAAAATATCAAGGAACAAATTGAGCAATACAAAAATCAAGCAGACAAAGCCGAAAGAGATGGCGATTTTGCTCTTGTAGCGGAATTGCGATATGGTAAAATAAAAGATGCCCAAGAAGAACTCTCACAAAGAGAAGTAGAAGTAGCTAACAACGAAAATGAAGCCTTGGTAAAAGAGGAGATCACCTCAGAGGATATCGCGGAAGTAGTTGCAAAATGGACTGGAATACCGGTTCAAAAGATGCTTCAAGGGGAACGAGAAAAGCTGTTAAAGCTAGAGGGAGAGCTTCACAAAAAAGTAATAGGTCAAAATGAAGCTATTGAAGCAGTGTCCGATGCGGTTCGAAGAGCAAGAGCAGGCCTTCAAGACAGTAACAAACCTATAGGCTCCTTTTTATTCTTAGGTACTACTGGTGTCGGTAAAACAGAATTGGCAAAAGCCTTAGCCAGTTACCTATTTAACGACGAAAGTGCTATGACTCGAATAGATATGAGTGAATATGGCGAAAAGCATGCCGTTAGTCGCTTGGTGGGAGCACCTCCAGGCTATGTTGGATACGATGAAGGTGGACAACTCACAGAGGCTGTTAGAAGAAAACCATATTCCGTAGTGTTGCTCGATGAGATTGAAAAGGCACATCCCGACACTTTTAATATACTGCTGCAGGTTCTCGATGAAGGACGCCTAACAGATAATAAAGGACGAGTTGCTGATTTTAAGAATACTATTATCATAATGACCTCTAATATTGGATCTCATTTGATTCAAGAGGAATTTGAAAACAAACCAGAAGCCTCTCGTTTAGATCTAATGGAGTCCTCAAAAGTTCAAGTTCTTGGCTTGTTAAAGAAGACAGTTAGGCCTGAGTTTTTAAATCGAATTGACGAAGTAATAATGTTTACTCCTTTAAATGAGAGTGAAATCCTTGAAATTGTCTCGGTTCAATTAGAAACGGTTAAAAAAAGATTGGCGGAGCAAGATATTAAAATTGAGTTTTCCAAAGAAGCTCTCGAGAGTATTGGAGCGGAAGGTTTTGATCCTCAATTTGGAGCAAGACCAGTAAAAAGAGTAATTCAAAGAAAGATTTTAAATAGTCTATCCAAAGAAATTCTCGCCGGAAGTATCCAAAGCTCGAGTAGTATTTTAGTCGATGCTTTTGATGGAAAATTAGTTTTCCGAAATAAATAAACAAGACCTCCCAAAAGGGAGGTTTTTTTATATTTGTATTTAAAAATAAAGAATGGGAAAACACAATATGGGGTTTGCGTTTGGAATTAGACGCAGCAGAAATAGTATTGTACTAGATGTTCAATACACAGATATATGCATAGATAATTCTATGGAATTGCTCCACTTTTTAAAAGAACAACTCTCTGTTACATCTACTGGCTTTTACAGAATTTCAAAATCTTTAATCTTTGATTTACTCGAGCGTAAGTTGGATCTCATACCATCGGATATTCTAAAGGAGGACTTAGAAGCATTGGCAAACTTTGCTGATCTCAAGCCCAACTCTTATAGTTCTATGGATTTGGGAGTTTTTATATCTATGGAACTCAATTCCTCTGTTTCCTCAGTAGAAGAGGCATATTTTAAATTACAAGCACTTTCTCAATTAAAAGTAAAACCGCATTCTATAAATTTAGATAGTTTATTCCCTACTCTAAACAACATCGCATGGACTAATATTGGACCAATTCTAGCGCAAGATTTAGATCGAGTTCGACTGAGTTCAAAGATCTCAGGAGAGATACTTCAAGTGAGTCATATAGACAAATTTCCTTATATGGTGGATTATTTTGTTCCCCAAGGAGTCCGAATTGTATCGGGTTCTCAAGTTAGGCTAGGTGCATACTTGTCTCCAGGAACTACCGTAATGCCTGCGGGTTATATAAACTTCAATGCGGGGACCATGGGTAATGCAATGGTTGAGGGAAGAATTTCCGCTGGAGTTGTAGTTGGTAAAAATACAGATGTAGGTGGCGGAGCATCCATCATGGGAACTCTATCTGGTGGAAACAAAACTGTAATATCTATTGGAGATGAATGTCTTTTGGGTGCAAATTCTGGAACCGGTATTTCTCTAGGTTTTGGATGCACAATTGCAGCTGGAGTTTACGTGACAGCTGGAGCAAAGGTCAGGCTTTACAACGAACAGAATAAACCTATTGATATAAATAATACCCTGGTCAACGAGGGGGAGAATATTTGTAAAGCAGGAGAATTAAGCAATAGAAGTAAATTGTTGTTTTTAAATGATTCCTCAACGGGATATTTGATTTGCAAGCCCAATCCTAACACTATTGAATTAAACGAGAGTCTTCATCAAAATATCTAAAACAAAAAAGCCTCTTCAAATGAAGAGGCTTTTTTAATTATTTAATACTTATCGATTAAGCATTTTCTTTCTTAATCAAGTTAAGAGCAGAACCTTCCTTAAACCATTCGATTTGGTTGTCGTTATAGGTGTGATTCAATGCAATAACATTTGTGCTACCGTCCGCGTGAACCAATTCCAAATGTAAAGGCTTACCTGGAGCAAAAGCATCCAAATCTGTAAAGTTCATCGTATCATCCTCTAGAATCAAATCGTAATCTGCTTCATTTACAAAAGTCAAACCTAACATACCTTGCTTCTTGAGGTTGGTTTCGTGAATTCTTGCAAAAGATTTTACAATTACAGCAACAACACCGAGATGTCTTGGTTCCATAGCTGCGTGCTCACGAGAAGAACCTTCTCCGTAATTGTGATCTCCTACTACTATAGAAGGAATCCCTGCCGCTTTGTAAGATCTTGCCGTAGCTGGAACTGGACCATAGCTACCATCGATCTGAGACTTTACATCGTTTGTCTTTTTGTTAAAAGCATTTACAGCTCCTATCAAACAGTTGTTCGAAATATTGTCTAGGTGTCCTCTAAAACGCAACCAAGGACCTGCCATTGAAATATGATCCGTAGTACATTTTCCAAAGGCTTTTATCAAGAGCTTAGCTCCTTTCACCTCAGAACCAATTGGTTCAAATGGTGTCAAAATCTCTAATCGCTCCGATGTAGGGGAAACCGCTACATTCACAGAAGAACCGTCTGCTTGCGGTGCTTGGTAACCTGGATCGTCCACATCAAATCCATTTGGAGGTAATTCAAATCCAGATGGATCCTCAAACATTACTTCCTCTCCGTTTTTATTTATTAATTTATCTGTGATTGGATTAAAATCTAATCTTCCAGATATCGCTACTGCGGCAACCATTTCTGGTGAAGCCACAAAAGCGTGCGTATTCGGGTTCCCATCTGCTCTTTTGGAGAAGTTTCGGTTAAAAGAGTGAATAATGGTATTCTTTTCTTCTTTGTCCGCTCCTGCTCTATCCCATTGACCAATACACGGTCCACAAGCATTGGTAAATATTTTTGTATTTAACTCTTCGAAGATCTCTAAATAACCATCTCTTTCCAAAGTAAATCTAACCTGCTCAGATCCGGGATTAATTCCAAACTCAGCCTGAGCTACAAGTCCTTTATCTACTGCTTGTTTGGCAACAGACGCAGCTCTTGAGATATCTTCATATGAGGAATTCGTACAAGAACCAATTAGACCCCATTCTACTTTTAACGGCCATTCATTTTGTGCCGCTTCTATCTTCATTTCGTTAACTTCCGTAGCGCGATCCGGTGTAAATGGTCCATTAATATAAGGAGTCAATTCATCCAGATTAATTTCGATGACTTGGTCAAAATATTGTTCGGGATTATCATAAACTTCTTGATCACCTGTAAGGTAGGAAGCGATTTCATTTGCAGCATCTGCAACTTCCGCTCTTCCCGTTGCATTTAAATAACGCTCCATAGAAGCATCGTAACCAAATGTTGAGGTCGTAGCACCAACTTCGGCTCCCATATTACAAATAGTCCCTTTTCCAGTTGCAGATAAAGACTGAGCTCCTTCACCAAAATATTCAATGATAGCTCCAGTTCCACCTTTTACCGTTAATATACCTGCTACCTTTAAGATAACATCTTTTGGAGAAGCCCATCCACTGAGTTTTCCAGTCAATTTTACTCCGATAAGTTTTGGGAATTTAAGTTCCCAAGGCATTCCTGCCATAACATCTACAGCATCAGCACCACCTACTCCGATGGCAACCATACCTAATCCTCCTGCATTTACCGTATGAGAATCTGTTCCGATCATCATACCTCCTGGAAATGCATAGTTTTCTAAAACAACTTGGTGAATAATTCCCGCACCTGGCTTCCAAAAACCAATACCGTATTTATCCGAAACCGATGATAAAAAGTCAAAAACTTCTTTACTCGTTTTGTTTGCAAAAGCTAAATCCTTCTCTGCTCCAATTTTTGCCTGAATAAGGTGATCACAGTGAACCGTCGTTGGAACAGCTACCTTCTCCTTACCAGCTTGCATAAATTGCAAAAGGGCCATCTGTGCTGTTGCATCTTGACAAGCAATACGATCTGGGGCAAAATCAACATAATCTTTTCCTCTTACGTAAGAACGGCTAGCTTTGCCTTCCCATAAGTGGTTATAAAGTATTTTTTCTGCCAAGGTCAATGGACGTCCTACTTCCGCTTTAGCAGCGTCAACATTTGCTACCATTTGGTTATAGACCCCTTTGATCATTTCGATATCAAAAGCCATATTATATAGTTTTTAGTTGTTTATTATTAAGCACTGCGAATATACAAAAAAGACTAACTTTTTTAGCCTATCTCACTAGGATAAACCTTTCTGTACTCTCGAATTGATAATTTATATTGGTTCTAATTTTTAAAATATGAAAAACTCAAAATAAAAGGGTTAAAATGAATTATTCATAAAAACAGGTCTATAAGCCGGGTTCTGTATTCCAAAAAATGAAATTCCTATCATTTATCTAGGCCTTGCATTACTGCAAAACTCAATCTACCTACCCTCTGAATTCGGACGAGCAGCCCTCAAGCTTCAGTTTACATGGTATTTCACCGTATAGAGTTTACCTGGTTTCACTACAGCCTAACTGTACATTCTTTCTGTTGCACTGGTCCTCTTTCCCGAAGGAAATGACGGATGTTATCCGCTATACTCGCTCTGCGGTGCCCGGACTTTCCTCTTCTTGCGAAGCGATAGGACGACCTGTTTAATTATGAACAAATTTACAAACAAAAAACCCACTCAACGAATTGAGTGGGAAAATTGCTATGAAAAAGAAAAAGTGTAATTAGCTTTAACACTAACTACGTTGCAAATATAATAAATATTCACAGAATCTTAATGTTAAAATAATCTAATTTTTAAATTAAAGTTTTCCAAAATTAAGAAAACATATCCTTTACTTTTTCAAAAAAAGACTTGTCTCCTACTTCTGGATTTGGTTGGAAATGCTCGTCTTCTTTCATTTCTTCGAAAAACTGTCTTTGTTCTTTACTAATGGTCTTGGGTGTCCACACATTTACATGTACCAGCATATCACCTACTCCGTAATATTCCAAAGATGGTAGTCCTTTATTTTTTAGACGCAAGATTTTACCAGATTGTGTTCCAGGCTCAATCTTGATCTTTACTTTACCAGAAACTGTTTCTACTTCCTTAGAAGATCCAAGGGCCACATCGGAAAAGGTAACATACAAATCGTAATGCAAATTATTTCCTTCTCTTTTGAGCTTTTCGTGCTTTACCTCTTCAATCAAAACAAGTAAATCTCCCGGTACAGAATTCTTTCCTGGGGCTTCGTTCCCTTTAGAGGCAACTTTGAGTTGTACCCCTTCATTTACACCTGCAGGGATTTTTATACTGACGGTTTCTTCTTTTACTACCAAACCTTGAGCATCTGCACCCTTTGGTTTTTTATCTAAAACTTCTCCCGCTCCACCACATGTATTACAAGTGGTTGCAGTTTGCATTCTTCCCAAAATAGTATTGCTAACCTGCATCACCTGACCTGCTCCATTACAAGTTGGACAAGTTTTGTAGGTAACTCCGTCGGCCTGAACCTTTCTTTTGACCTTGACCTTCTTCTCAACTCCATTGGCAATATCTTGAAGGGTAACCTTCACGCGAATTCTCATATCGGTACCTTTGACACGACGAGGGCCTCTTGAACGACCTCCTCCTCCAAAGCCACCAAATCCGCCGCCTCCGAAAATATCTCCAAATTGGCTGAAAATGTCATCCATGTTCATACCGCCACCAAAACCACCGCCTCCGGCGCCAGCTCCTCCTTCAAAAGCAGCGTGACCATATTGGTCATATCGCGCTTTCTTGTCAGCATTACTCAGGATTTCATATGCTTCTGCTGCCTCTTTAAACTTCTCTTCGGCCTCAGAATCTCCTGGATTTTTGTCCGGGTGATATTTTATAGCCATCTTTCGATAGGCTTTTTTTATCTCTCCCTCCGAAGCGCTCTTTGCTAAGCCTAATATTTCGTAATAATCTTTTTTCATGGTCCTGTATTTATTGTCCGATAACTACTTTTGGATAACGTATAATCTTTTCACCCAATTCGTAGCCCTTTTCAATCACATCAATTATTTTTCCCTTCAAATCTGGGCTTGGAGCTGGTATTTGAGTGACTGCCTCATGTCTGTCCGCATCAAAGACATCTCCTTGATTTACTTCCATAGCAACAAGACCTTTTTGATCTAGAGTTTTGGTCAATTTATCGTAAATCAATTGCATTCCTTGCAAGAGATTCGATCCTTCTTCCGTTTTAGATATTTCAGCTATCCCTCTATCAAAATCATCCACAATTGGCAGCAATGCTGACAATACGTCTCTATTTGCGGTCTTAAATAATTCAACACGCTCTTTTGATGTTCTCTTCTTATAGTTCTCAAACTCCGCAAAAAGTCTCAAATAGCGATCCTTTTCCGTTTGATATTTTTCTTCAAAATTCTCTAAGACCTCCTCAGTAGCGGGCGTATCTTGAACACTAGCCTCTTCCTGATTCTCCATCTTATTGTCGAATTCTTCTTCTGTGTTTTTATCTTCTAAACTCATATAAATGATTCATTTTCTCTATAGTATGCAAATTCGTTGCCATTTTTACATCTCTGCCACCTTGACATAAAAAAAACCTCCGAAGAGGTTTAGTCTGTCAGCCGTTCGATTTTGGCTCCTATGGATCTCAGTCTTATATCTATATCTTCATAGCCTCGATCAATCTGCTCGATATTTTCGATCAAACTAGTCCCTTTTGCAGAAAGCGCTGCAATTAACAGGGATACCCCCGCTCTAATATCCGGTGAACTCATTCTTGTAGCCTTTAAGCTGTGTTCGTGATTCATCCCAATAACAGTCGCTCTATGCGGATCACACAAAATAACTTTTGCCCCCATGTCAATAAGTTTATCCACAAAAAACAAACGAGATTCAAACATTTTTTGGTGAACCAGAACGCTACCTTTTGCCTGAGTAGCAACAACAAGTATAATACTCAACAAATCTGGCGTGAAACCAGGCCACGGAGCATCTGAAATGGTCAATAGGGATCCGTCAATATAATTTTCAATTTCATAAGAAGATTGTTTTGGGACATAAATATCATCCCCTCTTCTCTCAATATTAATTCCAAGTTTTTTAAAGACTCTAGGAATTTGGCCGAGCATATCCCATCTCACATTTTTTATGGTCAAAGCACTTTGTGTCATTGCTGCCATCCCAATCCATGATCCTATTTCAATCATATCAGGCAATATGGTATGACTACATCCTTTTAGGTTTTTAACTCCTTCGATACGCAATAAATTAGAACCAACTCCAGCTATCTTTGCTCCCATATCGTTGAGCATAGTACAGAGTTGCTGTAAATAGGGCTCACATGCTGCGTTGTAGATGGTGGTTATCCCCTCTGCTAATACTGCTGCCATTACTATGTTTGCAGTTCCTGTTACAGAGGCTTCATCCAATAACATATCCGTACCGACAAGCTTTTCCGCTTGTACACCGTAAAAATGCTCTTCTTTATTGTATCTAAAATCCGCACCTA
>JBELHR010000012.1:15001-25032 GCA_042091275.1 Flavobacteriaceae bacterium
TCCGCTTGTACACCGTAAAAATGCTCTTCTTTATTGTATCTAAAATCCGCACCTAGGTTGATAAAACCTTCAAAATGGGTATCGAGTCTTCTTCTGCCAATTTTATCTCCTCCTGGTTTTGGAATATATCCTTTCCCGAATCTTGCTAGTAAAGGACCAACGAGCATAATAGAACCTCTCAGAGAGCTCCCGTCTCTTTTGAATGCTTCCGATTCTAGATAGTCCAAGTCAATATCATCCGACTGAAAGGAATAACTATTCTTTCCGAGTTTCTCAACTTTTACCCCTAGTTCTCCAAGGATAAAAATAAGTTTATTGACATCTATTATGTTAGGTATATTATGTATTTCAATTCTCTCTGGACTCAACAGAACAGCACAAAGTATTTGTAAAGCTTCATTTTTCGCCCCTTGAGGTGTTATAGAACCTTTTAGTTCGTGGCCTCCTTCAATTTTAAATACACCCATTATTATCGTCTATTTTTATTTCGGTGATTTCTGTTATTACTGTGATTGTTGTGTCTCTTGTTACCTTTAGATTTCAAGAGGGCTGCACTATCCGATAAAACTTCTTCAGAACCTGTCAAATCGATACTACCTTTAGATAAATCTTTAAGATGTTTGAAAATTATAGCATCTTCAACCGTATCCTTATTCCAATTTAAGTAGCATTTTTTCATATGATTGGCTATGGTAAAAACCAAAGCTTCT
Source organism: Flavobacteriaceae bacterium (assembly GCA_042091275.1). Classification (GTDB taxonomy): domain Bacteria; phylum Bacteroidota; class Bacteroidia; order Flavobacteriales; family Flavobacteriaceae; genus JBELHR01. Next base: position 15,712 of record JBELHR010000012.1, read on the forward strand.
CTTTTCTCTCCTTCTTCCCAACTCAAAGCAACGTCGATCATCGTTTGAATATTATTACCGTAAAAACGATATTTTGAAGCGGATTTTGGATAATTTAATGGCGTTGGCTTTGCTTCGAGGACTTCTCTTTCCGGTTTCTCAAAACTAGAATCAACATCTAATTTATAATCAGACATTATAAATATTTGATCCCAAAGCTTGTGTTTAAAATCCGGAACATCTCGTAAATGCGGTTGTAAGTTACCCATAACATCCACAATGGCCTTGGCCATTTTTGTTCTTTCCTCTTTCGTTTCAAGAGCAACACAATGGTCCACTAATTTTTGAAGGTGTCTCCCGTATTCTGGGATAATCAACAAACTTCTTTCTGAATTATATTCTAAATCGTATTCCATAATTGTTCCTGCATTTATGCTTGGCAAATTACTACATTTTATTTGAAACTTTAACCGATTACTTTCAATTTCGCAAATTGTAATAATAGTTTTTTCGTACCCGCTGAACCAAAAGCAATTGTAGCTTTTACATTCGCTCCTGTACCTTCTAGAGCTTTGACCTCGCCCTTACCAAACCTACTGTGCTCCACGGTATTTCCTACACCAATCTTATTGTCAAATAAATTAGCTCGATTAGTTCCTTCCGATGGCATTTTCTTTAGATTTCTGCTAGACTTTACGTCAGCGGTATTAGATCTCGTAGTAGTTCTTCTTATCGGTTTTTGAAACCTAATTTTGTTTTTAGGTAAATCGTCAAATAAGGAAACATCCAAGTCATTAGGGTTAGGCCTGGTTCTCAACTGAGGAGAGAGTTGTTCTAAATATTGATCGTCGACTTCCTCTAAAAATCTACTCGGCTCACAATCGATTAGTTTACCCCATCGATATCTCGTTTGGGCATAGGACAAATAGGCTTGTTTTTCAGCTCTGGTAAGCGCTACATAAAACAACCTCCTCTCCTCCTCCAATTCAGATCGGGTATTCATACTCATCGCAGATGGGAATAGAGATTCTTCGAGCCCCACAACAAAAACATAGGGATACTCCAGTCCTTTGGCCAAGTGAATAGTCATTAAACTAACTTTTGGTTGATCGTCCTCTTTGTCCTTATCAAAGTCTGTCGCCAAGGCCACATCTTCCAAGAAAAGAGCCAAATCTGCAGCTTCGTCTTTTTCTTCTTTTTCGGTTATAAAATCCTTTATACCGTTTAAAAGTTCTTGGACATTTTCTACCCTGCTAACCGCTTCGGGCGTTCCCTCTGCTTCCAAGTCTTTTATGAGCCCTACTCTTTTAACCACCTGATTGGTGACTTCAAAGGCATTCTCATTATGAGTCATAATACGCAGGGATTCTATGGTATCTATAAAATTAGACAGTTTAGCCTTGGTTCCTGCATTAATCTTTATAGGCAACTGATCGAGTTGACCTATTATTTGATAAATGGATTGGTTGTAATGGTTAGAGGCAATAATTAGCTTGTCCATAGTAGTTTGGCCAATACCTCTTGCTGGATAATTAATAACTCTTTTTAGGGCCTCTTCATCATTTGGATTTATCAAAAGCCTCAGATAACCGAGCAAATCTTTAATTTCCTTTCTTTGATAAAAAGAGGTTCCTCCATAAATCTTATACTTGATATTCTTTTTTCTCAAAGAGTCTTCAATAGCACGAGATTGGGCGTTAGTTCGATATAGAACAGCAAATTTATCGTTATTTATTTGCTCCTGCATCTTGGTCTCAAAAATGGTGTTTGCAAGCCATCTGCCCTCATCTCCTTCGGAACTAGTGCGCATGACCTTGATCAAATTACCATCGTCATTAGCAGTCCATATTTCCTTGTCCAAACGAGTTTTATTCTTTTCAATAAGACTATTGGCCGCCTTTACAATAACTCCCGAACTCCTGTAATTTTGCTCGAGTTTAAATATTTTAGCATCGCTATAATACTTTTGAAAATTCAAGATATTTTGAATATTTGCTCCTCTAAAGGCATATATGGACTGGGAATCATCCCCAACTACACAAATATTCTGAAAGCGATCTGCCAAAGCTTTTACAATCAGATACTGGGAATGATTGGTATCCTGATACTCATCCACCATGATATAGCGAAATCGGTCTTGGTATTTTGCTAAAACATCTGGAAATCGGGATAGTAACTCATTTGTTCTGAGTAATAAATCGTCAAAATCCATTGCGCCACTTTTAAAACAACGTTCGACATATTCCTTATAAATATCTCCCATTTTGGGACGGCTCGCTAACTTATCAGCTTCAATTAATTCCGGATTATTAAAATAGGCTTTAACGGTAATTAAACTATTCTTAAACTGGGAGATTCTTCCCAGAACTTGTTTGGATTTGTAGCGATCTTTTTCCAGACCCATCTCTTTTACAATAGCACTTATCAAACGGACCGAATCTTGAGTGTCGTAAATCGTAAAACTCGAAGGATAGCCTAGGCGATCTGCTTCTGATCTTAAAATCCTAGCAAATACCGAGTGAAATGTACCCATCCAAAGACTTTTGGACTCCGATTCACCAACTACATCGGCAATTCTACTCTTCATTTCTTTGGCCGCTTTGTTGGTAAAGGTCAGCGCTAAAATCTGAAAAGCATCCACTCCTTGTTGCATCAAATGTGCAATTCGGTAAGTCAATACTCTTGTTTTACCAGATCCTGCTCCAGCAATGATTATCATGGGTCCTTCCTTTTGCAAAACAGCTGCACGTTGAGAGGGATTTAAACTATCGAGGTAAGTCATTGAATTTTTTACTTTCTTGTGGTCAAAAATACGGGGTTAAAAGCAATTTACAAATTCTATTCTATATCTTGTCCTCAATTTTAAGATAAGACTATTATGGAAAGTGCAATTATTGCTTATACACTACCCTCACTCATTGTTGGAGGTATTTCTTATTTGTTTATGACGCGATTATTTGAATTTGAAAAGCAGCGCAGCAAGCAAGAAATTATTCGAAATTATTCCAAGGAAATAATACCTCAAGCTCTGCAAGCTTATGAGAGATTATTACTTTTTTTAGATCGAAATTCTAAGGAGAAAATAGCCTTGAGAACTCCTCAAGGAGATTTGACAAATACCGATTATACCACGCTTCTCATTCAGCAAATTCAACAAGAATTTGAACATAATTTAACCCAACAGCTCTATGTGTCCAACGAGCTTTGGGCAAATCTAAAAAGTTTTGTCGAAGTCAATGCCATGGAACTTATGACCACTGCACAAAATGCAGATAAGCAGGGAGAAAATCTCAGAGAAACTCTAATCCAAACTAAAATGACGGCTGAGAGCAATCAAAACCTGCTAATCCAACAAATAAAATCAGAATTCAAAGATTTACTTCTGTAGTGCATTCGCTAACCAGTCTCCAACCTGAGAGGTAGAATAAGATTCAGCTCCAGAGGACAAATCTTCTGTGACATAACCTTCAGCTAGGGAATCATTGACTGCGTCACGAACGAGCTTTGCCTCTTGTTTTAGACCAAAGGCATCTTCGAACATCATCGCCAAAGACAAGACAGTCGCTAGTGGGTTTGCTATATTCTTTCCAGCAGCCTCTGGGTAAGAGCCGTGAATAGGTTCGTAAAGCGAGGTGTGAACCCCAATAGATGCAGACGGCATCAAACCCATAGAACCCGAAATAACAGAGGCTTCATCTGTCAAAATATCTCCAAATAGATTTTCCGTTATCAACACGTCGTACTCCTTCGGCCATTGCACGAGTCTCATAGCGACAGCATCCACAAATTCATAGCTGACCTGAACTTCAGGATAATCACTTTCCATTGCCTGCACGGTCTCTCTCCACAATCTCGAAGTCTCAAGCACATTGGCCTTATCAACGCAGCAAAGTCTCTTAGAACGCTTCATAGCCATCTCAAAACCTTTTTTAGCTAGTCTTTTTATTTCGTCTCTGGTATACGTATTGGTATCATAAGCGGTTTCTCCATCATCTAAACGCCCTCTTTTTCCAAAATATATACCTCCGGTAAGTTCTCTTAGAAAGACTAAATCTGTATTCTCGATACGCTCTCTCTTTAGAGGGGATTTATCAATTAAAGATGGAAATACAAAGGTAGGCCTCACATTGGCAAACAAACCTAGCATTTGTCGCATTTTCAATAGACCCTGTTCGGGCCTTATTTTTGCGCTCGGATCGTTATCGTATTTCGGATCACCAATTGCTCCAAATAAAACGGCATCTGCATTCATACAAATCTCGTGCGTTTCCTCAGGATAAGGGTTTCCTACAGCATCGATGGCTGCAGCGCCAGTAAGACCTTTTGACCATTTTATATCATGTCCAAATTTTTCAGCTATTACATCAGCAACTTTTACAGCTTGATCAATTACTTCTGGTCCGATTCCATCTCCTGGAAGTAGGGCAATATTTAAATTCATATAATTTTATTTATAAATAGTGTTTAACATTTTTTGAGTCGCTTTTATCGCGGACACAGTTTGGTCGGAATCCAAACCTCTGGAAACAACCGTTTCAGACTGAAAACTCCAAGTAATCGAAGTCTCACATAGAGCGTCCGAAGTAGATCCTGGAGGTATTCTTACTGCATAATCTATTAGTTTAGGTAACTCGTAGTTAACCTTCTCTAAAACAATGTTTAAGGCTTTTATAAAAGCATCGAACTGACCATCTCCCTGTGCGTGGGATTCGTAGTATTGTTCTTTGATTTTTATCTTCAATCCTGCCGAAGGCATAAGTCCGAAACTGTGATTCAAAACATAACTCTCAATCTTTATATGCTCTTTGAAATAGTGTTCATCGAGCACGTCCGAGATAATATAAGGAAGATCTTCTTGTGTCACAGTCTGTTTTTTGTCGCCTAACTCTATAACTCGTTTGGTAACTCTTTTAATTTCATCCTCCTCCAAGACTAGTCCCAATTCCTCTAAATTCTTTGAAATATTGGCTTTTCCTGAAGTTTTACCCAAGGCGTATTTTCTTTTTCTTCCAAATCGTTCTGGAAGAAGATCGTTGAAATATAAATTGTTTTTCGAATCTCCATCTGCGTGAATTCCAGCTGTTTGTGTAAAAACATTGGATCCTACAATGGGTTTGTTTACAGGGATAGCGAAGGCAGAAAAGCGCTCTACTAATTTACTTACAGCAAATAGAGCATCTTCTTTTATTCCGGTTCTAAATTCCGGCATAAAATCTTTAATAACCGCCACAGCACTAGCAAAAGGAGCATTTCCAGCACGCTCACCCATGCCGTTTACTGTTAAATGTATACCATCAGCTCCTGCCCTTACCCCTTCGATAACGTTTCCAACACTCAGGTCGTAATCGTTATGGGTGTGAAAATCCAGATGTATTTCGGGATGCAGGTTTCTTATTTCAGATACGAAATCAAAAGATTCCTTTGGAGTCAAAACCCCAAGAGTATCGGGAAGCATAATTCGATTTACTCTTTGATTCGCTAGAAAATCGATAAATTCAAGGGTATAACTTTTAGAAGTTTTCATACCATTTGACCAATCTTCCAGATACACATTAGTGGCAATACCCATAGTGTGAGCCTGCTCAATATTGTGAGAAATTTCGTTAAAATGCTCAGAGGCAGTTTTTTTTAATTGGTGCTTTAAGTGATTTAGTGAACCCTTTGTTAGTAGATTTTGAACTTGACCTCCCGCATCCGAAATCCATTGCAAAGACAGCCCGTTATCTACAAAACTCAATACTTCAACTTTTGACAAAAAACCCTTTGACTCTGCCCAACCAACAATTTGCTGAACGGCATCAAACTCTCCTTGAGATACCCTTGCGGAAGCAACCTCAATACGGTCCACTCCCAATTCTAAAAGCAATAGTTGTGCTATTTTTAGCTTTTCAGAAGATGAAAACGAAACCCCGGAGGTCTGTTCACCATCTCTAAGGGTAGTATCCATTATTTCGATATACTTCTGCTCCATGTATTAAAACGGTGTTTTTGAAGCAAAATCTGCTATTTGCTCCTTCATGGATTGTAAATAATCTACATCGTCATATCCATTGAGCATGTTGTCCTTTTTATAAGCGTTTATCTCAAAAGATTCTTTTCTTCCTGTCGAACTAATCTTTACTTGTTGATTTATTAAATCCACATCTATTTCGACAGAGGGATCTTTTCGAATTTCCTCAAATATCTCTGCGGCAAAAGGCTCGCTCACTTGAACAGGAAGCACTCCAACATTCAAACAATTATTGCGAAAGATATCTGCAAAAAAACTAGAAATAACACACCTAAAACCATAGTCATATACAGCCCAGGCAGCGTGCTCCCTAGAGGAACCAGAACCGAAGTTTTTTCCACCGACAAGAATCTTACCGGAATATCTACTATCATTCAAAGGAAAGTCTGCTTTGATATTATTTTCCTTATCGTATCTCCAATCCCTAAATAAATTGTCTCCAAAACCTTTTCTCTCTGTCGCCTTTAAAAAACGAGCAGGTATGATTTGATCTGTATCTACGTTCTCAATTTCCAATGGAACCGCACTACTTTTTATCGTTGTAAATTTATCGTAAGCCATTTTATATATGCATTAAAGTTCGTGGATCAGTAAGTTTTCCAGTTACAGCCGCCGCAGCCGCTACTAGAGGGCTTGCAAGCATAGTTTTGGAGCCAGGTCCCTGTCTCCCTTCAAAATTCCTATTAGATGTACTCACCGCGTATTTACCAGAGGGAACTTTATCATCGTTCATTGCCAAACATGCAGAACAACCCGGTTGTCTTAAGGTAAACCCAGCCTCCTCTATAATAGTTAGTAAGCCTTCTTTTTTAATCAAATCGACCACCTTGTGAGATCCAGGAACCAACCATGCAGTGACGTTGTCTGCTTTTTTTCTTCCTTTAATTATCGAAGTAAAGGCTCTGAAATCCTCAATTCTTCCATTTGTACAAGATCCTAAAAACACAAAATCTATTGGTTTTCCTATCATCTGATCTCCTTGGTTATAGCCCATATAATTTAAAGACTTTAGATAACTCGACTCAGATCCTTCAACAGAGGAAGCCTCTGGAATAGAATTACTCAGACCCATTCCCATTCCAGGATTGGTTCCGTAAGTAATCATAGGTTCTATATCACTGGATTGAAAGAAGTATTCTTTATCAAAAACTGCATCTGAATCTGAATAGAGAGTTTGCCAATATTCCATTGCAGAATCCCAATCTTTACCTTTAGGAGTAAACATTTTACCAGATATATAATCAAATGTTTTTTGATCCGGAGCCATCATACCTCCTCTTGCTCCCATCTCAATAGACAAGTTACAAACGGTCATTCTACCCTCCATAGTCATACTTTCAAAAGTAGACCCTGAATATTCTACAAAATATCCAGTCGCACCCGAAGTAGTCAATTTAGAAATAATATACAATGCTGCATCCTTTGGACTTACTCCGAATTGAAGTTCTCCATCCAGATGAATTCTCATTTTTTTTGGTTTGGGCTGCATAATACACTGAGAAGAAAGAACCATCTCTACCTCCGAAGTACCTATCCCAAAGGCAATAGCGCCAAAGGCACCGTGAGTGGAGGTATGTGAATCCCCGCAAACTATGGTTGCTCCTGGAAGGGTAATACCATTTTCTGGGCCAACTACGTGAACAATACCGTTGTTTTCATGACCTAAGCCCCAATGTCTAATGCCGTGAATTCGGGCATTGTTTTCCAAAGTTTCTAATTGATTAGAGGAAAGTGGATCGGCAACAGGTAAATGCTGGTCTTGGGTTGGAGTATTGTGATCTGCCGTAGCAAAGGTGCGCTCTGGATAGAGCACAGAGATCTCGCGGTCTTTTAAACCTAGAAATGCTACTGGACTAGTTACTTCATGAATGAGATGCCTATCTATAAACAAGACATCTGGGCCATCTTTAATCTTTCTGACAACATGGGAATCCCATACTTTGTCAAACAGGGTTTGTTTCTTCATTGTGTTCTATTTGAACACATAAAACTAAGATAAACCAAAATCTATTGTAGGCAGTAATCCGAAGAATTTACGATGCCCAAGGCATAAACAAGCTTTAAATTTCGACAGAATTAATCTGCAAACATCTTATTTAGTTCAGAACGCAAGAGTTTTTTATAATCCTCTTCCAACCAATTCAAGTAGTTTTTAGAACTCTTCATAATGCAATAAGAATATTGCTTTATTCTGTATTTTATATCCTCGTCGAGCAACTTGGTCAACTCCCATGCATCGTAGACATCCTCAGAGTTCTCTTTGCATATCTGGGCGTGCTGAAGCATTGCTCTTGTCAGTGCCTCCTTAGATTTCAGACCTTGGCGGATAACAGACTTATACTCCTTTCTAACGTCAAATTCAACCGATTCACTATTTGGGAACTTGGCTTTTACTGCATCGGACATGGCAGAAATAAATTCCATTTCAATATCCTCATCCGTCTTGATATTCTCTAGATAATAGCTAGGAGACTTAAAAATCTTTTGCCAATCCACAAAAGAATCCCAAAGCCCAAATCTCAATAAATTATTTCCTAGGTCGATAACTGTAAAACTCTTTTTATTTGGAAGGATTCGACTACCTCGTCCAATCATCTGAAAATATAAAGCGAGTGATTTTGTGGCTCTATTTATTATAATGGTCTCAATCGTTGGTTCATCAAAACCGGTAGTAAGAATCCCAACTGAAGTCAAAACTGCGTCTGGTGTGGTCCTGAACCAATCTAAAATTTCTTTTCTCTCTTGAGCACCAATAGTCGAATCTAGATGTCTAACGTTGTGTCCAGCTTCTTTAAAAGTATAATATACATGCCAAGAGGTGTTTATACCATTGTTGAAAATAAGGGTTTTGGTACCCTTCCCCTTTTCTTCATAAGCGTGAAGGAGTTTATCCAACATGGTTATATGACCGTAAAGCTCTTCGGAGGATTTTACAGTATAATCCCCAGATGCTCCAATTTTAAGAGAGGTAAGCCCTACATCGTATTTATAGGTAGTGGCTTTAGACAAAAATCCTTCCCCTATCAAATGACTAATACTACAACCGGTAATGAGTTCGTTATAGTTGTCTTTCATCGGTAATTTAATATTCGAACTCAAGGGTGTAGCTGTCACACCGAGAATGATACTACTATCAAAATATTGGAAGAGTTTTGAAAATGAATTGTAGTGAGCTTCATCAATAATCACTAGACCGATCTCATCCAAAGCTAGTTTGCCATCTTGAAGCCTGTTATTCAAGGTCTCCACCATGGCTACAAAACACATATATTCATGCTGATCCGGCAACTCTTTTACCTGAGAATTAATTACCTTATTTCTGACTCCAAACT
>JBELHR010000012.1:25132-27186 GCA_042091275.1 Flavobacteriaceae bacterium
TGATCCGGCAACTCTTTTACCTGAGAATTAATTACCTTATTTCTGACTCCAAACTCCGTCAACATATTCGAGGTTTGTTTAGAAAGCTCAATTCTGTGAGTCAAAACCACTACTTTCTTTTGGGTACTCTCTATATAACGACGAACAATTTCGGAGAATATCACTGTTTTTCCACCACCAGTAGGTAATTGAAACAATAAATGGTAATTATTTGGTGCCTCATCTAAGGCATAAAAAATACTATTTATGGCTTCTTCTTGGTAATTGTATAATGTTTTCCTAGCTGCGGTTTGACTCATGGCTTTCCTTTCCTTAGATATAGAGATGCAAAAATAGCTACTTTTCTTTGTTTTCCTATAAGAAAATCGGATAAAACTTATCAATAATTGTTAGTAATTGGTATTATGTTATACAAGCTACTGTAACAATTATAATAGTTGGTCGTCTTACTTATAAACCATTAAAAATTAAACATCATGAAAGATTTATTTGAAACACTACAAGATTCCTTTATCCACGACCTAAACAATTTCCAAACCTCAGGAGGTAATTACATCGATTTGACGCATTCCAAAAGACAATCTTGGAACGGCCGAAGAAAATACAGAGGACATTCCATTTTAAAATAAGTTTTAATTGTACCAGTCCATCAAAATAACTTCGACAGCATCCGATTCAGAATTTACTAATTCTTTGAAAGCTTCGATATTACTCATTTCACTCCCCCGATAATGATAAGGAATAACACGCTTAGGAAGAAATTCAAGAACCGCACTACTCGCTTGGTTTATATCCATAGTATATGGCAGATTCATACAGACAAAAGCTAAATCTACCCCTTTTAAATTACGCATTTCGACAATGTCCTCTGTATCTCCTGAGATATAAAGCGTCTTGTCTTCAAAATGGAGAATATATCCGTTACCCCTTCCTTTTGTATGTCGAGAACTGCTGTCATCTGGAAGGTTATACATTGGGATAGCAGAAATTTGCCATTTACCCATATCTCTATTTCCTCCGTTATCCATACGTTTCATTTTGGATACCAAGGCAGCATCTTTGTTTCTTTCAATTACAGCCTGAGGTGCAATAATTTGAGCGTTTTTTAAATTTAAGCCCTCCAGAGTTGAAGGATTAAAATGATCCCCGTGAATATCAGTTATTATTACCGTGTCAAAACCGTCAAACTGCTCAAATCTTTGGGCACCACCAAAAGGATCTACCACTATTCTTTCCTCTTGAAACTCTATAACCAAGGAACCGTGATAAATCGGATAAATGGTAATTTCACTTCCAGATTCTGTATCAAAAGAATAGCTGTTTTCCTGAGCCTCCATAAAATAAGAGGAAAACAATAAAAATATAAGGGTAAAATACTTCATATCAATAACTTTAAAATTCAGCTTCTAACATAAAAAAATTTTAAGAAATAAAAGAGGAATATAAATTGAATTAAATAATATCTTTGCAGGAGACATTTAATATTACGAGCCGTGGAAAATATAGATATGATACGAGATTTAGTAAGTAAAATCCGTAAAGAAGTAAAGAAAAATGGTTTATTAAGTCCTGCAGTTTCAGATAGCTTGACCAAGATGAGAGCATATGCAATTCAAGACGAGAGCCCTAAATTGACTAAGACAATTAGACTTGTTTTAGAACATTTAGAAGCTCAAGGTAAGTTCCTAATCCCAATACCATCTGATGAGGAAATATTGGATGAAGAAGGGGAAGCTGTCGTAGAGAGTATCGAATTTTCAGGAAGTGACGCAGAGCAGCTAGAGAGCTTTAATTATCTTTTAGATCTCTTTAACGACTACAAAAGACCTTCATCCATTGAGGACATAGAGTTATACAAACAAGCATTACTAAATTTCTAGTAATTTCTTCTCTACATATTGTTTGAATTTGCGCAAATTGTATAATTTTATATAAATTCGTGTACTTTCAAACAATATGAAAACAATTCAAGAAGCCGTAGAGCAAATTATTCGCAAGACTCCTTATCTCGAGGAGGCTTTGAATGATAAATTGATCAATGTATCTTCTCTGGC
>JBELHR010000012.1:27286-30049 GCA_042091275.1 Flavobacteriaceae bacterium
TTTTTCACCATTTCCCAAGGTATTTTTGAGACAAATATTGTCGTGAGTAGAAATTTAAAGGAAAAAATTGACGAAATTTTCCAAAATGAGAATCAAATTTGGATGCTAAAGGAATTGGCCTCTATTACTCTGAAGCTCCCAAAAAACAATTTGGAACAATCTGGTATTTATTATTTTATTCTCAAACAATTGGCTTGGGCAGATATTCCAGTTCAGGAAATCATATCCACAACCAACGAAATGACCATTGTAGTTAAGGAATCCGACGTAAACAAGACGTTTTCTATTCTAATGGATCTCAAAAAAGACTAACTCTATTTACTGAATAAATCTCTTTTAATTTTCGGAAGTTCGAGCTTGTACTTTACGCTAACCGTTCTTATCAGGATTACTACACCTACGGTAGATATCGCTTGCATATTTTCAGGCAAATCCATTAATCTACTCAACAAGTATACAATACCTCCCACAAGACAGGCAGAGGCGTAAATCTCTTTTTTAAATATCAAGGGAACTTGATTGGTCAAAACATCTCGAATAACTCCACCAAAGCAGGCTGTTATCATACCCATAATTACAGCAGGAATCGGGTTTAGACCATAATTCAAGGCCTTTTCAACTCCGATTAAAGTAAATACTCCAAGTCCTACGGTATCGAATATAAAAAAGGTCTTTGCCCAAGGTGCAATTCTACTTTTAAATAGATACATGACTACAACTGCAAGAGCTATAATCCACATATAATTTAAATCTCCAATCCAATTTATCGGGTGGGCGTCAATCAAAACATCTCGCAGCATACCTCCTCCAACCGCAGTGACAAAAGCAATAATTGCAACTCCAAAAATATCAAACGATTTTCGCTCTGCAACAAGTGCACCACTAAGGGCAAATGCAAAGGTTCCAATAAGATCTAGTGAGTAGATAATGGTCATAGCGCCTCGAAGCTGATTCCAAACGTTTTTTCGATTCTCACTTTGTCTTCCTCTTCTCTCGGACTAACCAATGCGAGAGAAAGTCCTTTTTTACCTGCTCTGGCAGTTCTTCCACTTCTGTGTGGGTAAAATACCGCTTGATCTGGTAATTGATGGTGTATTACGAAACTCAAATCATCTATATCCAAACCACGTGCAGCCACATCTGTTGCCACGAGAATTTGACTAGCTCCATTTTTAAAAGATCGCATTACTTTGTCTCGATCTCTTTGTCCCATATTTCCTTCTAAAGCTCTAGAGCTAATACCCTCCTCTTGAAGAGCTTCTGCTAGCTTTTGAGCATTGGCCTTAGTTCGGACGAACAAAATACCTTGTCCCCCTTCGCGACTATCGATAAAATCGAGCAAATAATTAAACTTATCCGATGCTGCCAATCTCTTGAAGCAATGTTTGATATTTGGGTTTATTTCTATTGTTTTGGAGGTCTCAATCTTGTGATAATCCGAACGCAAAAACTTTTTTACTACAGATCTCAGTTCTTCTGGAAGTGTCGCAGAAAACATCCAAACCTGCTTTTCGTTGGGCATGTATTTGATCATGCGATTTAAATCGGGTCTAAATCCCATATTTATCATCTCATCCGCCTCGTCGAGAACCAAATACTTTAGTTTGGTAAGCTGAATGGAGTTGCGTTCCAAAAGATCTAACAATCTTCCTGGAGTAGCCACAATAATATGTGTAGGTTTTTGAAGTCTAGCTTCCTGATCTTCTATTTTTGTACCACCATAAACAGCCTCCACAAATATTTTATGTTCCAAGTACTTGGTAGCTTTAAAAACTGCTTTTTTTACCTGTTGCGCCAGTTCTCGCGTGGGAACGATAATTAAAGCCTGAAGTCCTTTGTTTGAATCTATTTTAGAAATCAATGGTATTGAAAACGCTAAGGTCTTACCGGAACCAGTCTGAGCTAAAGCAAATAAATCAGCAGATTCATTTAAAAGTAAAGGGAGAACATCTCTCTGAATAGCGGTAGGTGTATTCACCCCTATCTCCTTTAAACCCTTGACAATTTGATCGTTGACACCGAAATTTGTAAAACTCATAACTTATAAATAAATAGTTGCCGCAAAGTTACATTTAATTGACCTAAATACTATATTTGATTCCCTTAATTTAAAAAACACAGAATCTATGAATGCGTGGTACGAATGCAAAATTAAATATAGAAAAACAGATGAAAACGGTAAAGACAAATTGGTTTCTGAGCCCTATTTGATCGATGCATTATCTTTTACTGAGGCAGAAAAAAGAACTCAAGAAGAGTTGAGCCAATATATTTCTACAGAGTTTAGAATTACAAATATAAAGACTGCCAATTACAGTGAAATCATTCCTGTCGAAGATGGAGATCGATGGTTTAAATGTAAATTATCTCTAATCAGTTTTGATGAGGAAAAAGGCCAAGAGCGTCGTTCTAATTCTTATATGCTCGTACAGGCTAACACAGCCAAGGAAGCATACGATAATCTATACGAATACTTGAATGGAACTACTTCAGATTTTGAAATTCCAGCCATAGCAGAATCTCCTATTCTCGATGTTTTTCCTTATCACGGTGGAGATGCATTGGAAGAAGAAAATGAAAGTCGATCCGAAGAAGTAACACTCGAAGAGGAAGAAACTAACGAAGTATACTCGTAAATTTGGAAATAAAACTTCAACAGATAGATTTAAAATCCGAAGAAAACGCTCAGTTATTATTCGAGTTATGGCAGTTGAGTTATGCTGTTGAAGCAGATTGGCTTGAGGTAGATTATAAAATATTCCC
>JBELHR010000012.1:30149-62451 GCA_042091275.1 Flavobacteriaceae bacterium
ATAAAATATTCCCTCCCCTTCAACGAATGCCAAAAGCATTTTTGAGTTCCGATAATAGCTTTTATGTTTACCAAAACCAAAACAGAATTATAGCCTGTTTAGAAATTAAAGTTTTAGAGGATGCAATAAGAATACAGTCCGCCTTGGTACATCCAGATTGGATACGTCAAGGAATAGGAAGACAATTGATGCATTTTGTTTTTGAAAGATATGCCGATAAAAGTACTTTTCTGATTGAGACCGGAGCCAAAAATAAGCCTGCAATAGCCCTGTATAAAGAAGTTGGTTTTTCTATTGTTGGAGTCTATAGAAGCAGCGGAATCTTAAAAGTTAAGATGAAAAAAAAAGCTCCCTAATGGGAGCTTTTTTTTCTTTATCTAGAAAATTACATCACTAGATTAATATTTAATTCAAAATCGTCGTAGATCGCACGATCTCCCAAACTATCAAAAAAGCTTGCAGATCCGTAACGGATATCAAAATCTGTTCTATCAATTATCGCAAAGACCTGAGCTCCACCGTCTACCATTGCCATATTAAATGTGTAAGACTTAGTAATTCCTTTAATAGTAAGATCTCCAGTCAATTCAACATTATTAGCGTCTACAACCTTTACAGATGTAATGTCATAAGATGCAGAAGGAAAATTATTTACACCAAAGAAATCATCATCCTTTAAGTGTCCTTCTAATTTAGCTTTGCTATCTCCTTCTAAATCTGTAACCGTTATAGAGGTCATATCCATTACAAAATTACCACCTACTAAAACTTTATTATCAAATTCCAAAGAACCACTTTCTAAATTAATAGTTCCAGAGTGTGATCCAGTTACTTTATTCCCTTCCCAAGAAATTGTACTTTTTTCAACATTTACAGGAACGGTATCTATAGTTATACTAGGAACCATAAATAAACTTACAATCGCAATTAATACTGTTTTCATTTTTTAATGTTTAATTAATTTAAAATCTAAATCAAAGGTAGCTAATTTAGTTACCTAGGCAAATACTTTAACTAAATTTTAATTTAATAAAGATTCACCATTTAGATTAGTAGTCAGTACTGCCGACATATACCTAAAAAACGGAGCTGTTGTCTTGAAAGCATCGACAATTTCATCTAAAAAGCCTTCTTTTTCAAAATTCTTGGAATCAAATTCAAAATGATATACAAATTGAGACTTTCTTATCCATCTAATATCTGGGTGGTTTTTATCAAACCCTTTAGGAGCTACTTTGACACCTTTGCCCTGCAAACTTCCCCAAACCTCTGTAATCGCCTTATCCGCCATTATTTCGTTCCACTCCTCAGAGTCAATTTCTATTTCTTTGCGAATACGAAACAAATCTTCTTTGTTAGGTCCCCAAAATCCACAGGCAACAAATGATTTTTCAGGACCAATTTCTAGATAATACCCCCCTCTATTATGAGGTTGAGAACGAGATATGCTACTTGAAAAGTGATTTTTATACGGGGTTTTATTCTTAGAGAAACGAACATCGCGATAGATTCTAAAAATCTTTAGGGCATCTACTTCGTCGAACTCTTGCATCTTGCTATGCCATTGCGCAAAAAAGGCATCCGCGTACTCCTTTGCCTCTAAATATAAATCTTTGTTCGCTTGAAACCAATCTCTATTATTGTTCTCTCTTAATTCCTCTAAAAATGAGCTTACTTTAGGATTTAACATGTCTTTGATTTAAAATTTCAACTACCTGCTCTAATTTAACTTTTTTTGCTCTAAATAAAACCAGTAAGTGAAACAATAAATCTGCACTTTCATTCAAAAACAAATCCATATTATCGTCCTTGGCCTCTATTACCACCTCGACTGCCTCTTCTCCAACTTTTTGCGCAATTTTATTTAAACCTTTGTTTTTTAAGCTGTTGATATAGGATTTTGAACTTTCTTCCACCCACCTAGAGTCAATGGTTTTTTCGAGCGTACTCAAAAACCCATAGCTAGCGAGATTCTTTTCGGACCAACAAGTATCCGTTCCTGTATGGCATACCGGTCCAACGGGATTGACCTGAATAAGCAGACTATCTCTATCGCAATCCAACTTCATATCCACTAACTCCAAAAAGTTTCCACTTTCCTCTCCTTTAATCCACAAACGTTTTTTAGATCTAGAATAAAATGTGACTCTTTTGGACTCTTTTGTCAACTCAAAAGACTCGGAGTTCATATAACCTAACATAAGTACTTTAGAGGTCACACTATCTTGAATGATCGCGGGAACTAACCCTCCTTGTTTATCAAAATCTATATTCATAATCTTATGGGTATTTGGTTTTGTTTTAAGTAGACTTTTAAATCTTGAATTTTAATTTTATCGAAGTGAAAAACAGAAGCAGCTAGAGCTGCATCGCTGTTGGCGTCGCGAAAGGTATCTAAAAAATCCTCTACAGTGCCCGCTCCACCAGATGCAATAACTGGAATGGTCAATATGGAATTGAGTTTTTTCAAAGCTTCATTTGCAAATCCAGCCTGTGTACCATCTTGATTCATGGAAGTAAAAAGAATCTCCCCTGCTCCTCTTTGTTGTGCCTCTAGAGCCCAATCAAACAAGTCTACGGAGGTTTTCTTTTTGCCACCCATCAAGTGAACGGACCAATTGCCGTCTACTAATTTGGCGTCAATCGCAACTACAATGGATTGTTTACCAAATCGCTGCGCCAAATCATTAATCAGCTGTGGATTTTTAAATGCAGCTGAATTTACGGAAATCTTATCCGCTCCTGACTCCATCAAACGCTCGGCTATAGTAATATTAGAAACTCCACCTCCTACTGTAAACGGAATATCTATGGCCTCAGCGACCTTTTCTACCAAATCATAGAGGGTTTCTCTTCTCTGTTCTGTAGCGGTGATATCTAGAAACACCAATTCGTCAGCACCTTGATCGGCGTATGCTTTTGCCAAAGCAATGGGGTCTCCTGCATCGATCAAACCTTCAAAATTAACCCCTTTAACTGTTCTTCCATCCTTGATATCCAAACAGGGAACTATTCTTTTAGCTAACATAGGAACCCAATTCTTTTAAATTAATTCTTCCTTCATAATAGGCTTTTCCTATTATCGCTCCAGTACAACCAATCTCCTTTAGCTTATCCAAATCATCGAGAGATTGCACGCCTCCACTAGCAATTAGCTCTAAATCCGAAAATTCTTGGATTAGATTTTTATAAGCTTCCACAGACGGTCCGTTTAGCATTCCATCTTTGCTTACATCGGTACAGACAACTTCTCGCAAGCCGTACTTCAGGTAAGAAGCTATAAATTCGGAAAGAGACCAAGAGGATTGCTCTTGCCAACCGTGAATCGCAATAAAATCATCCTTGAAATCTGCACTCAAAATAAAAGTCCCAGGGTCATAGTTCTTTAAAAGCTCGATAAAATTTTCTACTTCTTTAACTGCAAAGGAACCTATGTTTAATTGTTTTGCACCTGCTGAAAGCGCAGAGTCTACAGCTGATTTAGATCGTATACCTCCACCAAAATCAATCTTTAAGTCGGTATTGTTAGCAATCGCTTCTAAAACCTTAAGATTTTCAGAGCTACCTGATTTGGCTCCGTCGAGGTCGACCAAATGTAAATTTTGTATTCCGTGATCTGCAAAGAGCTTTGCCTGATCAACAGGGTTATTTGTATAAACCGTTTTACGGTCGTAGTCCCCTTGACTCAATCGAACGCATTGGCCATTTATTAAATCTATTGCTGGGATAATTTTCATGATTTCAAATTTAAAAAGTTTGATAAGATTAGACCTCCATTTTTTGAGCTCTTTTCTGGGTGAAATTGCACTCCATAAAAGTTTTTTTCCGCAAGGGCTGCCGAATAGTCCAAACCGTATTTGCTTATTGCTATACTGTTAGAACATTTTGGTGCATAAAAAGAATGTACAAAATACATATAGGCATCCTCATCTATACCCTCAAACAGAGGTCCTTTTAGGTTCCCAATTTGATTCCATCCAATTTGAGGAACTTTAAGGTCTCCTTTAAATTCGATTATCGGCTGATCTATAATACCTAAACCTTTACTAGAATCCTCCTCGGATTCTCGACAGAGCAATTGCATTCCCAAGCAAATTCCGAGAACAGGTTGCTCTAAGTTTCTAATTACAGAAACAAGATTTTTATTTTCTAGTTTTTCCATAGCACTTCCCGCTGCACCAACCCCAGGAAAAAGAACCTTATCTGCTGAAGCAATCTGTTTTGCATCATTGCTCAAAACAGCGCGAAAACCAGTCCTTTCAACAGCGAATTGCAGCGATTTTATATTCCCTGCACCGTAATCTATAATTACAATATCTTGTTTACTCATTATAACATCTCTTTAGTACTAGGTAAAATCATTTTATCCTGGTCGCGGTAAATTGCCATTTTAATCGCTTTTGCGAAGGCCTTGAATATAGCTTCTATCTTGTGGTGCTCATTTTGACCTTCCGCCTTGATGTTTAAATTACACTGGGCTCCATCACTAAAGGATTTAAAGGCGTGGAAAAACATTTCTGTAGGCATCTTTCCAATATATTCTCTTTTAAATTCAGCATCCCAAACAATCCAGTTTCGACCGCCAAAATCCAGAGCTACTTGAGCCAAACAATCGTCCATAGGTAGGGCAAAACCATATCTTTCAATCCCTAATTTATTTCCCAAAGCTTCTTTAAAGGCCACTCCAAGGGCTATCATAGTATCTTCGATAGTGTGGTGTTCATCAACCGACAAATCTCCTTTAGTTTCTATACTCAAGTCCACCAATCCGTGTCTCGCTATCTGATCTAACATGTGGTCAAAAAATTCAATCCCTGTAGAAATATTAGATTTACCACTACCCTCCAAGTTAAGATCGATGCTAATTTTTGTTTCAGCAGTATTTCTTTTAATAGATGCTTTTCTATCGGATTGCAGAAGATAATTATAAACATCTTTCCAATTTGGACTAGACAAATCTGCTCTTTCGGAAGATTCTGATGACAAAAATATTCCCTTAGACCCCAAATTTTCAGCTAACTGCATATCGCTTTCTCTATCCCCAATAACAAAAGAGTTTTTTAGATCGTAGTCCTTGTTGTTTAAGTACTTAGTGAGCATACCGGTTCTCGGCTTTCTATTTGGAGATTGATCCTCCTCAAAGGAGTCGTCAATAAATACCTCAGAAAAAGAAATTCCCTCATTTTCAAAAGCTTGAATTACTTTGTTTTGCGCAGGCCAAAAGGTGTCTGTTGGAAAACTCGATGTACCCAAACCATCTTGATTGGTGACCATCACGATTTCAAAATCAGAGTTTTCTACTATCTTGGATAAGTATTTAAATACTCCGGGATAAAACTCTAGTTTCTCTAAACTATCTAATTGATAATCTAATGGTGGTTCTATTACTAGAGTCCCATCTCTGTCTATAAAAAGGACTTTTTTCATTTTAAAGAATTTAATGTTTTTATGAATTTTATATTTTGTTCAGGCAGTCCCACGCTTAGTCTCAAGCAGTTTTTACAGCCAAAATCTTTATTTCTATTTCGAACCACTATACCTTTACTTTTGAGTTGCTTATATCTCAGATCCGCGTTATCTACTTCGAATAAGATAAAATTGGCTTCACTTGGATACACTTTTTTCACAATAGGAACGTATTTTAATGCTTTAAGTAAAAAACCTCGTTCGGTATTAGATTGTTCCAGTTGTGCCTCAAAGGTTTCCTTGTCTCGCAGTAACTCTATAGCCTTTTCTTGACTCAAGGTATTGACATTATAAGGTGGTTTTATAGCGTTTAATACTCTAGTTATCTGAGGACTAGCCATTGCATAGCCGACTCTCAAACCCGCCATAGCATAAGCCTTGGACAAGGTTTGACAAACGATTAATCTAGGCTGTCTCCTCAAAATGGATACTGCACTAGGACTATTACTAAAATCGATATAGGCCTCATCCACCACGACAACACCCTGAAATCTATCCAAAAGATTTTCAATCTGTTCTATACTCAAGGATTTACCAGTTGGGTTGTTCGGAGAGCAAAGTAACATGAGTTTCGTTTCTGGACGCACCGCATCTAAAAGATTTTCTATGTTAATTTCAAAGTCTTCCTCAAAGGGGATCTCGTCCAAAAATACATCGTTTAATTCCGCGAGAACCTTGTACATTCCATAACTCGGTTTTAGACTAATCATACCTTCTTTTCCTGGAGAGACAAAGGCACGAATAATTAAATCTAAAATTTCATCCGAGCCATTACCGACAACAATTTGCTCTGTACTCACCTCGTTTTTCAAGGACAATAACTTCTTTAATTGTTCTTGTTGTGGGTCCGGATACCTATTTACTCCATTTTCGTTTGGATTCTCATTGGCATCGAGAAAAATCATACCCTTTCCATCAAACTCTTGTCTAGCGGAACTGTAAGCCTTAAAAGAGGCGATATTCCTTCGAAGTAATTTTTGAATACTAGTTTCCATTGTTTGAAAGTCTTATTTCTACAGCATTTTTGTGAGCATCTAGACCCTCAGCATCAGCCATTACCATAACGCTTGGTCCTAGTTTTTGAATTCCTTCATAACTCAACTCTTGAAAACTAATCGTCTTTTGAAAACTTTGAAGATTCACACCACTATAAGCTCTCGCAGCTCCGTTAGTAGGTAAAGTATGGTTGGTTCCTGAAGCGTAATCTCCAACACTCTCTGGGCTATAGGCTCCGATAAAAACAGAACCTGCAGATTGAATACGCGGTAGAATCTCAGCGGTGTTTTCCATATTAATTATAAGGTGCTCAGGCGCATAGGAATTTGAAAATGCAATTTGATCCTCTACCTTGTCAAAGGCAATCATCAAGGTGTTTTCCAAAGCTTTGTCAATTACGTTTTTACGAGTTAAATTTTCTTTTTGAGAATTTAGTTCCAATTTTACTCGCTCGGCAAACGCATCACTTTCACAGAGTAAAACAACTTGAGAGTCCCCACCGTGTTCGGCTTGTGCGAGTAAATCTGCAGCAACATAAGCCGGATTGGCTATGTCGTCTGCCATAATCAAAACCTCAGAAGGCCCGGCAGGCATATCTATTGCAACACCTTGCTGTAATGCGTATTGCTTTGCAGCAGTTACAAACTGATTTCCAGGACCAAAAATTTTATCTACTTGTGGGATTTGATTTGTACCATAGGTCATCGCTGCTATCGCTTGCATACCTCCTAGCATATAAATCTCATCAATACCTAAATACCAGGCAGTATATAAAATTGCAGGACTAATTTCTGACTCTGAAGATGCTGGAGTACAAATAACAATTTTGTCGCAACCTGCAAGTTTGGCAGGTACACCTAACATGAGTAATGTAGAAAATAGAGGAGCCGTTCCTCCAGGAATATACAAACCTACTCGGTCAATTGATCTAGTTTCTTGCCAACAAACCACACCTGAGCTCGTTTCTACTCGAGTACTATTAATGGTTTGACTTTGGTGAAATTTTTTAATATTCTCCTCTGCTTTTACAATGGCATCCATTAACTCTGGAGCTAATTTATCTTTAGCAGCAGAAATAGCTTCCGAACTCACTCGGAGTTTTTCGCCTTTCAAATCGTCAAAGAGACTCGCATATTTTAAAACGGCTGAATCACCGTTGCGTTCTACATCTCTAAAAACAGTTTCTACTGTTTCTCTGAGAGTTGTTTTCTTGAGACTAGGTCTTTTGATCAAATCAGACCACAAAGCTTTACTGGGGTTGTTTAGTGTTTTCATAATATACTTTTTATCGGACCATTTTTTCTATTGGAAGAACTAAAATATCAGTAGCACCCTCCTGTTTCAATTCATCTATCACCTCCCAAAACTTGTTGCGCTCGATAACGGAGTGCAGGGAGCTCCACCCCTCTTGTAAAAGAGGTAATACTGTAGCAGATTTCAAAACTGGTAGGATTTTATTTACCTTTTCAATTCTATCCGTAGGAATATTCATCAGAATATATCTGAAGTTTCTCGCTCGTAAAACAGAATCTAATCGAAACTGAAGTTTGTCTAAAATTCCCTGTTTTTCAGGACTTAAGTTCTTGTTTTTAACAAGACAAGCCTCCGATTCAAACATCACCAAGACCTCCTCTAAACCATTTTTAAAAAGAGTTGAACCAGAAGAAACAATATCGCAAATACCATCGGCCAAACCTATATTAGGAGCAATTTCTACACTTCCGGAGATAACGTGAAGCTCTGCAGAAATATTCTGCTTCTCCAGATAAGATCTCAAGGTATTGGGATAAGAAGTAGCTATTTTTTTTCCTTCAAAAAAAGATATTCCCTCGGCCATTGCCTGTTTAGGGGCTGCTAGAGACAGACGACATTTAGAAAAACCTAATTTCTGAAGTTTCTCTACTTTTTTGTCTTTTTCAATAAGCGTATTTTCTCCTATTATAGCAAGATCTGCAACTCCATCTTCTATATACTGAGGAATATCTGAGTTTCTTAGGTATAAAATCTCGACTGGAAAGTTTCTAGCTTGGGCCTTGAGTTGGTCCTTACCATTATCGATAGAGATTCCGCATTCTTTTAGAAGCTTTAAAGACTCTTCGTTTAGTCTACCTGATTTTTGTACTGCAATTTTAAGCTTTGTCATTTTTACTTGATTAGATTTTAAGAGTAAATCAATTCAGGTAAAATTGTCTAAAACAAAAAACCCGCTTGATTTACTCAAACGGGTTTTGGAATTTATGTTTTCAAAATTTTACATAACATCACATTATCGCTCGAGTGCAATTAAATGATGATGATGATGTAAAGTCTGAAATGTCATTTTTTTCGTTTTGAAGTTCAAAAGTAAAACTATTTTTAAACTTATCAAATATTTTTTATCTAAAATCTATTTTTCTCATTCTAAGACTTTCTGGAGTAACCTCTAAATATTCATCTGGACGAATATATTCCATACACTCCTCCAAGGAGAAGTCTACTTTTGGCGCTATCTTCACTCCGTCGTCAGATCCTGAAGCACGAACATTGGTCAATTTTTTACCTTTAATGAGGTTCACTCCCATATCGTCACTTTTAGAATTCTCTCCAACTACTTGTCCCTTGTATATTTCTTGGTTGGGATCGATAAAGAATCTACCTCTATCCTGCAATCTATCAATTGCATAAGCAGTTGCTTTACCAGTTTCTGAAGATATTATAGCTCCTTTCAATTCATCCGAAAAATCCCCTTTCAATGGAGCATACTCTGCAAAACGGTGGTTAATAATTGCCTCTCCTGCTGTAGCAGTAAGTATCTTATTTCTCAAACCTATTAAGCCTCTAGAGGGAATTGAAAATTCCATATGCTGCAAATCACCTTTTGGTTCCATAACCATTAAATCACCTTTTCGAAGGGAAACCAGATTAATTGCTTTGGAGGCATGTTCTTCTGGCACATCGATAACCAAGGTTTCAATAGGCTCCATTTTCACTCCATCAATTTCTTTAACGATAACTTGAGGTCTTCCAACTTGTAATTCGTAACCTTCTCGACGCATAGTCTCTATCAAAACAGAAAGGTGAAGCACACCACGTCCAAAAACATTAAATTTGTCTTCAGAATCAGTGGTATCCACTCTTAGTGCTAAATTCTTTTCCATTTCCTTAAACAAACGATCTCTAAGGTGTCTAGAGGTAACAAATTTCCCTTCTTTACCAAAGAAAGGAGAGTTATTAATAGTAAACAACATACTCATCGTAGGCTGATCAACTTCGATTCTCGGCATTTCCTCTGGATTTTCTAGATCTGAAATTGTATCCCCAATTTCAAAATTATCAATCCCTGTAACTGCACAAATATCTCCACAACGAACCGAGTCCACTTTGGCTTTACCCATTCCTTCAAAAACGTGCAGTTCTTTTATTCTTACTTTCTTCTTTACTCCGTCCGCTTTGCAAAGCATATAGTCTTTACCAGCTTCTAAAGTTCCTCTAAAAACACGTCCAATAGCTATTCTACCTGTAAAAGAAGAAAAGTCTAGTGAAGTTATTTGCATTTGAGGAGTTCCTTCTACATATGGAGATTCTGGAATATTTTCAATTACAGCATCCAAAAGAGGAACGATATCTGTTGTTTCGTTTCTCCAATCTGTACTCATCCAATTATTCTTAGCAGAACCGTAAACAGTTGTAAAATCTAATTGAGATTCGTTAGCATCTAGAGCAAACATAAGATCAAACACTTTTTCGTGAACTAGATCTGGTGTACAGTTTTCTTTATCTACTTTGTTGACAACCACAATAGGAGTCAATCCTAGCTCAAGGGCTTTACCCAAAACAAATCTAGTTTGAGGCATAGGTCCTTCAAATGCATCTACTAATAAAAGTACACCATCCGCCATTTTAAGTACACGCTCAACCTCACCACCAAAATCGGCGTGACCAGGTGTGTCGATAACATTGATCTTGGTTCCTTTATAATTTACAGAAACATTCTTAGAAAGAATAGTAATTCCTCTTTCTCGTTCGAGGTCATTATTATCTAATAATAGGTCTGTACGTTCTTTTCTATCGTCAAGTATCTTTGCTTGATCGATAATTTTATCTACCAAAGTTGTTTTACCGTGATCGACGTGTGCGATAATCGCAATGTTTCTAATGGATTGCATCTATGTGATTTTAAGGCCGCAAAGCTAAGTGAATTAATCTATAAACTAATTCATTAGGCGTTATTTTTTTGCAAAAGTAATACTAATTGCTGACTATTAAAATATTTTATGCTTCTGCGCTCTCATTATCGAGTTCGATAACAGTGATTTCTGGCCACATTCCTACCCTTCCAGGGAAACCTAAAAATCCAAATCCTCTGTTGACATATAGCTTCTGATTCATCTTCTCATAAAGACCTGCCCAATTCTTATAGACATATTTGACTGGAGACCACTTCCAACCAGGAATTTCAATTCCAAATTGCATTCCATGAGTATGACCAGACAAAGTGAGTTCTACGGGACAATCGTGTTTTAAAACCTCCAAATCCCAATGACTCGGATCGTGAGACATTAATATCTTAAACTCTTCCGGAGCAATACCGGTCAAAGCTTTGTTCAAGTCACCGTGTTGGGGAAAAGGCGGTCTGCCCCAATTCTCCACTCCTGCCAAGTTGATATGACTGTCTTCAATTTGAATTTTTCTGTTTTCGTTGTTGAGCAAATCAAAGCCCATGCTTTTGTGATTCTCATACAGATCCTGCATGTTTTGCGCTTTGGCAGCATCGGATTCCCACTTTACGTAATCTCCATAATCGTGGTTACCTAGCGTCGAAAACTTACCGTACTTTGCTTTTAGACCATGGAACAGACTGATATAAGGAACAATCTCATCTGCCTTATTATTTACCAAGTCCCCTGTAAACAAAATCAAATCTGGATTTTGATCATTAATCATTTTAATCCCTCGTGCTACATCGTCATAAGAATCAAAACTACCTGAGTGTACATCTGAAATATGAATAACCTTTAATCCTCTAAAAGCAGAAGGTAAATTCTTATAATTTAGCTTGACATTTTTTAATTTATACCAATATTTCCCTTTGGTAATACCAAATAACATGGAAGCAAAAGGAATACTTGCCAAAATAATTCCCGTTTGAACAATAAAACGCCTTCTATCGTGCAAGTCCACATCTTTAGCAGACTTTGACGAAAATAAAGAAGAAAGACTTTCAATTATATATTGGAAAAAACGAATTAAATCGTCAATAACTAAGAAAATCCCTGTTAAAAGCTTAAAAACAAAAAAGGTAAAGGCAAATCCCATCAAGAAATTCTGCCATATTACGGGGGAAGTACTTCTGTCTCTAAAAACTATAAACAAAACCGCGAATCCAACATAACTAATGGCGGAGGAAACCCAAAAAAACCATTTGTAAAAGGTATTTAAATTTCCATTCCCAAAGGCATTTCTAGTCCCCATCCAAACGTAAAAATCCAAAAGGACAAAAAGACTAAAAAGTATTGCAATTCGATATATCATAATTGGGGCTTATTTTTCTTTTCTGCGCTCTCGCTCTAATTTTATTAACTCTAATTCTCTGTTTGTTTGTCCCGCTACAGAAGTGTTTTCTTCTGCCCTTCTAATCAGGTAAGGCATAACGTCTTTAACTGGCCCAAATGGAACATATTTCGAAACATTGTAACCCATTGTACCTAGATTAAAACTGATATTATCGCTCATACCAAACAACTGTCCAAACCATGCTTTTGGATCGTTGAGGGGTCTCCCCTCATTCTTTAGGTAATTTAAGAGTAGAATGGAGCTGTTTTCATTGTGAGTACCTGCATATATGCTCATATTATTATCAAACATATATTTGATACAAGCATCGTAATTCTCATCTGTAGCATCTTTATTTTTACAAATTGGAGATTCGTAATTCTTATTTGCTGCCCTCTCTCTCTCCTTCTCCATGTAGGCACCGCGAACCACCTTCATACCAATGTGGAAACCAATTTCTTTGGACCTCTCCTCTAAATCTTTAAGATAATCCAAACGATCCCATCTATACATTTGAAGTGTATTGTAAACAATTGCTTTCTCTGTATTGTATTTGGCCATCATTTCTTCTATCAAATCGTCTGCCGCATCTTGCATCCAACTTTCTTCCGCATCGATTAACAGGGGAATATCCGCTTTGTAAGCAGTACTGCAAACCAAATCAAATCTAGCAACTACCTTTTCCCATTCCTCTAATTCCGCTTGGGTGAGTTTATCTCCAGCTGTAAGCTTTTCGTATAGACCAAAACGTCCGAACCCAGTTGGTTTAAAAACCGCAAAGGGAATTGCAGAACTCTCCTGGGCAAAAGCTATGGTGTCGAGAGTCTTATGCATCGCATTGTCGAATTCCTCTTCGGACTCCTTGCCTTCTACCGAGTAATCTAAAATAGAACTAACTCCTTTATTAAAGTTCATATTAATATTTGGAATACAATCCTTCTCTGTAACTCCTCCACAAAAATGATCAAAAACAGTAGCTCTGATCAATCCCTCCACCGGAAGGTGTGCTTTTAGAGCAAAATTTGTCGCGGCTGTACCAATCTTGACTAATTTTTCACTTTTAATCATATTGAAAAGAAAATAAGCACGTTCCAATTGAGAATCTGTTTTTGTAGCAAATGCAACTTCCGTATCTTGAAATATAGAACTCATAAGTAGCTGGTCGTTTTAGTTTTTAATACTTTCAATTAGCTCGAAAAAATTCTGTCAAAGATAGTTTATCAAACTCATTAATTCAATATTTTAATTTTAATTTAGTATTTCAAATAATCAAGAAATTTTTCATGCAAGTAATTCAAACCAGCAGCTATCCAATAATCTTTAAAGAAGAGGCTTACACCCATTTAAACCAAATAATTCGCGATAGAGACTATTCCATGATAGCGCTCCTGGTGGATGAAAATACCCACGAAAAATGTGCGCCTGCCTTTTTGAGTAAATTGGAATTTGAACAGAAACTCGAAATCATCGAAATCAGTCCAGGAGAGGAAATGAAAAATCTGGAAACAGTGAATACCTTATGGGAATTGATGACTGATTTTGGTATGGATAGAAAATCTCTATTGATTAATTTGGGAGGTGGAGTAATTACGGATATGGGAGGTTTTGCTGCGAGCACCTTCAAACGCGGTATAGAGTTTATAAATATTCCAACCACTCTTTTGGCTATGGTCGATGCCTCGGTTGGGGGTAAAACCGGAATTGATTTGGGGGTTTTAAAGAATCAAATTGGACTGTTTGCAGACCCTGAAATGGTATTAATTGATCCAGAATTTCTCAATACCTTAGAAAAAAGAGAATTGACCTCGGGATTGGCCGAAGTTATTAAGTATGGATTGACATTTGACCCAGGGATTTGGGCAGATTTTAAAAATCCTCAAGGGGTAGATCTTTTAAAACTTATTTATCAGTCCATTGCGATTAAAAATGACGTAGTCCAAAAGGATCCCAAAGAACAAGATGTTCGCAAAGCCCTAAACTACGGACATACCTTAGGTCATGCTATCGAATCCTTTTATCTGTCTTCGCCACTGCACTCCAAAATGACTCACGGGGAAGCCATTGCAATAGGAATGATTGCAGAGGCTCATCTCTCTTTTCAAATGGGCTATTTACAAGAGGAAGAAATTTTAGAGATAAAACAAGTAATTCTTAATGTATTTGATCATCAATCAATAAGCACAAGCGATACTCCTGCGATCTATGAATTCCTAAAACACGATAAGAAAAATGTCGGCGGCAATGTCAACTTTGTACTTTTATCCCAAATAGGAGATTTTATCTTAAATCAAAGAGTTAGCGAGGCCCAAATGTCAGAGGCATTGAATTTCTATAATCTAAACTAAAGCTAAAGCCCTATTGTATAATTCCTCGTATTCAGGAACAATAGCATCATAAGAAAAGGTTTGGGCCTGAGTAAATGCGTTTTCTTTAAAGGTTTCAAGTAAATCCTCGTCTTTGAGGATTTTTATTCCGTTTTCAGCCATTTGATCTACGTCCCCTAGATTGGAGAGATAACCGGTTACACCGTCTATATTCACTTCTGGTAAGCCTCCTGTATTTGTGGATATAACTGGAGTCTTTGCTGCCATTGCCTCGAGTGCTGCCAAACCGAAACTCTCTGTTATCGAGGGCAGAATAAACAAATCACTATAACAAAGGATTTTAGACACCTCATTCGAATTACCCAAAAAGATAACGGAATCACTCAATTTCAACTTTTTGACCAACAAGTTAACTTGATCAAAATCAGGACCCTCTCCTACTAGAAGAAGTTTGGAAGGGATCTCCTTTTGGATTTTGTTAAATATCAGAACGACATCTTCGACTCTTTTTACCGGTCTAAAATTACTTATATGCGTGATGATTTTTTCACCTGGTTCTGCAAGAGCAATGCGCTGGCATCCTTTTCCAGATGGAGGCCTGTATTTTTCGATATCAATAAAATTATAGACGACTTCCACTTCCTTGGTCAAATCAAATAATCGTTCGGTATCCTCTTTTAAGTTATGGGAAACCGCAGTAACGATATCAGAGTTGTTGATACTAAATTCGACCGCTGCCTGATAGTTTGGATGGGATCCTACAAGAGTGATATCTGTACCGTGAAGGGTGGTAACCACTTTGATGTCTTTGCCCTTTGCTGCCAGCATTTGTTTTGCCATATATGCCGCATAGGCATGGGGAATAGCATAGTGTACATGCAATAGATCCAAATCAAATTCTTCCACTACCTCTACCATTTTACTGGAAAGAGCAAGTTGATAGGGTTGGTGGTGAAACAAAGGATATTCCTCCATTCGAACTTCGTGAAAATGCAGGCCGCTAGAGATAAAATCCAAACGAACAGGCTGGTTATAAGTGATAAAATGAACCTCATATCCTTTTTTAGCCAATGACATTCCCAATTCAGTAGCCATAACACCAGAACCCCCAAAAGTGGGATAACAAACAAATCCTATTTTCATATTTCAAAGATACAATTAAAAAAACCCACTGTTAAACAGTGGGTTCTTAAATCTATCTGAAAATATTTTCTAGTAATCTCCTAAAGTCTCTGGGTTTTGATCCAAAGCACTCTGCAATTGATCGTCTCCAGGTGCTTTTCCGTGCCATGCGTGGGTATACATCATAAAGTCTACTCCATTACCCATTTCCGTATGTAAGATGACAGCTACTGGCTTGCCTTTACCTGTCTTGGATTTGGCTTTTTTCATACCTTCTAAAACGGATTCTATATCATTACCTTTCTCGATATGCATTACATCCCAATCAAAAGCTTCTAATTTTGCTTGAAGATTACCTAAAGAGAGTACCTCCTCAGTAGTTCCATCAATTTGCTTGTGATTTAAATCAATAGTAGCGATTAGGTTGTCCACTTTTTTTGCTGAAGCATACATAAATGCCTCCCAGTTTTGACCTTCTTGCAATTCACCGTCTCCGTGTAAAGTGTACACTAAATGTTTATCTCCGTTTAATTTCTTTGTTTCTGCTGCTCCTATAGCTACAGACAAACCTTGACCTAAGGACCCAGAAGCCATTCTAATACCCTCTAAACCTTCATGAGTAGTAGGATGTCCTTGAAGCCTTGTGTTAAGTTTTCTAAAAGTAGCTAATTCACTAACTGAAAAATATCCAGAACGCGCAAGTACACTGTAAAAAACAGGAGAAATATGTCCATTTGATAAAAAGAAAATATCTTCCCCTTTACCATCCATATTAAAATTACTATCGTGACTCATTACTTCTTGGTACAAAACCGTAAGGAATTCCGCACAACCTAGAGAACCTCCTGGGTGCCCCGAGTTAACAGCGTGAACCATTCTCAAGATATCTCTTCGTACCTGTTGCGTAAAATCTTCTAAATTTTTAATACTTGACATGCTTTTACATTTATTAAGTTGCGCAAAAATAAGGTAATATTCCTAATTAACAATTTTAAAAAGGACTATCGTCGGTAAAATTTGAATCCCCGAACGCATCCTCTGGACTTGTGGATGGCATAAAGCCAGAATCGAATTGATTTTGATTCATTTTAGACTCAAACTCATTTCCAAAACCTTCTTCCAAATCAGAGAATTTCGCCAAGTGACCGGTAAATTTCAATCGGATATTATCCAAACCTCCATTCCTGTGTTTTGCGACAATAAACTCTCCCTGTCCTTCACATGGAGTGTGATCGTCGTCATCCCACTCCGTAAGACCATAGTATTCTGGTCTAAAGATAAAGGAAACAATATCTGCATCTTGCTCAATAGCACCAGATTCCCTCAAGTCGGATAATAGAGGTCTTTTAGACCCTCCACGTGTTTCTACAGAACGCGACAATTGCGAGAGCGCAATTACTGGTATACTGAGTTCCTTGGCTAGAGCTTTTAGGTTACGAGATATCATAGATATTTCTTGTTCTCGATTCCCTCCTGCACCACCTGCAGTCATCAATTGCAAATAATCAATAATTAAGATTTTTACTCCGTGTTGGGACACAAGCCTGCGCGCCTTTGCTCTTAAATCGAATATCGATAAGGACGGTGTATCGTCTATAAATACTGGAGCATCTGACAAACTCTTGACCTTGACATTTAACTGTTCCCATTCGTGTGGTTCTAAGTTTCCTTTTCGCAGCTTTTCTGAGGTCAATCCCGTTTCTGAGGAAATCATTCTGGTAATCAATTGTACAGAAGACATTTCCAAGGAGAAAACAGCAACAGGTTCTTTATAATCTATGGCCATATTTTTTGCCATGGAGATTACAAAGGCAGTTTTACCCATACCTGGACGGGCAGCGATAATAATCAAATCTGAAGGTTGCCAACCTGAAGTCAGTGCATCTAGTTTTGTAAAACCAGTCTGTAAACCACTCAAACCATCTTTATTCGAAATTTCCTCAATTTTCTCGAGGGCTTGTCTCACTAAACTACTCGCATCCTCGGAGTTCTTTTTCAAATTACCCTGGGTAACTTCAAAGAGCTTTGTTTCTGCCTTGTCTAATAGATTAAAGACGTCAGTTGTCTCGTCATAAGCATCTTCGATAATTTCAGAGGAAAGCGCAATCAGTTGTCTTTGAAGGTATTTTTGGAGAATAATTCTGGCGTGATATTCCACATGGGCAGAAGACGCAACGCGCTGGGAAAGTTGAATCAAATAATAATCTCCTCCCGCGAACTCCAATTTTCCATCGAGTTTCAATTGATTTGCTACCGTGAGTAAATCTGTTGGTTTTGAATCGTTAAAAAGAGTGACAATAGCCTTAAAAATTGCTTGGTGAGCACTTTTATAAAAAGCCTCTGGCTTGAGTATATCGATAACGTCATCCAGACCCTTTTTATCAATTAAGAGCGCACCCAAAACAGCCTCCTCCAGCTGAACAGCTTGAGGTGGAATCTTACCTTTTTGAAGGTTTACGACGTTTTTTGAATTGCTCTTTTTATTGGCTTGAGGTAGTTGTTGCTCCATATAACAAAATTAATATTTCGACACAATAAACCGCTATGGATGGATTCTTTTTTTGTACACATTGTGTTGATAATTTATAGATTTTGTTGATAACAATTTATATTTTTGCTTAGGGACTTACATTTATGATATTACGGGCTTATTTTTTAAAAACATTAACGCTAGCTGTAGGGGTTATTCTCACTATTGTTCTGTTTAGAAATACAGAATTCTGGTATAACTTTTACACTGATTTTGCCTTCCCTCATCTATCTTATTCTTTGCGCTTAATTTCTAATATTGTCGATTTCTCCATTGGAGACATTCTTTATATTTTTCTGATCTTGTATATTTTGAGAGGAGTGTTCCGACTCATTCGATCGAAGGGCTACCTCTTTTCTTATCAATTCGTTTTTGGGGTGCGCTTTGCAAGTATTGCTGCGCTTATCTTTTATGCGTTTTGGGGATTCAACTATTTTATTCCTAGCTTATCTTCTCGGTTAGATTTAGAGGAGAATACCTATGATAAGAAGACCCTATTTGTTGAACTAGAAAAACAGATTTTAACTATTAATACTCTGCACGAAAGCCTAGAAAATAATCGAGATAGCACGGTTACATTTAAAATGACTAATCAAGAAATTATTCAGTCTTTGAACTCTGCTTATCTTCCTACATCTGAAGATTTAGAACTTCCCATGTATAGGAGACGATCGGTAAAACCCTCTATACTTTCCACCCCTCTCTCTTACTCTGGATTTTCAGGATACTTAAACCCCTTTACCCAAGAGGCTCAGTATAATTACAACAGTCCCAAATCAAGCTTACCACATACTATGGCTCATGAGATAGCCCATCAATTGGGAATAGCTCCAGAAAACGAAGCAAATTTTGTGGGGTTAGTTGCCTGCCTAAATTCGAGTGCGCTCGAATTACAATACAGCGCTCGATTGACTCTTTTCGCACATACCTACAGCCAATTGGCTCAAACTAACGACCCAGAATTAAAGGACTATCTCTCCCAACTAAGACCAGGTATTTTAAAAGAATTCACCAAGCGTTCTGCCGTCTGGGAATATTATAAAAATCCATTGGAGCCTTATCTAAAAAAGGGATATGACCAATACCTCAAATCTAATAAACAAGTTTCCGGTATAAAGTCCTACAGCGAATTTATCGGTTTATGGCTAGCCTATCAAAACAAGACAAATATCTCTTGATATAAGGCTATACTATATTCTTTTTTGCTATTTTTAGAGCGCTAACAAAACTAACAAATAGAATGAAAATCAAACTTCTAATCTTTGCATTTATCTGCCTGTGTACAGGAGTAAATGCTCAGGATTACTTCCCCAAAAATGATGGAGTTAGAACACCAGATCACGATGAAGTAACATTTATCAATGCCAATGTTCACGTCAACTCCTCAAAAATGATTAAAAATGGTTTTATGACCATTAAACACGGAAAAATTGTCGCCGTAGGTAAAGGTTCACCGAAATCTGATGCAAGAATTATCGATTTAAAAGGAAAACACGTTTACCCATCATTTATTGATATCTATGCCGATTTTAAGGTTGAAAAAGGTCAGAGAAACAACTCTAATTACTTCAGCCCCCAATACACACCAACCAAAGAAGGGTATTATTGGAACGACCACGTAAATACAGATTACTCTGTTTTCGAGAATTTCAATTACGACAAGTCTGCTGCAAATAAATTGATCAGTCAGGGATTCGGTGTCGTTTCGGTTCAGCGTAAAGATGGTGTAGCTAGAGGAACTGCAATGCTTCTCGCCTTAAATAATGATGCTTCCCCAAACCACAGAACAATTGATAAAACAATAAGCCAGCAATTTGGCTTTAGTCGTGCCCAAAGCTCCTCTCAATCTTACCCCAACTCACCTATGGGTATGATTGCTCTATTGAGACAGTTTAACTACGATTCGAATTGGTTTGCAAGCCACCCAGAATTGGAGAGCGACTTTGCCATTCAAACTTATTTGAAATATAAAAATTTACCTCAAGTTTTTGATGCTGGAGATAAAACGACAATCTTGAGAGCAGCTAAGATTTCAAGTGAATTTAATTTGAATTATATCATAAAAGGAGGTGGTGATGAATACGAATATGTTTCCGCAATCAAGGCCTCTGGTAATCGATTGATAATTCCAGTAAATTTCCCAGATGCTTTTGACATGACGGATATATATTCTCAAGATTATGTTTCTCTTGGAGACTTGAAGAATTGGGAGGAAGCCCCATTTAACCCAGCTATTTTGGCGGAGAATGGAATTGAATTTGCACTTACATCTGCAGATCTAAAGAATGTCAAGGATTTTACAAAGAAGATGGAAACCGCTGTATCCTCTGGTTTTTCGAAAGAAGATGCACTAGATGCATTGACTGTTGTACCAGCTAGATTTTTAAATCGTGAAAATGAGTTGGGGACATTGGAAACTGGTAAATGGGCAAATTTCATAATCTCATCAGGAGAGCTTTTCTCTTCAGGAAACACACTGTACCAAAACTGGGTTCAAGGAGTACAAAATGATATTAATCCTTGGACAGATACAGACCTTCGAGGAGAGTATAAATTATCGCTGTCTGATGAAGTTTATGAACTTTCTCTTAAGGGAAGTCCAGAAAAATTAGCCGCTGAACTCAAACGAGGAGATCAGACTTACGGTACAAAGCTAAGCGTTAAAGACGGCTGGTTTAATTTAATCGTCGCAGGAGAAAATCCAGACGAATTCACTTTGTTAAACGCTCCAGTAATCGAGGGGGAGAGTATTGCAGGAAACGCTAGTTTACCTGACGGAAATGAAGTTCTTTGGAGCCTGGAAAAAGTAAGTGACTTTGAACCAAAAGAAAAGAAATCATCCAAATCAAAAAAGGGTGTTGACCTACCGAAAGTACGCTTCCCTAACATGGCGTTTGGTAGAACGGAAATGCCGGAGGCCAAAACCTACCTGATAAAAAATGCTACAGTTTGGACTAATGAGGAAGAAGGAATTTTAAAAGGTGCAGATGTCCTTGTAAAAGCTGGTAAAATATCAAAAGTTGGTACTAACCTCAGAGCATCAGGAGCCACGGTAATTGATGGAACTGGCAAGCACTTAACCGTTGGTATTATTGATGAACACACGCATATCGGAGCAAATGGTATCAATGAAGCAGGACATAATTCCTCTGCAGAGGTTTCTATTGAGGATGTAATTGATTCTGAGGATGTCAATATTTATAGAAATTTAGCCGGTGGTGTTACTACTGCTCAGATTCTTCATGGATCCGCAAACCCAATTGGTGGTCAGTCTGCAATCATAAAAATGAAATGGGGGTCTTTACCGGATGACATGTTGATCAGCGATTCTCCAAAATACATCAAATTTGCCTTGGGAGAGAATGTTAAACAGTCTAGATATCCTTTTGCGACCGATCGTTTCCCTCAAACCAGAACTGGTGTTGAACAGATGTACATCGATTATTTTACACAAGCGGAAAAATACCGTCAAAATAAGATAGCGGGAATAGAACAGCGCACGGATTTGGAAATGGAAACTTTGGCAGAAATACTTGGTAAAGATCGCTTCATCTCCTGCCACTCCTATGTTGCCTCTGAGATTTTAATGCTTATGGGCGTTGCAGATCAGTTTAATTTTAACATCAATACCTACACGCATATTTTAGAGGGATATAAAGTTGCCGACAAGATGAAAGAACACGGTGTAGGAGCCTCAACATTCTCAGATTGGTGGGCTTATAAATACGAGGTTAACGACGCTATTCCCTATAACGGAGCTATTATGCACGATGTCGGTCTGACCGTTGCATTTAATTCAGATGATGCAGAAATGTCCAGAAGACTGAATCAAGAGGCCGGTAAGGCCGTGAAATACGGAAATGTATCGGAGGAAGAAGCTTGGAAATTTGTCACTTTAAATCCAGCCAAATTACTACACCTAGACGATAGATTGGGTAGTATTAAAGTCGGTAAGGATGCAGATTTAGTTCTGTGGGACTATCATCCTATGGAGGCGAGAGCCAAAGCAGAATTCACAATGGTAGAAGGAGTGATATACTTCTCTATCGAAGAAGATGCGAAATTGCGCAAAGCGGATCAACAAGATAGATCTCGTTTGACAAACAAAATGATTGCAGCAAAAAACAAAGGTTTAAAAACAGTTAAACCTGAGAAAAAAGCGGAAAAGCTTTACGAATGCCAAACCTTAGAATTTTATACTTTAAATTATGAAGATTAAATATATAATGGGCCTAGTTGCTTTACTTTTATTTAGCAATGTACAAGCGCAACAAACTCCTGGTCCTTCTCAAACAGAAGACATACTGATTCTCGGAGCTACTGCTCATATTGGAGATGGAACGATTATTGAAAACTCCGCTATCGGTTTTAAAGAAGGTAAGATCGTTTATGTTGGAACTTCAAGCGAAGTGAATAGACAAGATTTCTCAAAAGTAATAGATGCACAAGGGAAACATGTTTATCCCGGTTTTATTGCTCCAAACAGTAGCTTAGGTTTGGTGGAAGTCGACGCGGTAAAAGCGAGTTCAGATTTGGAGGAAATTGGAGACTTCAATCCTAGTATTAGAGCAATTGTCGCATATAATGCCGAATCAAAAATAGTCGAATCTTGTCGACCAAATGGTGTATTGACAGCTCAAGTTACTCCTAGAGGAGGATATATCGCAGGAAATTCTACTGTGGTTCAACTAGATGCTTGGAATTATGAAGATGCTGGCCTAAGCGTCGATGACGGAATGCATATTTATTGGCCGAGTACAAGCTCTTACTCCTATAGATCGGGTAGAGTTAGATATAATGACAATTACAAAAAGGAAGTGAAAAATATTGTGGATTACCTTCGTTCTGCCAAAGTTTATTTAGCTTCTTCTAAGGATCCTCAAGATTTAAAAATGGATGCCTTAAACGGAGTATTTGGCGGTAGCCAAAACCTCTATATTCACACCAATGGCGCGAGGCAAATGTTAGATGCTATGCAGATGGCTAGCGAACTCGGACTAAATAATTATGTTTTTGTTGGAGCTTTTGAAGCCTATAAAATCACAGATCAGTTAAAAGCTAAAAATGTACCCGTTTTACTAAAGCGAGTGCACTCTTTGCCAAATTCTGAGGATGAGGACGTGAGACTACCCTTTAAAGTGGCCGCTGAACTAGTTAAAGCTGGTATTTTAGTAGGTCTTGAAAACACAGGAGATATGGAGAGAATGCAAACCAGAAACCTACCGTTTTATGCTGGGACAATAGCTGGTTATGGTCTTTCTTACGAGGAAGCGCTTTCTTTGATAACCCTAAACACAGCAAAAATCTTAAATATTGATAGCTTTTGCGGAAGCCTTAGTTTAGGAAAAGATGCTACCCTATTTGTATCCGAAGGAAATGCTTTGGAAATGACTGGAAACAAAGTCACAGAGGTATTTATACAAGGAAGGAATGTTAGTTTGGAAACACATCAAACCGAGTTATACCACCGCTATTCAGAAAAATATTCAAGCAAAAAATAATAGAAAAGCCTTCCAAAAGAAGGCTTTTTTTTAATTTTGTATTTATGACAGACGTGATACGTAGTGCGCAGAATAAATGGGTTAAGGATTTTGTCTTACTCCGTGAAAAATCTAAGGCTCGAAAATCTCAAAACAGATTTATTGTGGAGGGATTGAGGGAATTTATTTTAGCCAAGGAATCCGGATTTGAGATTGACAAAATATTTGTTTGCCCTGAGATTATAGATTCTGATGAACTCCTTCGGCTGGAAGATAATCTAAACCAAGACAACTTATTATATTGTAGTTCTGAAGTATATCAAAAGATAGCTTACCGCGGAGGTACCGAGGGTTTGGTTGCAAAAATGATATCGATCTCCAGAGAATTCGAAAGTCTATCACTTGCAGAAAACCCGCTAATATTAGTTGCTGAAGCACCAGAAAAACCAGGGAATATTGGTGCATTATTGCGCACCGCAGACGCTGCAAATATAGATTTGGTATGTATCGCAGATCTCAAAACAGATTTGTATAATCCAAACGTCATTCGTTCCTCAGTAGGTTGCGTTTTTACAACAAATGTGATTGTCGGAACTAGTTCGGAAATTCACGATTTTTTGAGAAAAAAGGAAATGAGTATTTTTGCTGCAGCCTTAAAGCCTTATGCCCAATCGTATTTAAAGGCTGATTTTTCCAAATCAACTGCTCTAGTTGTCGGTACGGAAGCGGACGGATTGAGTGACTTTTGGTTAGACAATACCGATGAGACTATTATCATCCCAATGGAGGGAAAGATCGATTCCTTAAACGTCTCTATCTCTGCATCTGTAATTTTATTTGAGGCAAAAAGACAACGAAAATGAATTCAAACTTTCTCTTTTATCTGCTTATTACAATTCTAATTTTAGATTATCTAGCGAATCTTACTCTAGATATGAGAAATAAAGTTAGCTCCACTCAAATTCCAGATCCTGTGGTCAGAGATGTTTACGATAAAGAGTCTTATTTGAATAGCATGCGATATCAAGCAGCAAATTACAATCTTAACCAATGGAGTTCTCTCGTTAGCCTTTTGGTTACTCTGACCTTCTTTTTTGCAGATGGATTTGCATTACTCGATGCGTTCTTATACAGTTTTGAATTAAACTACACCCTTCACGTTATCTGTTACTTTGGTGTATTGGGAGTAGCTTCCTATATTATTAATCTGCCCTTTTCCTACTACAAAATATTTTATATCGAAGAGAGGTTTGGTTTTAATAATTCTAGCTTTTACCTGTTTTGTACCGATCAAATAAAGGGAACATTATTCACCTCATTAATCGGCGGTGTTTTACTTGCTGTTTTGATATGGATATACCAAAGTTTGACGGTGAATTTTTGGTGGGTCGCATGGATTGTCATAAGCTCATTCTCCTTGTTTATGACTTTTTTTTACTCCTCTTTGATTGTTCCCTTATTTAATAAGCAAAGTCCTTTAAGTCCAGGAGTACTAAGAGATAAAATTTACAAATTGGCAGATGATTTGAATTTTGACCTGCAATCTCTCTATGTCCTCGACGGTTCAAAGAGATCTTCAAAAGCTAATGCCTATTTCAGTGGTTTTGGTAAAAAAAAGAGGATTGTTTTGTACGATACCTTGATTAAAGACCTAGATGAGGATGAAATACTTGCGGTACTCGCTCACGAAATTGGACACTATAAAAAGAAACATGTGCTTTACAATATGATCTTGACAATTGGTCTTACAGGTCTGATGTTATTCCTCCTATCCTATGCTTTAAATAGTCCACTTTTGTCAGGTGCCTTAGGGATTGAAACCCCTTCTTTCCATATTGGATTAATCGTGTTTTCTTTACTTTATCAGCCAATTTCCGAATTTACTGGGGTAGGAATAAATTATTTATCTAGGAGATTCGAATATCAGGCCGATAACTATGCAAAGACCCATATAAGTGGTACGTATTTGATTACAGCATTAAAGAAACTCAGTCGAAAATCTTTATCCAATTTAAATCCGGATAAATGGTATGAATTTGTTCATTACTCCCACCCCAATTTAGCCAAACGGATTAAGGCCATAATGCTCTAAATTTCGTAATTTTACTTTATGCTATACACGCTAACCGAAGTAGAAGAAAACAAAGAGATTGCCAGAAGGTATAAAGACCTTCTAAAAGGGACCTATCAAAAACTTTCTGCTAAAGATAAAAGCTTGATACGATCTGCTTTTGATTTGGCAGTAGAGGCCCATGGTGATCAGAGAAGGAAAACAGGAGAGCCTTATATTTTCCACCCTATTGCAGTGGCTAAAATTGTAGCTTATGAAATTGGTCTAGGTGCCACTTCTATTGCCTCTGCCCTGCTTCACGATGTTGTAGAAGATACTCACTTTACTCACGAAGATATTCGAACTCGATTTGGAGAACGCGTCGCTTTGATTGTGAAAGGACTCACTAAAATCTCTAGGTTAAGCAAAGAGCAAGACGAATCTATTCAGGCGGAAAACTTTAGGAAAATGCTCCTGACCTTGAACGAAGATGTTCGAGTAATATTGATAAAAATTGCAGATCGTCTCCACAATATGCAGACGATGGATGCTATGCCAGCGCATAAGCAGTTGAAAATATCCTCGGAGACGCTCTATATCTATGCTCCTTTGGCCCATAGACTCGGTTTGTATAACATCAAAACAGAACTAGAGGATCTCGGGCTTAAATACACCGAACCAGAGATTTACAACGATATTTTAAACAAAATAGTTGAAAGTAAAGAAGAACAGCAAGAGTATATCGATAATTTCAAAGCTAAGATCCAAGAAACCATGGATCGCGAGGGCTTTAAATATATCATAAAAGGAAGGAGTAAATCCATCTTTTCAATCAGAAGAAAAATTCTGAAACAAGGGGTTAGCTTCGACGAAGTATACGACAAGTTTGCAATACGAATTATTTATAAAAGCACTGAAAAGAAGGAAAAATTCGATGCTTGGAAAATATATTCCATTGTAACAGATCACTACAAACCCAACCCTGGAAGGCTAAGAGATTGGATATCCCAACCAAAATCAACTGGTTATGAATCTCTTCACACCACGGTTATGGGGCCCATGGGAAAATGGGTAGAGGTTCAAATTAGATCTGAAAAAATGGATGAAATTGCAGAGAGAGGATATGCTGCACATTTTAAATACAAACAAGGGACGACAGATGAAAATGGCCTTGAGGATTGGTTAAATAAGTTAAAGGAAACCTTAGAGAATCCGAACGTAAATGCAGTAGACTTTGTTAAGAACTTCAAACTTAACCTCTATTCTAAAGAGATTTTTGTGTTTACCCCAAAAGGAGAAATTAAAGCCTTGCCAAAAGGAGCTTCTGCTCTAGATTTCGCATTTGCCATTCATACCGACGTAGGTCTGCGATGTCGTGGAGCCAAAGTTAACGGGAAACTAGTCACTATAGATCACGTACTAAATTCTGGTGATCAGGTTGATATTATTACTGCATCTACCAAAAAACCAACTGCGCGATGGCTGAGTTTCGTAATAACTTCTCGTGCACGTACTAAGATTAAAAATGCCTTAAGAGACGACGAAAAACAAATTGCCAACGAAGGAAAAGAAATGCTGAGTCGCAAGCTCAGACATATGAAAATTGACATGAGTCAAAATGTCGTTCACGAGTTGGCGAATTATTTTAAACTGAATACGTCCTCTGATTTATTCTATCAAGTTGGAGCAGGGAGAATCGAAAACAAGGAATTAAAGGAATTTGCCAACAAGCGTTCGAATGCCTTTATGAATTTTTTCAAAAACAAAATCAAGAGATCCAAAAACACCAAGGCTGTAGATTCCGAGGAAGTAACACACAGTTACGATACGCTCGTATTTGGAGACGATGAACAGACCTTGGATTTTAGCTTTGCCAAGTGTTGTAACCCCATTCCGGGTGACAAAGTATTTGGGTTTACTACAGTTTCTGATGGTATAAAAATTCACAAAACGGACTGTCCTAATGCGATAAGTCTTCAATCTAATTATGCCTATCGCATCATAAAAGCTACTTGGATTGATTCTGCAGATAGCGAGTTTAAAGTAAGTCTAAAAATTAGAGGTCTCGATAATATGGGTATGGTAAATAATCTCACCCAAGTTATTTCCAGTAATATGAACGTAAATATTCACCATATCAATTTCGATGGAAATAATGGGCTTTTTAACGGAGATCTGACCATTAGCATAAAAAACACCAAGCAATTAAATCAACTAATCAAACAAATTGAGAAGATTGAAGGTGTAAAATCTGTCAAACGTTTTACCAAGTAACAAAATATACATACTTTTACCCTTTAATTGAATACGCATTATGACTGAAATCAATCAACAGGAAATCGTTAAAAATGTGTTTGTTAAATACCTAGAGGTACACAAACATCGCAAGACACCTGAAAGGTTCGCTATTCTTCAAGAAATCTATGATTTGGATGATCATTTTGATATTGAATCTCTCTATATCAATATGAAAAATAAAAATTATAGAGTTAGTCGCGCAACACTTTACAATACCATCGAATTGCTTTTGGAATGTGGATTGGTAAGACGTCACCAGTTTGGACAAAATCAAGCGCATTACGAAAAGAGTTACTTTGACAAACAGCACGACCATGTCATTCTCACAGACTCCGGTGAGGTTATGGAGTTTTGCGATCCCAGAATTCAAACAATTAAAAAAACAATAGAAGATATTTTTAATATAGAAATACACAGTCACTCCTTGTATTTCTATGGTACCAAAAAGGACTAAATTAAACAAATCAATGGCAGTAGATTTATTACTCGGTCTCCAATGGGGAGATGAAGGAAAAGGGAAAATTGTTGACGTTTTAACGAAAGGATACGATTTAATTGCTCGTTTTCAAGGTGGACCAAATGCAGGACATACCTTAATTTTTGATGGACAAAAACATGTATTGCACACTATTCCATCTGGGATTTTCCACGATAATGCAGTGAATATTGTAGGAAACGGTGTAGTAGTTGATCCCGTTATCTTCAAAAAGGAATTAGATAATTTAGCTCCTTATAATCTGGATCTAAATGCCAAATTGGTGATTTCGAGAAAAGCACATCTTATTCTTCCAACCCATAGACTTTTGGATGCCGCTTCGGAAGCGTCAAAAGGGAAAGCTAAGATTGGTTCTACCTTAAAAGGTATAGGCCCAACTTATATGGATAAAACCGGAAGAAACGGTATGCGTGCTGGGGACTTAGAATTGTCCGATTGGAAAGAGAGGTATCAAGCGCTTACAAAAAAGCACTTAAACATGTTGAGTCATTACGATGTTAAACTAGAGTATAACTTGGAAGAGTTAGAGGAAGAGTTTTTTATCGGTGTGGATCGCTTGCGCGAATTAAAATTCGTAGATAGTGAAGAATATATGTTTCAAGCTATTCAAAATGGTACAAAGATCTTAGCAGAGGGAGCGCAAGGTTCTCTATTAGATGTTGATTTTGGAACC
Source organism: Flavobacteriaceae bacterium (assembly GCA_042091275.1). Lineage (GTDB taxonomy): Bacteria > Bacteroidota > Bacteroidia > Flavobacteriales > Flavobacteriaceae > JBELHR01. The sequence continues at coordinate 59,117 of JBELHR010000012.1, forward strand.
TATCCATTTGTGACGTCATCAACTACTACTGCTGCAGGAGCTTGTACAGGTTTAGGTGTTGCTCCTAATAAAATTGGATCGGTATACGGTATATTTAAAGCATATACTACCCGTGTTGGATCAGGACCATTCCCAACAGAACTCTTCGATGAAGATGGAGCTCGTATGGCTAAAGTTGGTCACGAATTTGGAGCTACTACTGGTCGTCCAAGAAGATGTGGTTGGCTAGATTTAGTAGCGTTAAAATACGCGGTTCAGATAAATGGAGTTACGGAATTGATGATGATGAAGGCAGACGTATTGTCTGGTTTTGACAAACTTCAAGTTTGTACTGCTTATAAATATAAAGGAGAAGTTATTGAGCATTTCCCTTATAATATCGAACCTGAAAACGTAAGCCCTATCTACAAGGAATTCAAAGGGTGGAAAAAAGATTTGACAGCATTGACCGAAGAATCCGAATTTCCACAAGAATTAAACGACTATATCGCTTTTATCGAAAAGGAGACTGGTGTGAAAATTACCATCGTTTCTGTTGGACCAGATAGAAAGCAAACTATCAAAAGATAGTTATAAACCATATTACAATAAAAAAAGACCTTCCAAATTTGGAAGGTCTTTTTTTATACCTCAAAATAAGGGACAAAAAAAAAGGCACCCAAAAGGTGCCTTTTTCTAATATTCAAATAGTTATTCTGCTATAACTTCAAAAGTCATATCAACAACAACAGATCTGTGAAGACGAACGCTAGCGTTGTACTTTCCTAAACGTTTCACTGAACCTCCAGTAACTTTGATGAATTTTTTATCCAATTCAACTCCATTTTTAGAGATAGCAGCTGCTAAATCTGCATTATTTACAGATCCAAACAATTTATCACCTGTTCCTGTCTTAGCAGGTATTTTAATTTCTAAAGCCTTGATAGAATTAGCAACTTTTGTCGCATCTTCTATAATCTTAGCTTCTTTATAAGCTCTTTGCTTTAAGTTTTCAGCTAAAACTTTCTTCGCTGAAGGAGTTGCAAGTTGTGCAAAACCTTGAGGGATTAAAAAGTTTCTTCCGTATCCGTTCTTTACATTTACGATATCGTCTTGAAATCCTAAATTATCTACGTCTTTTCTTAATATTACTTCCATGATACGTCGCTATATTATTTTAATAAATCACCAACATATGGCATTAGAGCAATGTGACGCGCACGTTTGATTGCGATAGCCACTTTACGTTGATATTTCAATGATGTTCCTGTTAATCTACGTGGTAAGATCTTACCTTGTTCGTTAACTAGATACATTAAGAAATCTGCATCTTTATAATCGATATACTTAATACCACTTTTCTTAAAACGGCAGTATTTAGCTTCTTTCTTAGTTTCGATATCCAATGGAGTCAGGTATCTTACGTCACCTTGTTTTCCTCCTTTTGCTTGTTGTTCAATTGATGCCATAACTTATTTTTTTGCAGTTTTAACACGTTCTCTTCTCTTCTCAGCCCATGCTGAAGCGTGCTTGTCTAACTTTACAGTTAAATAACGCATGATACTATCATCTCTTCTGAATTCCAATTCAAATGGAGCAACTGTCTGCCCATCTGCCTTGTACTCTAACAAATGATAAAATCCACTTTTCTTCTTTTGAATTGGATAAGCTAATTTTTTTAGCCCCCAATTTTCTTTAGAAATCATTTCGGCACCTCTAGAAACCAAATAGTCCTCAAACTTTTGTACTGTTTCCTTTATCTGAGTTTCAGATAAAACGGGATTCAAAATGAAAACAGTTTCGTAATGATTCATAATAAATTAATTAAAAAGTTATTTTTCAGGGTGCAAATTTAGGAATATTATTCCAATTCACCTCCCTTATCACAAAAAAAACCGACCCATAAGCGTCGGTTTTTTCTGATAATTGTATTTTTTAGTTTCCTTTAGCGTAATCTGCTAAGAACTTTGCCAAACCAATATCCGTCAATGGGTGGTTCAAAAGTCCTTTAATAGCGCTAAGTGGACCAGTCATTACATCAGCACCAATCTTTGCGCAGTCTATAATATGCATCGTATGTCTCACAGAAGCAGCTAAGATTTCCGTTTCATAACTATAGTTGTCATAGATCAAACGAATCTCATTGATAAGATTTAAACCATCCGTAGAGATATCATCTAGTCTTCCGATAAAAGGAGATACGTAAGTCGCACCTGCCTTGGCAGCTAAAAGAGCCTGACCAGCAGAAAATACTAGAGTCACGTTAGTCTTTATCCCCTTTGCAGAGAAATATTTACACGCCTTTACTCCATCGGCTGTCATCGGAAGTTTTACCACAATCTGAGGGTTCAAAGCAGCCAAGGCCTCCCCTTCCGAAACCATTCCGTCAAAATCAGTTGAAATAACTTCTGCACTAACATCTCCACTTACTAAGTCGCAAATAGTTTTATAGTGATTGATAATATTATCCTGTCCAGTAATACCCTCTTTAGCCATAAGAGAAGGATTAGTTGTAACTCCGTCTAAAACACCAAGAGCTTCCGCTTCTTTAATTTGTTCGAGATTAGCCGTGTCAATAAAAAATTTCATGTAAAACGTATTTAAATTTGATGCAAATATACGTTTAAAAAGGAGAAAAGAAAGGAAAAAATGGCAAGCGACCTACATCACACTGCTACGACCAATTACCCTTGCTGCGTTCCCGCCCTGGGGGATTCAAAGGGAGCTAGTTGTGTAGGACTTGCCGCTGCAAATATATAATCTTTTCTTTATTGTTTAGCATCGAAATAGTGCTTTTTTTATATATATTTGAATTACCTAAATAAGAATCTAATTAACAAGAAGTTATGAATTTTGTAACATTTTGTCCGTTTTGAGACTTATTAAATCCAAACTTAAATCAAACAATAAAATGGAAAACCAAACGACATCTTCAAAATCTATCATGCTTAATTATGGCCTTTATCTAGGTCTTGCATCAATTCTAATTCAATTAATAAAATATGTCCTAGGGATGACCTACGAGATAGTTTGGTGGGAATCCGTTTTAGGTTTTGTGATTTCCATAGTTTTTATCTTTCTAGGAACCAAAGCTTTTAGATCAAGTAATCAAGGGCTCCTAAGCTTTGGAGAAGGCCTTAAAGTTGGGATTGGAATTGCGTTAATATCTGCAATCATAATAGTCATTTACCAACAAATATTTATGAATTTCATAGAGCCTGATTATATGGCAAATATGATGGAGGTAACTCGCCAAACTTATGTTGAACAGAATATGACATCAGAACAAATAGAAGCCGCCATGGAAATGTCTGAAGGATTTTCATCTCCACTAATAACAAGTGGATTTGCACTAA
>JBELHR010000043.1:0-8905 GCA_042091275.1 Flavobacteriaceae bacterium
AATTGAATACCAAGATTTTGATATTCCTCTGTTTTCTTTTTAATAATGTTTTGACAAGTGGACCAATATGCATCCAATTTCGGATCTGGAATAAGTAAATATATCTGGTAATCCTTAGTCCTCTTCAATTGTTTGGCCATCACATTTGGGGAGTAATCAATTTTTTCTAAGACGGTATTGACCTTGTCTAATGCCTTCTGCGAGACGCGACCTCTATTGTGTAAGACGCGATCCACTGTACCTTTTGAAACACCGGAAAGCTTTGCTATATCGGCAATTGTATATTTTGAACTCATGGGATAAAGGTAATTAATTTTGTGGTTTTAAGAATTTTAATATATTTGTGTGTTCGAACACACTTTTTTGGTAAATATATGGTGTTCGACATTATCTAAATCGCTAACTTGAGCTAAAGCAAAATAAATTAAAATGATAGATCTGTCTACCTTAGATTATATTCTTATAATTCTCTTCTTTTCAACAACCCTTTTTATCGGTATATACGTTTCGCGTACCTCCGGAAAGAGTTCAAGTGAATTCTTTTTATCCGGAAGAAATATGCCCTGGTGGTTATTGGGATTGTCCATGGTGGCAACTACTTTTTCAACAGATACTCCAAATTTAGTTACAGACCTTGTAAGGTCAGACGGTGTCGCGGGTAATTGGGCTTGGTGGGCATTTTTAATCACTGGTCTTTTAACAGTATTTGTCTATGCTAAATTGTGGAGAAAAAGTGGAGTTACTACAGATTTAGAATTTTACGATTTGCGATATGGCGGTAAACCTGCTCATTTTTTAAGGGGATTTAGAGCAGTCTATTTAGGTATTATCTTTAATATTTTAGCCATGGCTGGAGTTACTCTTGCAGCCATTAAAATTGGTGAGATCATGTTGGGTCTCGATCCTATTTCTACTGTCGGTATAGCTGGTTTGGTTACTGTTATCTTTTCGGCAGTTGGAGGATTCAAAGGAGTGGTTTATACTGACTTTTTGCTGTTTTTTGTCGCTATGGGAGGAGCCATTGGTGCGGCGTATTATTTGGTGAATCTTCCAGAGGTAGGAGGACTTGAGGCTTTGATTACCCACCCAAATGTTGCAGATAAAATTAATTTATTACCCGATTTTAATAATAGGGAACAAGTGATTATGCTTTTGGTAATCCCTCTCGCAGTTCAGTGGTGGAGTTCTTGGTACCCAGGAGCTGAACCAGGAGGTGGAGGTTATATAGCGCAACGTATGTTGGCTGCTAAAGACGAAAATCACGCGATAGGAGCGACCTTCTTTTTTAATATTATGCATTATGCTCTGCGTCCTTGGCCATGGATTTTGGTGGCTTTAGCTTCGTTGGTGGTTTATCCAGATATCATGAGTATTCAAGAGGCCTTTCCAAATGTTTCGGAGAGCAAGTTAGGAAATGATTTGGCCTACTCAGCAATGTTAACAAAACTTCCAAGTGGATTATTGGGATTGGTTTTAGCTTCCTTGATAGCAGCTTATATGTCTACAATTTCAACCCATTTAAACTGGGGTTCCTCTTATATAGTAAATGATTTTTATCGCGTTCAAGTCAAACCGGATGCCAGTGAAAAAGAATTGGTTAATGTAGGTCGGATTTCTACTGTTATACTCATGGTTGTAAGTGCCGGAATCGCCTTATTATTAACAAATGCGGTTCAGTTGTTCCAATACATTTTGATGTTTGGTGCAGGAACTGGATTGATTTTTATTTTGAGATGGTTTTGGTGGAGAATCAACGCTTGGAGTGAGATTTCAGCAATGTTAGTATCCGGTATAGTATCCATAATATTTAATTTGAGTTCGGTTTCTGAGGCCTTGTTCAATGAGGAAACAGGAATGCAACCGTATTTAAAATTTCCTCTAGTCGTTCTTATAACCACTGTTGTTTGGTTGGTGGTCACTTTCATTACACCGGCAGAAAAACAAGAGGTATTAGAATCCTTTTATAAAAAGACACAACCCGGTGGTCCCGGTTGGAAAAAAATAATTCAAAGAGCAAAAGACAGAGGCATAGATATCACGAGTGGGGAAGGATCATGGTCTGTTCCCGCTGGAATACTGGCGATGCTATTGGGTATGTTTTTGATATATGGATCGCTGTTCTGCGTGGGATATTTGATCTATGGAGAATATCAAAGTGCCCTGATTACTGGAATATTAGCTCTGGTTTCGGGTATAGGATTAATTAAAGTTTGGAGTAAAATTAAAGCAAAAGTTTTATAGATTATGATTAGTATTTATGACAAAGCAACCGGTTTTGAGAAACGATTTGAAAATGCATCTTCTCTAATTTTTGAAAACTCAACAGAGGCATCTAAGGTAGTCGCCTCTAGAATTTCTAAACTCATTGTTGAGAAACAAGAAAAGAATCAAATGTGTGTTCTCGGTCTAGCGACAGGGTCAACGCCTAAAGGCTTATATGCTGAATTAGTTAGATTACATCGCGAGGAGGGATTGAGTTTCTCTAATGTCATCAGTTTTAACTTAGACGAGTATTACCCTATGGAACCCGATTCCATTCACTCCTATGTCAGATTTATGAAGGAGTTACTTTTCGATCACGTAGATATATTACCTGAAAATATTTTTATTCCTGATGGTACTTTGACAAAAGAGGAGATTCAGCGTTATTGTCAATCCTATGAAGAAAAGATCGAAGCCTTGGGAGGTATTGATCTTCAAGTTTTAGGTATTGGTTCTAACGGTCACATCGGTTTTAACGAATCTGGATCTATGGTAAATTCCAAGACGAGACTTGTCGCTTTGGATCATATCACTAGAGTGAATGCTAGTCCAGAATTTCTAGGTCTAAACAATACTCCAAAAACTGCCATAACTTTAGGGGTTAAGAAAATTATGGAAGCCAAAGAAGTTATTTTGATGGCTTGGGGGGGAAACAAAGCCTCGATTATCAAACGCTCTTTGGAGGACGAAATTACAAATCGTGTTCCTGCATCCTTTTTGCAAGATCACAATAATGCAACCTTTATTTTAGATCAGGGTTCGGCTGCAGATTTAACAAGAGTTAAGAAACCTTGGTTAGTAGGTGATGTCAACTGGACAGATAAGCTTATAAAAAAGGCAGTAGTAGGTTTGGCCTTGGAATTAGAAAAGGCTGTTTTGACTTTGACTGAAGCAGATTATATCGAGAACGGTATGAGTGATTTGTTGATTTCAGCAGGAAACGCATACGATCTTAATATTAGAATATTCAACGATCTTCAAAATACAATTACAGGCTGGCCAGGAGGTAAGCCAAACGCGGATGATTCTAGAAGACCAGAAAGAGCGCAGCCAGAGAAAAAACGAGTTATAATTTTCAGTCCTCATCCAGATGATGATGTGATTTCCATGGGAGGTACTTTTCAGCGTTTAGTGGACCAAGGACATGAGGTTCACGTCGCTTATATGACCTCTGGAAATATAGCGGTAGCAGATTCAGAAGCTCTGCGATTCGCAGATTTTGTAAGGGATTACAACCAAAAATTTAAAATTGGAAGCAACGAGGCAAACAGTATCTATCAAAAAGCTATCAATTTTATGGAGCAAAAGCGCTCTAGCGATATAGATATTGAAGAGGTTCGAAAAATTAAAGGACTTATCCGAAAGAGTGAGGCGAGAGCGGGTTGTCATTTTGTAGGATTGGATAATGAGAGTATCCATTTTATGGATCTACCTTTTTACGAAACGGGAACCATAGAAAAGAAACCTTTGAGTCAGATTGACGTGGATCTTATTAAGGATTTAATCGGTATTATCAAACCACATCAAATTTATGCTGCTGGAGATTTAGCCGATCCTCACGGGACACATAAGGTCTGTTTAGATGGAATCTTTAGTGCTTTAGATCAAGTAAAATCAGAAAAATTCATGGAAGAATGCTGGGTTTGGTTATATCGCGGAGCTTGGCAAGAGTGGTCTATGGAGGAAATTGAGATGGCAGTTCCAATGAGTCCTAGTCAAGTAATCCAAAAACGACACAGTATTTTCAAGCATCAATCTCAAAAAGATGGGGTTGTTTTTCAAGGAAACGATGCCAGAGAATTTTGGCAACGTGCGGAAGAACGCAATAAGGAAACAGCAGATCTTTACGATCAACTAGGTTTGGCCCGATATGCGGCTATGGAGGCCTTTGTTCGTTATCACTTTTAATAAAAAAAAGCTAGTCATTCGACTAGCTTTTTTTTTCTCTTTGTTTTGCTCTATCCCAATAGACGTCCATCTGTTTGAGATTTAATTCGCTAAACGAAATACCTTCCCGTTTTAGTTCTTCTTCCATAAACTGAAATCGGTTTATAAACTTTTTATTCGTCCGTTCCAAGGCATTTTCAGGGTTTACACCAATATAGCGGGCGTAATTCACTAGTGAAAATAACAAATCTCCAAATTCTTGTTCGACATCTTCGACTGTACCATTGGTAATTTCTTCTTCGAGTTCCTCTATTTCTTCTTTTACTTTTGCGAGTACTTGAAGTCTATTATCCCAATCAAAACCAATACCGGATACCTTATCCTGAATTCGGCTGGATTTAATAAGAGCAGGCAGGGATTTCGGCACTCCTTCCAAAATAGAACTTCTTCCTTCTTTCAGTTTGAGAGCTTCCCAATTCTTTTTGACCTCTTCCTCATCTTGAACTTCGACATCACCATAGATATGAGGATGTCTGTGAATCAATTTCTCACAAATGGAATGCGCGATAGTACTCATGTCAAAATCTCCTGTTTCGGAGCCAATTTTGGCATAAAACACGATGTGAAGCAATAAATCCCCTAATTCCTTATTAATTTCGGCCTTGTCGTCCTCTAAAATAGCATCTGCGAGCTCGTAAGTTTCCTCAATAGTGAGATGTCTCAAGCTTTCGAGAGTTTGTTTTTGATCCCAAGGACATTTTTTACGCAACTCATCCATGATGAAAAGTAGCCTTTCAATCGCCTCTAAATCCTTTTGCTTACTCCCGGATTGCATATCTAGGATTCTTCTTGTGGTGTCTCTTCAGCTTCTACTTCTAAGGAAGCGAAGTCAAATTCGTTGGTCAATAATAAGTTATACCACTGTAACACTTTTTTGATATTGGAAGCGTAAACACGTTCGCGATCAAAATCTGGCACTACCTCTTCAAATACGTTTACCAAATCCTTTCCTGAAGATTTTGGATTTAAACTTTCTTTTCCCTCATACTTATCGAAGATTCTCTTTAGTACAATTCTCAAAGGAAGCTCCTCATCATAAGTGTAAATTGCGATGTCATTTAGAACACTGACATTGTGAGTTGCACCAATTGGGAATCTCTTTTTGTCGATTAGTGATTCTACGATAAATCCGCCTTTCGATTGTGCTATGATTTCGAACAATCCTGGTTTCCCGGTAACTGAAATTATTTTATCTAATGCCATAATTTATTTTCTTTTAGCTTTTGGGAATCGCATTCTATAAGCAGCATCTGCAATTCCTTTGGTTATATTTTCTAGTTTTTTCTTTAAGAGTCTTTTTTTCAATCCTGATAAGTGATCGGTAAATAGTACTCCTTCGATATGATCGTATTCGTGTTGAAAAATTCGAGCTGCCAAGCCAGTCAAAATTTCCTCATGGGTATTAAAATCTAAATCTTGGTATTGAATTTTGATAGTTTCAAAACGAAATACATCCTCGTTGATTCCAGGTATACTCAAACACCCCTCGTTAAAGGGCCACTCTTCTCCAGATTCTTCAATAATCACAGGGTTTATATAGGATCTTTTAAAGGATTTTAAAAATTCAATTTCCTCTTTTGATAGTTCCTCATCATCGGCAAAAGGAGCAGCATCAATAACGAACAAACGCAAAGCTTTGCCTATTTGCTGAGCAGCCAAACCGACTCCATGTGCTTTGTACATGGTTTCGAACATATTGTCTATAAGACCGCTTAGATCCTCAAAATCTGGGGTAATTTCTTCTCCCATTTTTCTGAGTATAGGATCCCCGTAAGCGACTATTGGTAATATCATAATTAAAATTTTGTGGCAAAAGTAAGAAGAATTTGATTCTTTTAACGACTTGCCATGTAGTTTTGTAAGATTAGTGTAGCACTGATTTCGTCAACAAGAGCTTTATCTCTTCTTTTTTTCTTGCTTAATCCACTATCAATCATGCTGTTAAAGGCTATTTTTGAAGTGAATCTCTCATCGATACGATGTACAGGTATACTTGGGTTTTTAAATTTTAATTTGCTTACAAATTTTTCTATGATTTCCGTAGATTCACTGGGTTTACCATTCATTTGCAGAGGAAGCCCAACTACAAATCCCTCTATATTTTCGGTTTTTAAATAGTTCTCTAGCCATTTAAAAATATCTGAACTCGCTACGGTTTCTAAGCCTGAAGCAATGATTTGTAATTCATCTGTAACTGCTACACCACAACGTTTTAAACCGTAATCGAAGGCCAATAGTTTACCCATATTTTTTAACTTTGTTTCTTTAAGCAAAACTAATGAAAAATCACAGTCAATTTATAAAGGAGGCCCTTAAAGTATTAAACACTAAAGGGAGTATTCTATATCCTACAGATACGGTATGGGGCCTTGGTTGTGATGCCTTGGACTCCATGGCGATAAATCAGATCTACAGCTTGAAACAAAGAGCGTTTTCCAAGAGTTTAATCGTTTTGGTTTGTGATTTTGATATGTTGAGAGATTACTTGGCTCAAATTCCAGAGGGTATCGAAGATTACCTCCGAGCAGAGCCTCGACCAACCACTGTGGTTTATTCCCACCCAATAGGATTTCCAAAAAATGCTTTGGCACCGGATGGAAGTATAGCCATACGAATTGTAAAGGATGCATTTTGTCAAGATCTCATCCGATCTTTTGGTAGACCGATTGTATCGACATCGGCAAATATTAGCGGTCAAGAGACTCCCTTATCGTTTAAAGAAATTAATCCGTTAATTTTGGAGAAGGTAGATTATATCATAAATTTGCAGCTCGAACAAAAAGCGAATAAGTCTTCCAAGATTGTAAAGTATGATCAAAACGGACATATTAGCGTGATAAGAGATTAAGATGTTAGTAGATTTCAAGGCAGAGGAGAGTATTCAATCAGAGGTTTTTAGCTTTATTAAACAGGCAGCTGCTGATTTGGGGCAAGAAGCTTATGTGATTGGTGGATTTGTGCGGGATGCAATCCTCGAAAGAGGCAAAGCCAAGGATATTGATATCGTATCTCTAGGAGATGGTATTGAACTCGCTAAAAAAGTTGCTGAATTATTGCCAAAAAGTACTCCAGTAAAGGTTTTTAAGAATTTTGGTACAGCAATGTTGCGCTATGAGGATATAGAAATTGAATTTGTCGGTGCGCGAAAAGAATCTTATTCAAGTGATTCTCGTAACCCGGAGGTGAGTCCTGGATTGCTCTCAGATGATCAAAACAGAAGAGATTTCACCATAAATGCGCTAGCCATAAGCCTTAACGAATCAAATTACGGACAGTTAGTCGATCCTTTTGGCGGGTTAAATCACTTGGAAGAAAAGTTAATTAAAACTCCATTAGCTCCAGAAGTAACTTACAGCGATGATCCGTTGAGAATGCTAAGAGCAATTCGTTTTGCTTGTCAGCTAAATTTTGAGATTGAAGCAACTTCTTTTGAAGCGATAAAATCTTGTGCAGATCGTATTTCGATAATATCTCAGGAGCGCGTTGTAGATGAATTAAATAAAATACTTTCCACAGATAAGCCTTCTATAGGTTTTGAATTGCTCTATAAAAGTGGATTGTTAAATCTTATAATGCCCGAATTGACAGCCTTAGATATTGTTGAGGATATTGAAGGTCAAAGCCACAAAAATAACTTTTTCCACACCTTGGAGGTAGTTGATAATATCGCCCAAACCACAGATGATCTCTGGATGCGTTGGGCGGCACTTCTCCACGATATTGGAAAGGCTCCTACCAAAAAGTTTGTAAAAGGTACGGGATGGACTTTCCACGCCCATGAATTTGTTGGCTCCAAGATGGTGGTTCGTTTGTTTAGAAGACTGAAAATGCCCTTGAATAACAAGATGAAATTGGTTCAAAAAATGGTTCTCTTGAGTTCTAGACCTATAGTTTTGGCCCAAAATGTAACGGATTCAGCGGTTCGTCGTTTGATATTTGATGCAGGAGAGGACTTGGATAATTTGATGCTTTTATGTGAGGCAGACATTACTACTAAGAACCCGAATAAATTCAAGAGGTATCACAATAACTTTAAAGAAGTTCGAAAAAAAATCAAGGAAATAGAGGAGAGGGATCACGTTCGAAATTTCCAACCGCCAGTAAGTGGGGAATTGATAATGGAGACCTTTGACCTAAAACCAGGGAAGGAAATTGGAATTATAAAAGAACGTATCAAAGAGGCGGTTCTCGACGGTCAAATCCCGAATGAATTTGAAGCGGCTAAAACTTTGATGATGGAAGAGGGCGCAAAGCTTGGATTGGAAGTAAAGTCAAGTCTTTTATAAGCTCTGCATAGTAACCAGCTTGTAATAGCTTCCCTTGAGAGCAACTAATTCCTCGTGTTTTCCTTGTTCTACGATTTCTCCTTTTTGCATTACGACAATCAAATCGGCTTTTTGAATGGTAGACAAACGATGTGCAATAACCAAACTCGTTCTGTGTTTCATCATATTGTCTAAGGCAGATTGGACTAAATTTTCCGATTCTGTATCCAGAGCAGATGTAGCCTCATCCAAAACCATGATAGGTGGATTTTTAAGTACTGCACGCGCTATAGACAAGCGTTGCTTTTGCCCTCCAGATAATTTGTTTCCACCATCACCAATATTGGTATCATAACCTTGTGGGAGTAAGCTGATAAATTCGTGAGCATTGGCAATTTTTGCTGCCTCCACTATAGATTCCATACTTGCGT
>JBELHR010000043.1:9005-13004 GCA_042091275.1 Flavobacteriaceae bacterium
ACATATTCATCCTCGTATTTAAAGGATATATTGTCCAAATTTAAACGCTCTAAGAATTCCTCCTTTACAATGGGGTTGGCAATTTCTTTTATGGGATTATCCGCATCTAAAACCTCCAAAATTCGTTCCGCCGAAGCATTCCCCTTTTGGATACTATAAAAAGCTGTAGAAAGCGCTTTAGCTGGATTTAAGACTAAATAAAATAGACCGATATATCCAAAGAACTCCTGAGGAGTCATATCACTCTCGTTTCCGAGAACCAGTCTTCCACCAAACCACAAAATAGCGATGATGGTAGCAGAACCTAAAAACTCACTCATAGGAGAAGCCAAAGTTTTTCGGTGTATTACACTCGTCATTAGCTTCGAAAATTTATCTGTGGAATTCGTGAATTTTGTCTCCAATATTTTTTCGGCATTAAAACCTTTTATAATCCTAAGACCTCCAAGCGTTTCTTCGAGAAAAGAAATAAAGTTACCAGTCTCCTCTTGGGCTAAAGCCGATTTTGCTTTGAGTTTTTTTGAAATAGATGAAATTATAAACCCGGATACAGGTAATAAAATAAATACAAATAAGGTCAATTTTGCACTTATTGCAAACATAGATGCCAAAGTCAATACTATGGTTAATGGTTCTCTTACTAAGGTTTCTAGTGAGTTTAGATAGGAGGTCTGTACTTCTTGTACATCAGAGGTCATACGCGCCATGACATCTCCTTTTTTTGTTTCAGAATAATAGGAGAGGGGTAAACTAACCATTTTACTGTAAAGGGTATCTCTAAGGTCTTTAATCACTCCATTTCGCAGATAAGCTAAGAAAAACGAGGCTCCATAGCGGAATAAGTTTTTAAAAAAGAACAAACTAAAGGACAAAAAACAGATAAACATAAGGGCAGAATTGATACCCTCTGTTTCAATAATTGATGTGACCTTATAGTTTAAACTGCCCTCTAAATAGGAGTACAAATCAGAAAACCCTTTAAAAACAGGTTTTTCATAAACTTTTTGTTCCTGTCCAAAAAGAATCCCCAAAACAGGTATAAAACCCAAAACGGATAAAACATTAAACAATGCATAAAGTATATTGTTTATAATATTTAAACCCGCGAACCTTCTGTAAGGTCGGGCATAGGACATTATTCTTCGAAAATTACTCATTCAGTAAATTCATTTCACTAATAATTCTATCTATTTTTTGATCTAATTCAGACTCGACTAAATCCACTTCTTTTATATCGGTCAAAGAACCTCGTACACTAAAATAGAATTTGATTTTAGGTTCTGTTCCGCTTGGTCTAGCAGCAATTTTACTACCATCCTCAGTGTGAAAGATCAAGACGTTAGATGCAGGTAGATTCATTTCGTGTTTTTCTCCAGTTATCAGATCTGTTTCGTAACCACTTTGATAATCACACAAACGCGTCACTTTGCTTCCGTCGAGTTCCGTCAAAGGATTGGCTCTTAAATCACGCATCATATTAGAAATTTGTTCTGCTCCATCCATTCCCTTTTTTACAAGAGAAATAAGTCTTTCCTTAAAAAATCCGTGTTTTAGGTATAATTCCAAAAGTTCTTCATAAAATGAACTTCCTTTGGATTTTGCATCGGCGGCAATCTCACAGGCTAAAAGTGCAGCGCTAACCGCATCTTTATCTCTGACAAAATCTCCTACCATAAATCCAAAACTCTCTTCGCCACCACCAATAAAATCGAGATCGGAATGATCTTTAATCATTTTGGCAATCCATTTAAAACCGGTCAGTCCGATTTTGACTTCCACTCCATTTGAAGATCCTATTTCATTTACCAAGTCAGAGGAAACAATGGTGGATCCCATAAACTGTTTTCCATTGATTCTACCCTGATTTTTCCAATTTTTAATTAAAAAAGAGCTCATAACGGCCATACTCTGGTTTCCGTTTAAAAGAACGAGTTCCCCTTTTAAATTTCTAACTGCTACGCCAATTCGATCCGCATCTGGATCGGTTCCAAGCACGATGTCCGCACCTATTTTATCCGCTAGTGCAACAGCCATAGAAAGGGCCTCAGGTTCTTCTGGATTAGGAGATTTTACCGTTGGAAAGGAACCATCTGGTTCATTTTGTTCTTCCACACAATGCACATCGCTGTATCCAGCAGCTTTTAGTGTATCAGGAACTAACTTTACTGCAGTTCCGTGAAGAGAAGTAAATACGATTTTTAAATCCTCTCTTCCCTGAATTGATCCACATGTATTGGCAATAGAGCCCTCGATAAAGGCCTGATCTACTTCTTTTCCAATCTCTTGGATCAAGGTGTCTTCTCCTTTAAAATTTATATCTGAAAAATGTAGTGCTTTTACTTGTTCAATTATCCCTGCATCTTGAGGGGGTACAATTTGACCTCCATCTTTCCAATATACTTTATAGCCATTGTATTCAGGTGGATTATGAGATGCTGTAAGAACGATGCCTGCAGTACAACCAAAATAGCGAACTGCAAAGGATAGTTCTGGAGTAGGGCGCAAGGCATCAAAGAGAAAGACCTTTACCTTATTAGCAGTTAAGACATCAGCTACAATTTTTGCGAAGGTATCTGAATTATGTCTGCAATCGTAGGCTATGGCAACTTTTAAATCTTCATTAGGATGGGTCAGCTTCATATAGTTCACCAGTCCTTGAGTAGCTTTTCCTAAAGTATATTTATTGATGCGATTCGTTCCAACTCCCATCATACCTCGCATACCGCCAGTTCCAAACTCCAAATCTTTATAAAACCTATCGGTTAGTTCCTCTTGAGGGCCGTTTAAAACCTCTTGCACTTCTTTTTGAGTATCAGCATCAAATACGTCACTCAACCAATCTAAAGCACTACTTTTTAAAGTATCTATTTCCATTTTCTTTTTTTTGCAAATTTATATAAAGTATTATAAAATTTTGGTGTCTATCAGATATCGTTTTTCACGCTCTTGACTCTTTAGCACAAGTTCTCCTAAAAATCCTGCTAAAAACAATTGGGTTCCAATTAACATGGAAGTAAGTGAAATATAAAACCAAGCATTGTTGGCGATAAGAGGAGCAGCTTTCTCTAGATAGAAAACATAGACTAATTTGTTTACACCGAGATATATTGCTAGGGTGAATCCCACAAGAAACATAAGGCTACCTAAAAGTCCAAAAAGATGCATGGGGCGCTTTCCGAATCTCGAAATAAAACTAATGGTTATCAAATCCAGAAAACCGTTGATAAAACGGTTGGCTCCAAATTTAGTTTCTCCGTATTTTCTAGCTTGATGTTGCACAACTTTTTCGTCTATGCGATCAAAACCAGCATTTTTTGCCAATACAGGAATATAGCGGTGCATTTCGCCATAAACATTAATATTCTTGACAACTGCAGACTTATATGCTTTCAAACCACAATTAAAGTCATTTAAAGATAAACCAGAAGCTTTCCTGGCTGCCCAATTAAAGAGTTTTGAAGGAATATTTTTGCGAATAGCGGAGTCGTATCGCTTCTTTTTCCATCCGGAGACAAGATCCAAGTCTTGCTCTTTTATAAGTTTGTAAAGTTCCGGTATTTCATCTGGACTATCTTGAAGATCTGCATCCATGGTAATAATCACCTCACCTGATGTCTGTTCAAAACCAGCGTGAAGAGCTTGAGATTTACCGAAATTACGAGTAAAACGTATTCCCTTGACCTCCTTGTGATTTTCTGCTAACTGCGAAATTATATTCCATGAGTCATCCGTAGAACCATCATCGACAAAAATGATTTCATATAAAAAACGATTGGACTGCATAACTCTTGCAATCCAATCGTATAATTCTGGTAAAGATTCGCTTTCGTTTAATAAAGGAATGACTACCGATATATTCATATATTTTTATTTTTATTCTTCTCCCTTTTTCAAGATTAAAGTTGTGAACAAAGATATAATAAAACCTACAAATAATGCTCCAATTAGTGCAAATCCACTTGTTATTAGTGGAGATGAAAATCCTTCAGACATTTCCAT
>JBELHR010000044.1:0-12318 GCA_042091275.1 Flavobacteriaceae bacterium
TTCGTTCCCGAGAATTATGGTTTTAGTCTAAATTTTAACACATCATTCTAAAGTCAAATTCTATTTTTGTTTAACTTTTTAATATATTTGTTGAACAAAAATGTAGAAGATGGCAAAAAAAACAAAACTTAGCGAACAAATCATTGTAGATCTGTATATGACTTACAGATTAGAGGGTATGGGAAGCCCAGACAATGTCTATCAATTTTGTAAAGCGGCAAATATCGATGAGGGAAAATTTTACTCTTTTTTCTCCTCAATGAAAATGGTTAGTGAAGGTGTTTATGAGGAAATGCACAAGAGTTGTATGGACCTTTTAAGCAAAGATGAGTCTTTTCAAGAATACGATTCAAAAACTAAGCTTCTTGCCTATTATTATACAATTTTCGAGATTTTCACAGCGAATCGATCCTATATAATGATGGATTTGGATGGAATGAATGTCAAAAAGCTTTCAAAACTGAAAGGTCATTTTGCGAGATTCATAAACATTCTTGCCATTGAGCCTTTTGATATCAAAAGAAACGAAATTCAAAAACTTCAGTCAAAAACTATTCAAGAAGCATTTTACGGTCAACTACTCTCGACTTTAAAGTTTTGGATGGAAGATAACTCTAAAGGTTTTGAAAAAACAGATCTATACATTGAAAAGTCTGTTCAAGCATCTTTCGAGATTCTAAAAACTCTGAATATGAAGAGTGTTTTGGATTTTGGAAAGTTCCTATTTAAAGAGAAATTTAACGTCTCAGAGAAATGAAAAGTATAGATTATATTCCAAGTGGAAAAATAGCGAGAGCCTCAAAACTACTCGAAACCGGTGTAAAAGTTGGGGGAAATTATCTCAAGTACTACGGTCAAAACTTAATTGGAGATGACAAGGCTAACGAAAACCTTCAAAAATCCAACGCCAAAGACGTTTATGACGGACTCAAAACCTTAAAAGGAAGTGCCTTGAAAGTTGCTCAGATGTTGAGTATGGAAAAGAACCTTATGCCACAAGCCTTTGTGGAACAGTTCTCTCTCGCTCAATTTTCGGTGCCACCTCTCTCTCCTCCTCTGGTGAGAAAAACCTTTAAAAAATACCAAGGAAAGTATCCTCAAGAAATTTTTGACGAGTTTCAAACTAAATCTTCTTTTGCTGCGAGTATAGGTCAAGTTCACAAAGCGCGAAAAGGAGATACCGAGTTCGCTGTCAAAATCCAATACCCTGGAGTAGCAAATAGTATTCAATCTGATTTGGCTTTAGTAAAGCCTTTTGCCTTGAGAATGTTTAATATCAAAGGAAAGGATTCGGACCGCTACTTCAAAGAGGTGGAAGAAAAGCTAACGGAAGAAACGAATTACGACAACGAGCTTCAGCAGAGTTTAGAAATTATAAATTCTTGTTCTGAAATCCCAAATATTAAATTTCCAAACTACTATCCAGAATATTCCTCGAATAAGATTTTAGTAATGGACTGGATAAACGGAAAGCATTTATCTGAACTAGACCGTTTAGATCTTAGTCAAACCGAAAAAAACACTTTAGGTCAAGCACTTTGGGATTTTTATATGTACCAAGTTCATGTTTTGAGAAAAGT
The DNA here is from genome assembly GCA_042091275.1 of Flavobacteriaceae bacterium. Taxonomy (GTDB): domain Bacteria; phylum Bacteroidota; class Bacteroidia; order Flavobacteriales; family Flavobacteriaceae; genus JBELHR01. The sequence continues at coordinate 1,581 of JBELHR010000044.1, forward strand.
CCATGCCGATCCGCATCCCGGAAATTTCTTAATTGATGAGGATAAAAATTTAATTGCTTTAGATTTTGGTTGTATGAAAAGCATTCCAAATGATTTTTATGTGCCTTATTTCGAATTGGTCGTTCCGGAAAATATTCAGAATCCAAAATTCTTTGAAATCAAATTAAACGAATTGGAAATCTTGCGCGAAGATGATAGTCCAGAGGAAAAAGAATTATTTCGAGGGCTTTTCAACGAAATGCTAAGTCTTTTTACCCAACCGTTTCAGCACGAAGTATTTGATTTTTCTGATGATGTGTTTTTCTCAAGAATTGCGGAACTCGGAAAGAAATACGCTTCAAATAGTCAATTAAAACAAGTGAATGGAAACAGAGGAAGTAAGCATTTCATTTATATGAATCGCACCTTCTTTGGTCTTTATAACTTGATGCATGAATTGCAAGCAAAAGACATCGTAATTGACAACTACAAAAAATACATTAAGCATCCAAAATCAGCATAAAACAAAAAAGACTATTCGAACGAATAGTCTTTTTTTTAGTACGGGCGGAGAGACTCGAACTCTCACACCTCGCGGCACTAGATCCTAAGTCTAGCGTGTCTACCAATTCCACCACGCCCGCTCACTAATTTGTGGGTGCAAATATACACATTGTTTAGAATAAGCAAAACATATAATCGCATTTTTTCCTACTTTTGAATAAATAATTAGACCCGATGAAAGACGTACAAAACTATATACAAGAAAACAAAAATAGATTTATTCAAGAGTTGATAGATCTGCTAAAAATCCCATCAATAAGTGCTGACAAAAACTACGAAAAGCAGGTTTTACAAACTGCCGACCAAGTTCTAATCGCACTTGAAAAAGCGGGATGTGACAAAGTTGAAATGTGTGAGACTCCAGGATACCCTATTGTCTACGCAGAGAAAATTATAGACCCGTCACTTCCAACAGTTTTAGTTTATGGACACTATGACGTTCAACCTGCAGACCCATTAGATCTTTGGGATAGTCCTGCATTTGAACCGGTAATCAAAAATACAGAAACACATCCTGAAGGTGCTATTTTTGCAAGAGGAGCCTGCGATGACAAAGGTCAAATGTATATGCATGTAAAAGCTTTTGAATATATGATTGCCTCTGACAGTCTTCCTTGTAATGTCAAATTCATGATCGAAGGCGAAGAGGAAGTTGGTTCCCCAAGTTTGGAATGGTATGTAAAAAACAACCGCGAAAAACTAGCAAATGATGTAATTCTAATTTCAGATACAGGGATGATCTCTAATGAGCAACCATCGATCACAACTGGGTTGAGAGGCTTGAGTTATGTCGAGGTGGAGGTTACCGGACCAAATAGAGATTTACACTCTGGACTCTACGGAGGTGCTGTTGCCAATCCCATTAATATTTTAACCAAAATGATTGCATCTCTTCACGATGAAAAACAACATATTACCATTCCAGGTTTCTACGACGGAGTGGAAGAATTGTCTAGAGAAGAGCGCGACGAAATGGCAAAAGCGCCATTTTCTTTGCAAGCATACCAAGATGCTTTAGATATTGAATCTGTTTACGGAGAAGAGGGATATACGACTAATGAAAGAAACTCGATTCGCCCAACACTCGATGTCAACGGTATTTGGGGTGGATATACTGGCGAGGGTGCCAAAACAGTAATTCCTTCCAAGGCTTTTGCAAAAATCTCTATGCGATTGGTTCCAGGACAAAATCCAGATGCCATCACCAATCTATTTATAGAGCATTTTGAAAGCATTGCTCCAAAGGGTGTTCGCGTTTCAGCAAAACCTCATCACGGAGGTCTTCCTTATGTGACGCCAATCGATAATATCGGATATCAAGCTGCAAACAAGGCTTATTCTAAAACTTTTGGTGTTCCTGCGATTCCTCAAAGATCGGGTGGATCTATTCCTATTGTAGCTCTTTTTGAACAAGAATTGGCAAGTAAATCAATTTTGATGGGCTTTGGTTTGGACTCGGATGCGATTCACTCTCCAAACGAACACTTCGGAATTTTTAATTACTTAAAAGGAATTGAAACCATTCCTTATTTCTACAAATACTATAGCGAATTAGCTAAATAATTTTAACGATTCGGATTGAAGGCCTCCATGTTTATGGAGGTCTTTTTATTTTCAACAAGCTCTGTAATTAACTTTCCAGTTGCTGGACCTAGTCCCCAACCCATCATGGCATGACCGGATGCAATAAGGACATTGTCTAGTTTAGAGGAACGACCGATCAAAGGCAGTCCATCGAAAGAAACCGGTCTCAATCCATAATCTACCTTATCCAATACTTCTGGACTTATGCTCAGTCCTTTGTAAAAACTCTCTGCTCCATTTTTAATGGCTTGAACTCGCTTGGATCGAATATTATTATTAATTCCCGCTAGCTCCATTGTACCGGCAAACCTCGTAAACCCATCCATTGGACTAACTGCCATATTTTTTTCGACAAGAACAGCTGGCATTCGAATCCCTGTCCGTTTTTGGACGTCCAATCGATACCCTTTACCCGCTTGAATCAGAAGAGGAATTTTTAGTTTTTTTGCAATTTGAGGGGTCCAAGCTCCTGCTGCTAAAACAAATTCATCTCCTTCATAGGAGGATCGATCCGTGTGGACTTGAGTGATGCTATTCTCTTTCCCACTAAAGGACTTAACCTCTTCCCCGCTTTTAATCTCTACACCTCGATCTTTAAGGTAAGTTTTCATTTGTTGCATGAATTGTCCTGGAGTCATTTGTCGATCACAGGGATAATAGACTCCTCCCAAGATATTCATTTCTATATTTGGTTCAAATTCATTTGCAATTTCCTTCTTACCAACCAGTTTGGTTGCAATACCAAATTCTTTTTGAGCTTGTTCCGCTATCTCAAATTCCTCTTTTTGACCATGTTGAGTTTGAAAATACATCATCAATCCCTTTTCATCAAATTGCGTTTGAAATCCAGTTTCGGAGATTATTTCCTTAAATAACTCTCTAGAGAGCATATTGATATCAAAAATAGGTCGTATAGAACGCTTGACATGGTTTGCATTAGAGGCTCGAAAAAAAGACCAGGCCCACTTGAAAAAATCCAAATCTAATCTCGGCTTCATATAAAAGGGACTAGACGAATCAAACATCCATTTGAGTCCTTTACTAACCATACCGGGAGCTGCAATTGGCCTAAAGTGACTTGGAGCAACATAACCAGCATTCACGTAAGACGCTCCAGACGCCATATCTGTTTTGTCGATAATAGTGACTTGATGTCCCTGCCGATTTAAATAATAAGCCGTAGACAAACCTATTATTCCACCTCCTATTACAATGCATTTTTTCATAGCTTCTAATTAAATAACTTGAAATCCATAAGCGAAAGGATCGTCCTCAGTATCGATATGAATGGTATTATAACCAAATTGTTTTGCCCATCCTTTTACACTTGGAATTATGGCCTCAAAACTTCCTAAATTGGTAAATCCCTCTATTTGAGCTTCAAAAGTAGATCCTATTATACTTTCGTGGGTGTATAAGTCCTTCAAACCTAAAAGTCCTTTACCATACAACTGAGCTAATCTGGCAGAGGTCCCTGTCCCACAGGGAGACCTATCGATTGCCTTGTCCCCGTAAAACACAGCGTTTCTTCCTGAAGATTTAGCATCTAGAGTGGAACCTGTCCACATCAAATGACTGACGTCTTTGATTTCAGATTTTAACGGGTGAACAAATTTATTTGGATATTTTTCATTGATCAAAGGGCGCAGCTCCTGACTCAGGGCGATCAATTCACTAGCCGAATAGTTCTGCAGTCCACTAAAATATTCTTGAGGATCAAAAATCGCATAAAAATTACCTCCATAAGCGACATCAAAACTAAGATTTGCCTCTAATTTTGGGCTGTAGACTTCCAATCCCTCTGCCGCGAGATATGAGGGAACGTTAGTCAATTTTACCCAAACTATTTTACCGTCTTTCTCTTTATATTCAATTTCCACCAATCCCGCTGGGGCTTCCATTTTTAAAAATCCAGGACGTTTTGGTTTGATAAGTCCTTCTTGCAGTCCCATAGTAACCGTTCCAATAGTCCCGTGGCCACACATAGGGAGACAACCGGAAGTTTCCACAAAGAGAATGGCAAAATCATTTTCTGGATTTGATGGTGGGTAGAGTATGGAACCACTCATCATATCGTGTCCTCTGGGCTCAAACATCAAGCCTTTGCGAATCCAATCGTAGTGCTCCATAAAATACAATCGCTTTTCTGCCATGGAAGCTCCTAACAATTCTGGTCCTCCTTCGGCTATCAGTCTGACTGGATTTCCGCAGGTATGTCCGTCAATACAGTAAAAACGATGATTGCTCATGACTTTTGAATTTTTCCATCTACCCTTCTGATAATATCGAGAGGATTGTCGTCTTGCAAAGCTTCTGGAAGAAGCTCTTTTGGCCAGTTTTGGTAAGAAAAAGGTCTTAACCACCTTCTGACTGCAGAAATACCAACAGCCGTGAAGCGAGAATCTGTAGACGCGGGATATGGCCCGCCATGTACCATAGAGGGACTGACTTCGACCCCTGTCGGTACCCCGTTAAAAATAATACGCCCCACTCTATTTTGAAGAGAAGCTATCGTATCGCTATAATTGATCAATTCTAAATCTCCCGCGAGAACTGTGGCAGTGAGTTGCCCCTCTAAACCTCGTATAATTTGATTCAATTCCTCCTTAGAAGCACAACTAACCACAAGAGAAGCAGGACCAAAAACCTCGCGATGTAAATTTTTGTTTTTTAGGAATTCACTTCCCGATACTGACATTAAACTTGGGAATACAAAATTTGAATCCGCTAAATCCTCAGAATTCAATACGGTTTCTACTCCAATTTGGGAAGCAACAAATTTGCGATTCTGATGAAAGTTGTCTTTTATTTTGGGATGCAGCATTACTTGTTTCTCCTCTCGGGCGAGCCCCGTTTGCAAGCCTTCTGTAAATTTTTGAAAGTCCAAACTATCCACAGCTAATATCAATCCAGGATTGGTGCAAAACTGTCCAGCTGCCAATTTAATGGAACTCACATATTGTTCTACCCAATTGTCGCGCTCTTGCTTATCCGCTATTGCAGATGGAAGAATCACGATAGGATTGATTGAACCCATTTCAGCAAAAACAGGAATAGGTTCCTCTCTACTCGCAGCAAGATCGTATAGCGCTCTTCCTCCAGCTATGGATCCCGTAAATCCGATTGCCTTTATTTCTGGGTGGAGGGCTAACTTTTTCCCTAGCTCAATTCCCTTACTATTTAAATTTGAAAATACTCCCTTGGGCATATTACAGATTTTGACCGCTTTGTCAATAGCAGAGGCAATAAGCTCTCCTGTACCCGCATGCATGGGATGGGACTTTACAATTACCGGACAACCAACAGCCAAAGCAGAGGCAGTATCTCCTCCTGCAGTGGAATAGGCTAAAGGAAAGTTACTAGCTCCAAAAACAGCAACCGGACCTATTGGAATTAGCATCTTTCTCAAATCAGGCTTTGGGATTGGACTTCTACTGGAATCTCCCATATCAATACTAGCCTCGACATAAGAACCGTCCTCGACGTGATCTGCAAAGGTTTTTAATTGAAAAATAGTACGTCCACATTCTCCTTTAGCCCTACCCATCGGAAGACCCGATTCTTGACTATATCTCTCAAAAAGAGCTTCTCCTAGGTTTTCAATTTCTAAAGCTATAGTTCTTAAAAAATCTGCTCTTCTCAAATTAGAACTATGCCTATAAGTTTCAAATGCAATTTTTGCTTCTGCTATGGCCTCATTGATTTCCTCGTCTGTCGTCTCAAAAAAGTCCGTTTCTAAGTTTTTGTTTTCTCGTGGATCAAAGGTTTGAAATTGAGTAGTTCCATTCTTACTCAGTTTCCCTGCTATATAATTCGCTCCGTGTAAATTCATTTTATTGGTATTTCGGTAATATTGGTCTTTTGGCCAAACTAGTCTCGATTATCTCTTTAACCCTTGCGAGTTCCTCACCTTCAAGTTCAAGGCGGGGAGCGCGAACATAGGTGCTTCCGATTTCCGTATAATACTCAGCCAACTTAATGTTTTGAACTAATTTAGCATTTATATCTAATTCTAATAAGGGCAAAAACCAAGAATATAGTTCTCTCGCCTTTTTAAAATTATCAAAATTCTCGGATTGAATCAATTCATAAATGCAACAAGTCTCTCGAGGAAAAGCGCAAACTAAACCTGCAACCCATCCATCAGCACCCATTGCCAGAGACTCCATTGCCAAAGTATCTACACCGCAAAGAATAGAAAAACGAGATCCAAATCGACTTCGCATTCGCGTAACATTAGAAATATCTCTTGTGGATTCCTTGACCGCCACTATATTGGGACAATCCTTAGCGAGAGATTCAAACAAATCCAAGCTTACCTCTATACCGTAATCCACAGGATTGTTATAAATCATTATGGGAAGCTCCGTAGCCTTGGAAATTGCCTTAAAATAATTGAAAACCTCGCGATCATCTGCCTTATAGCGCATAGGAGGCAATAGCATCAATCCCGAAGCACCATCCTCTTCCGCATGAGACACGGCTAAAAGAGCAGCTGCTGTGCTCGACTCTGCTATATTTAATACAACTGGAACCTTAGCATTTACATAGGAAACCGTCTCTTTTACTAGTATGCGTTTTTCCTCTTGATTTAAGGTAGAGGATTCTCCTAATGTACCCCCTAAGATAATTCCGTGAACACCTGCCTGCAATTGGGCTTGAAGATTGACTTTAAATAGGTCCAAATCCAATTCTCCCGATTCCATAAATTTTGTAGTAACCGCAGGCATAACTCCTTTAAAAATATTCATCTCTTTGTTTTTTTAATCAAATTTAGAGATCAGAAATAGTTTGTATTCCTCAAAATTTAGCAAGTTGTAGTCAAAATTTATCCTAAATTTGCCAAGTAACTCTAAATAAAGACAATAAATGAGGTCTATTATTGATTTTCATATTAGTAAAGCCAAAAACAGTCAAATACTGTTTCAAGAAGACTTAAGCCCTTTTTACCCTCATTACCACCGCCATAAAGAAATACAGATTTCTCTTTTTCTACAGGACAGCAATTATATAATCGCAGATCAAATCGGGGAACTAAAGTCGGGAGACCTTCTAATTATTGGAAGTCATATTCCACATCTGTTTTCTCAAGAAGAGAAACCGAATCAGGAAGAACAAACCCTTATGTTAAGTATTTTTTTGGCAGATACAGAATCGAATCCTAGTATATATGATTTTGAAGAATTCCAGTTCTTAAAATCTTTAGCAGAATCTAGTGAGACTCCTTTTGTACTCCGTCCATCTTCGAGGTTTATAAGTGACTTTAAGTATTTAAATCAATTAGACGAGACTAGCAGACTACTGCAAATGATGCAAATCTTAAATCAAATTAAGGAATTCCCTCAAAGAAAAATAAGATTGGCGAATAAGGTTAGAGTTAACGAAAAGGAGGGCAAGCGCCTCAATGCTATTATTCAGTTTATGATTAATTCCAAGGAGCAAACGCTTTCTCTAAAAGAGATCTCAGAAGTAGCAAATTTGACGCCCACCTCTTTTTGTCGCTTCTTTAAAAAGCATACCAACAAATCCTTTCGGGAATTTTATAGAGAATTAAAAATGCAAAAAGCGGCCCAAAGTCTCCTTTATAATCCAAATATCCCGATTCAAGACATTGCCTCTAAATCGGGATACTTTAATATTTCCAGTTTCAATCGAAATTTTAAACAAGTTTTCGGTCGAAGCCCATCGGACTATAGGAAATTATATGTCAAAAACTAGTCTAAGGTTTTAAATTCAATAGAAGAAGAACTAAAGACGGTATGGGTTTGATTTTTAAAATCCTTTTCATCTGCCTTATAGATATTATCTACATAAGTCTGTGGGTTGAGATCAATCAAAGGAAACCAAGTACTTTGAATCTGAACCTGTAATTTATGCCCTTTTTTAAAGGTGTGATGAATATCTTGGAGGTTTATAACCACCTGCGTTTTCTCTCCTGGAGTAAACGGTTTTGGATCGGAAAAGCTGTCTCTAAACCTACCTCTCATAACCTCAGAACGCACCATCATATGATAGTTACTCATCTTTAAATGTCCTTGCATTTGCTTATTATTTTCCTCGTAGTCTGCTGGATGTACATCTACAATTTTCACAATCCAATCCGCTGCGCTACCCGTGGTTGCAACTTTTAGATCAGCTACAAGTTCTCCGATTACCGTGAGATCTTCCTCTAAAACTGGAGTTTCATAAACCAGCACATCTGGTCTCCTAGCGGCGAACCTTTGATCATCGGTCATATACTTTCTAGGAGTAAATACCGTTTTGATGTCCTCCGAATAAGGCACCGGCTTGGAGAGATCAGAGACAAAAGATCTCTTGCGCTCTGCTTTTTTAGTTCTATTAAGGCTTCCGTCTGCGCCCAAGTAAAACATTTTTGACTTAGCTTCTTTTGGAGGCCACTGCTCAAAGGAGTTCCACTGTTTTTTTCCTGAATCGTAGACATATGCTTCAGGTAAACCAGATTCAGCATCTCCATCTCCTTTTAAGAAATGGGAAAAGAATTTACTCTCCACATTTTTCTGGTAATTCAAAGAGATAGAATCTCCAAAATAATAATTACCAACTGCATTTCGAACTTGATTCCTAGACCACTGCCCATGAGACCAAGGCCCAAAAACCATGGTGTTATAATTTCCAGGATTGTCTTTTTCTAATTTTTTATATGCCGACAAAGGCCCATATAAATCCTCTGCATCAAACTCACCAATCACAAACATGGTAGCTACACTGGGCTTTACATCGCTCAAATGCTGAACCAATCCCTTGGACTGCCATAACTCATCGTAGTTTGGATGTTCTACTATTTCATTCCAAAAGAAATCTTTTTTTGCCTGCTCATCCTCTGAATCAACCTCGTAATTTTCAAAATAAGAATTCAGATTTTTTAGAGGTCCTGCATCTAGGAAAAATTGATACTGATCCTGGGTACCCAAATCTGGAAGCTTGTACCAACCTTTATCCGTTGGCTGATCCTTATAAGTTCCAAATACCGGAATTGCTCTAAAATAGCTCAACAAAAAGGCTCCATTATGGTGAAAATCATCAAAGAAAAAGTCTCCGATGGCAGCCTGAGGCGAAGCCGCTTTTAAAGCTGGATGCGCATCAATTACCGAATAAGTACTATAGTATCCTGGGTAGGATATTCCCCAAGTACCTACTTTACCATTATTGTTATCAACATTGTTTACCAACCATTCAATGGTATCATAAGTATCCGAAGATTCGTCTACCTGAGAATTATCTGTTTTGTTGGGTATATAGGCACGCATATTATCGTAAACGCCTTCACTCATATACCTTCCTCTTACATCCTGATAAACCACGATATAGCCTTCCTTCATCATTGTTGGACTAGGCGCAATTCGAGTTCTCATTTTATCCTTACCATAAGGTCCAACACTATAAGGTGTACGTTGCATGATAATCGGATAGGTTTTGGATTTGTCCTTTGGACTGTAAATACTGGTAAATAATTTAGTTCCATCTCGCATGTCAATATAGACTTCTTGCTTGTCGTAGTTTAATTGGACATAGTCCGAATTGGAATCTTTTGCTTGTTCTTCTGTTGATTTTTCAGGTGCAGTACAAGAACTTAAAAGGGCTAATGCCCAGATCAAAATAATAGTTTGGTTGATTTTCATTTTATGCTTTTTCTAATGGGTATAAAACTGGACGGCTAGGACTAGCATCGTTTTCAAAGGGCGCTACCTGCAAATCTAGCAAGTAGAATCCATCGCTAATCTCATCGTCTACATATATAAATTCGGTTATTGTTGCGTTTTTTCTCGGCTTATCTGTTTTTGTTTTCCAAAAACTGTGATGGGCTCGCAAAGCTCCACCATCTTTCTCTTTATCGACAGAGGGAAGATCTACAAGAAGGTGATCTATTCCCAGACTTACGATATAATCCATGGCCTCTTCTGTAAAATATGGAGGATTCGTATGATCATATTTTTTAGATTGCTTTGCTGCCGTATTTGGTAAGGTGCGGATTACAAGCGCATCTACTTCTTTGATCAAAGTGCGTTTTTCAAGTCGTGCTTTTAACTGACTCAAACCAATCTGTAAGTCCTCTCCTTTTTTAGTAGGCTCTACTGTAATTAAAAAAGCAGGAAAATGATATTCCTTTAATTGCTTATTTATCGAGTAAAACTCCTTTGTAATATGTCCCAAACACTCCGTATGTGTCATATGGGCATGGGGATTAAACCAAATGGAATTAAAATTAGTTGATCCCCCTTGGCTTACCTGTCCCACAAAGTCATCCATCACGACAGGACTGATACTCGGTCGATCCAAATACCAGGCCGAAACATTATCCTCACCGTGCTTTACAGGGATAGACAAATCATAGCTCGTGGAAAAATCAACAGCATAAGATCTGTGGTCTATTTGAATGGTAATAATCATTTTATAAAATTACTCAAAAAAACAGACATATTTTTTACATTTGTTTTATGCTATTGAAAAAATTTAAAAAAACAGAAGAAAACTGTTTTGATCCGCCAATTCACTACCCTACCAAATTGAAATTCCTTTTATATTCGGTCTTTGTTTTCGCCTCAATCTCACAAAGTGCTCTTTTAGCTCAAGAAAGCAAGCGTTTTGTTAT
>JBELHR010000045.1:0-11831 GCA_042091275.1 Flavobacteriaceae bacterium
CATCTCCCTTTTAAGGAGAGGGTCCTGGGTTCGAGCCCCAGCCCGGTCACAAAAGTCTCTCATTGAGGGGCTTTTATTTTGCACACATGGCGGAATTGGTAGACGCGCGGGCTTGAGGGGCTCGTGTCTTAGGACGTGCAGGTTCAAGTCCTGTTGTGTGCACTAAAAAGGAAATCTTCTATAGATTTCCTTTTTTATTTTAAGCAACTAAGCTACCTTTCGAAGCATAAACACAGATCAAATGAAAGTTAATATTTCTTTATTATTATTGGTGGGGTTGACGCTATTGCGTTTGGATTCAATCTTTGCTCAAGAAATAGACGAACCAATAGAAATCATTGGACAAATATTAGAGAGCGAGAAGAGAGAAAGCATGCCCGGTGCGAATATAATTAACTTAAACTCTGTGAAAGGGTCCACTACAGATGATGAGGGGAAATTTAGTATTCGAGCTATTGAAAATGACACCTTGATGATCTCTTTTGTTGGATATCAAACTATCAAACTCCGAATTACTCAAGATCTTTTAAAGGGAAATGAATTGGAGGTTATTCTTTATGAAAAATTAGAAACCTTAAATACTGCTGTAGTAAATAACACCTCCTTAATTGGTGTTTTAGAAATTGACATTAAGCAAATACCAAAGGACGAGTACAATAGAATACAGATTAATGGGCTACCTCAACTATACGAAATAGGCGCGCCACAAGCATCAAAATTCACATCTCCTATTGCCGCTATTTTTCAACCCGTCGATTTTATGTACAACCAATTTGGAAAAAAACCAAAGCAACTCAAAAAGCTAAAACAACTCAGAAGCGAGGATGAAATGAGAGATATTTTGTCCGGAAGGTTTGATAGAGAGTGGTTATTGGAATATCTCGAAATGGACTCTAGACAACTAGATCAACTTTTGGATGACTGTAAATATTCAGATTATTTTATCCGTGAAGCAAGTGATCTTCAATTGCTCGAAGCACTATTGGAGTGTTATGAAAATTACAAAGCAGTTAAAACTGGATCGATAGAGAGAAACACAATTCCAGAAAACAACTAGAACATGAACCAGTATGATTTTGATCTTTTAACCGAGAAATTACCGGAACTTAGATCGAAAGTTGTTCTAAACAAAAGCGGAGGGGAAACCATAAATTTTTCCGACTCTAAGTCCGTTAGATTACTGAACAAAGCCCTTTTGTTCTCGGAATTAGATTTACACTATTGGGACTTTCCAGAGAACAATCTTACTCCAGCATACCCAAGTCGACTAATTTATTTAGAACTCTGCCAAAACCTCTATGAGGAACTATTTAAAAGCAAACCAACTCAAATCTTGGATATTGGTTGTGGTGCCAGTTTAATTTATGCCTTAATCGCGACAAAAAAATTTGGATGGCGTTCTACAGGTGCAGATATAGATGCTAAAAGCATCGAATATGCTCAAAACATCATAGATAAAAACAAATTAAATAGTCAGATTGATTTGAGACATCAATCCAATTCTAAATATGTATTAAACAATATAGTCTTAGAAAAGGACACTTTCGACCTAAGCATTTGCAATCCTCCTTTTTATTCCAGCTCTGAGGAAGCTGCTAAGAATAGAGAATTAAAAGTTAAAAACCTGAAAATTGCTGGGGATTCCAATAATTTTCAAGGGAAAAACAACGAATTATGGTGCTCCGGTGGAGAGCTGTCTTTTGTCAAAAATTATATCCGAGAAAGTCAATTTTATAAAACGCAAATAAAACTTTTCTCCAGTCTTATATCTAACGGGGATAATATTAGACCTCTAAAAGTCGCTCTAAAAAAATTAGGTGCTCGTTGCGAAGTCAAAAAAATCAAGAAGGGGAATAAACTTCACAATTTCATTTTTTGGAGCTTCCAATAGGTTTAATTTGACCTAGGTTATTTATCTTTATCCGTAATGAGAGACTTTGAATCCCTATTTTCAAAAAGTATTCCAAACCTAATACCAGGTATATCCACTACTTCAGTTGTTTTCGGATTTAAGGATGGTAAAATTCAAGTCTTAGTCTCCAAATTAAAGGAAATGGACCTTTGGATGTTACCCACGGGTTATGTATTTAAAAATGAGGATGTAGATAATGCAGCGAGGCGAATTATCAAGAGTCGTGTCGGAGCAAAACGAATATTTTTAGATCAATTTTACACCTTTGGTCAAAAGGACAGAATCACGAGTCGCGAAGAAAATTTTGTACTTTTCTCACGTTTTATCAAGCAGAAAAGGACGAGAGAATGGTTTAATCAGCGATTTATCAGTATCGGATTTATCTCCCTGATAAATATAGAAGATTGTGAGCTGAAATTAGATGACTTTAGTGATATCGTAAATTGGGCACCAATCGATAATCTACCTTATCTCATTATTGATCACAAAAAAATCATTGAATCCGCTTTTAAATACTTGAAGACAACCTCTTCTCAACTTCCCATAGGAAGCTATGTTTTACCCGAAAAGTTTACGATGCGAGATCTGCAAACCCTTTATGAGGAGCTGTTTAAAAAGAAAATGGATCGCGGGAATTTTCAAAAGAGAATTTTAAAGCTGAACATACTAAACAGGCATGAGAAAAAGATGAGTGGCAATGCCCATCGAGCTCCATTTCTATACTCTATAAATAAAACGAATTACTCCAAATTCAAAGAGGATAACCAAGATATATTGCGCTGATAATGTACTCGAGAAAAGAAGAAGTTTTAAATATTTGGACGCACGGGCTCGCAGACCTGTGTTTTGTAATTTTGGGTGGTATATTGTTGTATAAATTGTCAGAAACAGACTATTTGAGCTTGAGCTCTGCAGTAATTTACGTAAGTAGCCTCATTTTACTTTACACCGCATCCACTTGTTATCACTCTGCCAAAGAAGGTAGTGTATTGCGTTCCAGGTTGAGAATATTAGATCACGTAGCCATCTATATACTGATTGCTGGATCCTATACCCCATTTTGCTTAGTAGCCATGGAAGATAGCGGAGGAATTTCCCTTTTTATTTGGGTTTGGTCCATAGCCCTTATAGGAAGTATTGTAAAGATATTCTTTACCGGAAAGCTAAATATAATTTCCACCTTAGGTTATGTATTTATGGGGTGGTTAATCGTTTTTTACTGGTCAGATCTCAAAGAATCTGTCAGTTCAGAGGGTATTCAACTCTTGATTTACGGCGGAATATTGTATTCTATTGGAGCGGTTCTTTACGTACTTCCGGGTCTAAAGTATAATCACGCTATTTTTCACGTCTTTATATTTGCAGGAAGTCTCGTTCACTTTTGGGGAATTTACTCTCAGATCTATTTTATTTAAAAAGGCTTGATATAAATAGATTTGAATTGAACCGGGTGACTTTCGCTTTGCAAAGCAAAATAGCCAGTATTCCAAGCAGAGCCATCTTTTGGGGCCCATTTGTCCGCATTGTACTCAAAAGGTCCACCCAGAATGGGATTGGAATAGGTCATTACCTTTTCTCCCTCCACAAAATGCTCAATTATTCCATCGGGATATACAATTAGTTCTGCTCTAATCCATCGCTCGTCACGATAAGATTTAGAGACAGAGTTTAAACAATGTTGTTTTTTTAAATCTCCATTTATAAAAACATGAGTTCCCGGAGTACAGAGATTCATCGTGTGTCTGTCAACAGATGATTCTGGATTGGCACCGAGAAGTTGTGCCTCTAGACTGACGGGGAAATCCTGATTCAAAGCCATACCTTTAGGATTTTCCGAATGAAACATTATTCCGCTATTTTTATAAGCCCAGCCAGGTCCATCATGGATTTGTTCTCCGATAAATCGGTATAAAAATGTCAATCGATAAGAGGTGAATTCCGTCTCGTAAAACAGGTGACCAAATTTGTCGTTAAAATTCTTGTAATTACTGTAATCCACCGTGATGGCAGAATCTCGGATAGTAAAAGTTTTTAAGATATCCTCTCCGTATACCTCGTCTCTCAGCTTAGGAGTCCAACCCTCCAAGCTCTCCCCGTCAAAAATAGAAATCCATCCTTGGTCAGAAGAAAAAACGCTTTGAGAATGCCCCAAAGCGCTTATTAAAATAAAATATATAACCAAACACCTCATTTTAGCTCAAAGACCAGGATTTACCACCTAATTCATCCAAGGGAACACAAGGATCAAACCCTCCTGGAATAGGGTCGTAATTCAATACTTCTTTACCTACTTTTTCAGAACTGTAATATCCAAAAATAGTATAATCTCTAGTAGACATTAAAAAGTTATAGATATAGTGCTTTTTAGTATCTGCCTCATTCAAATCCTTTGGATCGGCATACCTCAAAGACTTGGCTTTGGCTTGACCGTCCGCATCTAGATTAAAATAGGTTCCAAACAAGACTGCTACATCTTCCGTAGATGCTTTATCTATAGATTTTGACATTTCTCCCTCGAATTCTTCAATAAATAAATCCATACCCTTCTGGTAAGTCTTCTGATTATCGACAGATTCTACATCCCTATACATGACATCTATCAGTTCAGGGACATTTACATCCAGTCCTCCTGGTATTTCCGATACCGGAAATATAACATCCACTACCCTAGTTAAAACCTCACCTTGATTTGGTGTAAAAAAAGTAGGAACCCATCCTTCGCGCGGACTGGAACAGGATGCTAAAATATTGATTAATGATGGCCCTGCAATTGTTGCTCCAAGACCAAGAGATAAATTCTTGAGTGCGGCTCTTCTATCCATTTTGATTCTGTTTATTTTTAAAAAATTCTTTTGCGGCGTGATTTGCTGCTCTCGCAGTTATTGCCATATACGTAAGCGAAGGGTTTTGAGATGCACTTGAAGTCATACAGGCCCCATCCGTTACATAAACATTAGTACAGGCGTGAACCTGATTATTTTCATTGAGTACAGAAGTCTTTGGGTCTCTTCCCATACGAGCAGTTCCCATTTCGTGAATACCATTTCCAGGAAAACACGGTCTATTATAACCTCTTACGTTTGCAAAACCAGCTGATTTCAGCATTTTAACAGCCTCTTGTTCTGCATCCTTTCTCATTCGTTCCTCATTATCTTTATACTCTACGTCAAAATCTACCGTAGGAAGTCCCCACTGATCCAATTTATCGTAATTCAGAGTCATTTTATTTTCGTGGTAAGGCAGGCATTCTCCAAAACAGTTTACACCGATTTGCCACTTACCTGGTTTTACCAACTCTTTCTTCAAATCCGTTCCGTAAGACATCTCACCTATAGAGCGCATCCAGTTTTCTCTGCTCGCTCCACCTTGCATACCGTAACCTCTCACAAAATCTACTTTTTCCTTTGACTTAGCTATATTTCTAAATCTAGGAACAAAGAAACCTATTGGTTTTCTTCCTTTGAAATAGTCTTCTTCATGCCCTTCATAATCTGCAGTTGCCCCAACTTTAAAATGGTGATCCATCATGTTGTGACCCAATTCCCCGCTGTCGTTACCCATTCCGTTCGGAAAACGATTAGATTTAGACATCATAAGAATAGAAGTGGTCGGTACCGTAGAGGCACATAAAAATATTACATCTGCAAAAAACACATAGGACTCTTTGGTTTCCGCGTCAATAACACGAACCCCCGTAGCTTTTTTAGATTTTTCGTCATAGATTACTTCGTGAACAATAGAGTTTGCCCTCAAAGTCATGTTACCAGTTCTATTTGCTGCTGGCAGTGTTACTGCATTACTGGAAAAATATCCTCCAAAAGGACATCCGCGAATACATCTATTTCTAAACTGACAAGAACTTCTTCCTTCTTTGAGCTCCGTACCAGTATAATTCGCACTTCTTCCATTAATTACTTGACGATCCTCAAAACTGCTGGCTACCCCCTTTCTAAACTCCTCTTCAACACAGTTCAAGGGAATTTCAGGAGTAAATATACTGTCTGGTAATTGGGGTAAATTCTCCGCCTTACCTGTAATGCCGATATATCGCTCTACTTTTTCATACCAAGGGGCAATATCCTTATATCGAATAGGCCAATCCACTCCATAACCGTCTTTTTTGTTAGCCTCAAAATCCATTTCGCTCCATCGAAAAGACATCCTAGCCCACATCAAAGATCGCCCTCCTACATGATACCCTCTTATCCAATCAAATCTTTTTGATTCTGTATAGGGGTGATCAATATCATCTACGAACCAATGCTTGCTAGCCTCTCCTGTTGTATAACCCGTTCTAGCCTGCTTTTCTTGTCTAGCTCGGTCTTTTGTTGTCGGTCTACCTCTATGTTCAAAATCCCAAGGATCCATATTCATAGTGGGGTAATCTTTAATATGTTCTACCATTCTACCTCGATCTAGGACTAAGGTATTCAGACCATTTTCCGTTAATTCTTTACTGGCCCAACCTCCAGAAATACCAGTCCCTACAACAATTGCATCGTAGCGACTCTTATTTGGAATATTTTGGTTGTTCATATTTTATATAGGATTTTAACTGTTAATTATTGAAAATTAATTGTAATCACTCTAATATTTGTTCAAATTCTTTCACCATCCTTATTTTAACAGGATTTAAGACCCAAAACAGCCTAATTTAATGAAAATTTCCAACTCAAACGTTTGCATAAGTACGAAACAGGGATTGTGTAAATTATTTTAAAAATATTTTAACATTTGTTTTTGTTAAAATTAACAAGTGTGATAAATACTTAAATTATTGATTAACAGTAAATTAAATTCTTAAAACTCTTAATAAAATATATAAAATATGCAAAATATGAATCAATTCCCTAATGTATAAAATCCTTCAGTACGTCAATTCTAACAAAAATACAAGAGGACTTTAATATGTTTACTTAACCAAAAACTATGGAATCCTCACATGAATAGAAGATCTTTTCTAAAAAACACCTTGCAAACCGGAGTCGGTCTTACTGTACTCGGCGCGAATGCTTTTAATATCCCGAGTAGTCTATTTTCAGCTCCTAATGAATTATTTTTCAAAATCTCATTAGCCGAATGGTCTTTGCACAATGCACTCTTTAAAGGAGAGATGACCAATTTAGATTTCGCTCAAAAATCTAGAAGTCTTAATTGCGAGGGCTTAGAATATGTAAATGCCTTTTTCAAGGATAAAGCAAAAGACATCCCTTATTTAAATGAATTAAATTCTAGAGCCAATAGCGAAGGTCAAACCAACGTTTTGATCATGATTGATGGAGAGGGAAATCTTGCTGATGCAAACGAGAAACAAAGAATTCAAGGCGTTGAAAATCATTTTAAATGGGTAGATGCAGCGCATCATATGAATTGTCATGCAATTCGAGTAAATCTCTCTGGTGGCAAAAACAAAACGGATGCCATCAAAGCATCTATCGATTCCTTAGAGAAACTAAGCGCTTATGCAGCTCAAGCTAATATTAATATTTTAGTTGAAAACCACGGTGGATATTCCTCAGATGGTAAATGGATGCAAAGTGTATTCTCTCAAGTCAAAAACAAAAATTGTGGTACACTTCCCGATTTTGGAAACTTTTGTATTGAAAGAGGAAACAACAATACTTGCAAAGAAGGCTATGATAGATATTTAGGAACTTCCGAACTGATGCCTTTTGCAAAAGCAATCTCTGCAAAAACTTATGCTTTTGACGAAAATGGTCAAGAAACTACTATCGATTACAGTAGAATGTTAAAAATGGTCAAGGACAGCGGATATAACGGTTTTATCGGTATTGAGTTTGAAGGAACCGGTGTTTCGGAAACTGAGGGAATCCAATTGACAAGAGACTTATTAATAAATACAGGAAATAAAATATAATAATGAAGCAAAAGATCCGTTTTCAACTATCGACTATGATGTTTCTCGAATTCTTTATTTGGGGAGCTTGGTTCGTGACATTGGGTACCTTTTTGGGCAACAATTTAAACGCATCCGGTAGCGAAAGTGCAATGGCATTTAGCACCCAGTCCTACGGAGCTATCCTAGCCCCTTTTGTAATAGGTTTAATTGCAGATAAATATTTTAATGCCGAAAGAATTTTAGGAATTCTTCACCTCGCAGGTGCTGTTTTGATGTATTTTATGGCTTCTGCTACAAATTTCGAAAGCTTTTTCCCTTTAGTATTGGGTTATATGATTGCTTATATGCCAACTTTAGCCTTAGTAAATTCGGTAGCTTTCAGACAAATGGATGATCCCGCAAAGGACTTTTCATTTATTCGTGTTTTTGGAACAATCGGATGGATAGCTGCTGGTTTGGCTATTAGTTATATTTTTCATTGGGATTCGGTTGAAAATGCTGCAAATGGAATGTTGCGCAACACCTTTACAATGACAGCAATAGCTTCTTTAATCTTAGGAGTTTTTAGTTTTACCCTACCAAAGACTCCACCAGTGAGAAAAGATGGTGAAAAATTAACTTTAAAGGATATTCTCGGACTCGATGCCTTGAAACTATTAAAAGACAAAAACTTTTTTATCTTTTTTATCTCCTCTATTTTAATTTGTATCCCACTAGCTTTCTATTATCAAAATGCAAATCCTTTTCTATCTGAAATTGGAGTAGCAAATCCAACTGGTAAAATGACCATTGGACAAATTTCTGAGATTCTTTTTATGCTTCTATTACCTTGGTTTTTTAAGCGATTTGGCTTTAAAAAGACCATTCTGGTAGGAATGATGGCGTGGACTATACGCTATGTTCTTTTCGCTTTTGGTGATGCGGGAGCTTCCTCTTATATGTTGATTCTAGGGATAGCACTACACGGGATATGTTATGATTTCTTCTTCGTATCTGGCCAAATTTATACAGATTCAAAGGCAGGTGAACAATTCAAAAGCGCAGCTCAAGGTCTTATCACTCTGGCCACTTATGGAATTGGAATGCTCATAGGATTTTATGTAGCAGGTAAGATTTCAGATGCATTTGTAACAGAAGGAGGACACGATTGGAATCAAATCTGGATATATCCTGCAGGTTTTGCAGCAATAGTAGCTCTTATTTTCCTCGTGTTGTTTAAAGAAGAAAAAATTAATTATAAAAACGCTTAGAATGGCAAAGAAATTACGTCTTGGGATAATAGGTGGTGGCGGAGACTCTTTGATAGGAGTTTTGCACAGGATTGCTTCGTTTATGAACGATAATTATCAGATCACAGGAGCTGTATTTAATCCAGATTATAAACTCAATATTGGCTTTGCCGAAGAAATTGATATTCCAACTAACAGAATTTATAAGGACTTCGATACGTTTATCGAATCCGAAATGAAATTAGATAAAGAAGAGAGAATACAAGTAGTTTCGGTACTTACCCCTAATTTTTTACATTTTCCGATGGCCAAAAAGCTCTTGGAAAACGGATTTCACATCATTTGTGAAAAACCAATGACTACTACTCTTCAAGAGGCAGAAATACTAAAAGAAATCGCCCAAACTAAAAATACAATTTTCGCGGTAACCTACACCTATACAGGTTATCCTATGGTAAGGCAATTAAAATCTATGATCGCCGACAGAAAATTGGGTGAAATTCAAAAAGTAGATATTCAATATTACCAAGGTTGGATCAATCCCGTTCTTCACGACGAAGAAGTCCGAAAAACAGTCTGGCGATTAGATCCTGAAAAAGGTGGAAGTAGTTGCTGTATTGGTGACATTGGAACCCACGCTTTTAATATGTTAGAATATGTAAGTGGTCTCCAGGTAGACAAACTCTTATCAGACTTAAATTATGTTTACGATTCCAATAAAATGGATGTAGACGGAAGTGTTTTGGTCCGAATGGACAACGGTGCAAAAGGAATTATTCGTGCCAGTCAAATCGCTACAGGAGAAGAGAATAATTTTGAGGTAAAAATATACGGTGAGCAAGGAGCTCTAAAATGGAGACAGGAGCAACCAAATGAGTTAATTTATTTGACGGAAGATGCTCCAAAACAAGTCTTGACACCAGGTCACAGTTACAATAGTTCCTTTTCTCTAAACGGAAGTAAGTTACCTCCTGGTCACCCTGAGGGAATCTTTGATGCTATGGCCAATATTTATTTAGGAGTTGCAAAAGCAATTAGAAAGGAAGAAATACAATCCGGAGAATTTCCTGATTTAATGGATGGCTATCGCGGAATGCTCTTTATCGAAAGGACATTAGAGTCGAATAAACTAGATAATTCTTGGGTAAAACTATAAACTGATGAAAACAATTAAAGGTCCTGCAATTTTTCTAGCCCAATTCATGGGAGAACAAGCTCCATTCAATTCACTTGAAGGAATTTGCCAATGGGCTGCAGATTTAGGCTATAAAGGCGTTCAAATCCCTACATGGGAAGAGCGTTTGATAGACTTAAACCTAGCTGCAGAAAGCAAGACCTATTGCGATGAACTCAAGGGGACTGTAGAGTCTTTTGGTTTAAAAATTACCGAACTCGCTAGTCACCTTCAAGGGCAATTAGTGGCTGTAAATCCAGCTTATGATAAACAGTTTGACAATTTTGCTCCTGCTAGTGTTCGGGGAAATAGAACTATGCGTCAGGACTGGGCAACAGACCAATTAATGTTAAATGCCAAAGCTTCCGCTAATCTAGGATTAAATGTTCACGGTACTTTTTCCGGTTCTTTGATGTGGCACATGGCTCATCCCTGGCCTCAAATGCCGACAGGAATGGTAGATCTCGGGTTTAAAGAACTAGCAAAGCTCTGGAAACCTATACTAAATGAATTTGATAAGCAAGGAGTAGATGTGTGTTATGAGATTCATCCTGGAGAAGACTTACACGATGGGATTACTTTTGAAAAATTCCTAGAATCCTCTGATAATCACCCACGTATAAACATATTATATGATCCAAGTCACTTCGTTTTGCAACAATTAGACTATATTGGGTACATAGACTACTACCATGAATACATAAAAATGTTCCACGTAAAGGATGCAGAATTTAATGCAACCGGCAAAACAGGAACATTTGGAGGGTATCAAGACTGGAAAGATCGCGCAGGTAGATATAGATCCTTGGGCGATGGACAAATTGATTTTAAAACTATCTTTTCAAAACTATCCCAATACGATCTCGACCTCTGGGCAGTTATGGAATGGGAATGCTGTATTAAATCCCCTGAACAGGGAGCTAAAGAAGGTGCGGAATTTATCCAAAAGCACATCATAGAGACAACAAACAAACGATTTGATGATTTTGCGGGACAAGAGGTCGACGCTGAATATCTCAAATCCTTAATCGGAACTTAATTTTATTAAGCTATAACAATCAATTATTTATTAACCTAAAATTCAATTAACTATTAACAAACTTTATTTATGAAAAATTATCTAGTTAAGAATTTACTATTTCTAGGAGCTCTGTTGATCGGAGGTTTTGCTTCCGCTCAAACGGTCTCTGGTATAGTATCTGACACGGATGGACCCTTACCTGGCGCAAGCGTTGTGGTAAAAGGTACCAATCAAGGTACAGAAACAGATTTTGACGGTATGTACACTTTGGACAACGTTGCATCTGATGCTGTTCTTGTAATCAGTTATGTGGGATATGAATCCCAAGAGGTTGCTGTAAATGGGCAGTCTACTCTAAACATCTCCATGAATGGCGATAACTCACTTGATGAGGTCGTTGTAATGGGATATGTACAACAGACCAGAGGAGATATTACTGGATCTGTAGCTTCTGTAAATATGGAAGAAGCGAACAAACAACCTGTAGCAAATGCAGCCGAAGTTTTACAAGGTCGTGCAGCTGGGGTTCAGGTAACTACTAGTGGTGCTCCAGGTGCTGCTCCGAATATTACAATTCGTGGTGCAGGTTCGTGGCAAGGAGGAGATATTCTATATGTTATTGATGGATTTCAAAC
>JBELHR010000013.1:0-29306 GCA_042091275.1 Flavobacteriaceae bacterium
CTGAGTGTCTGATCTCTAACTTGAAGCATTAAACGATGAACTGAGCACGCCGATTCATCTGGACAATCCTCACAGCGTTCGTAATAATTTAAACTCACACAAGGAAGCATGGCTATCGGTCCCTCCAAAACTCGAATTACATCGGTCATCCTAATTTCTGCAGCCTTTACGATAAGGTAATACCCTCCTCCTTTACCTTTTTTGGAACCTAAAAATCCTGCTTTTTTTAAATCCAATAAAATACGCTCTAAGAATTTGTGAGAAATTTGCTCAGATTCCGCTATAGTTCCAACTCCTGTCGGAGTCTTATCTACTTGCCTGGCGATAAAGGTAAGGGCCTTTATTCCGTATTTTGTTTTTTTCGAGAGCATGACTAAAAGTATTTATTTTTTTTAAAACACTGCCTCTGCAATACGTTTTATGTTGTCCGCCTTACCCATAGAGTAAAAATGCAATACCGGAACACCTGCCGCCATAAGCTCTTTACTTTGATTAATAGCCCACTCTACTCCCACTTGTTTTACAGCCTTATTGTCCTTAGCGGACTCGATTTCTGTGACTAGTTCCTCAGGAATATCCAAGTGAAAGACTTGGGGTAAAATATCTAAATGTCTCTTTACTGCTACAGGCTTGATTCCAGGAATGATGGGTATGGTTATTCCTAAACTGCGAGCAGCCTCGACAAATTCAAAGTATTTCTTGTTGTCAAAAAACATTTGAGTAACCACGTAGTCCGCGCCGGCATCGACCTTTCTCTTTAGGGCTTGCAAATCGCGACTCAAGGATGGTGCCTCGTAGTGTTTCTCTGGGTAACCAGCCACTCCTACGGAAAAATTCATAGGGAATTCCATTTCCATATTTGGATCTAAAAAATGCCCTTTTCTCAAATCGGATAACTGCTCTACCAAATTCTCGGCATAAGCGTGGCCTCCGACCGAAGGTGTAAAGTAAGGCTCGTGCTTCATTTTATCCCCTCTCAAAGCCATCACATTGTCGATACCTAAATATTGGCAATCTACCATCATATATTCGGTCTCCTCTTTACTAAAACCTCCACAGAGTACATGGGGAACAGGGTCTATATTGTACTTCCCCTTTAGTGCAGCACAAATACCAATAGTCCCCGGTCTATTTCTTACTTTTCTCCTTTCAAAAAGACCATTCCCTTTTGGAATATCTATAAACTCTTCTCGCGATGTGGTTACATCGATAAATGGAGGATTGAATTCCATTAAGGGATCGATATTATCGTATAATTTCTGAATATCCTTCCCTTTCTCCGGAGTTACTATTTCAAAAGAAAACAAGGTTTTACCCTCTGCGTTGGCAATGTGATCTGTAATTTTCATTTAATCTGCTTTATTGGCTTGAAGCCATCTTTCGGATTCTTCGACTGAAATCCCTCTTCGAGAGGCAATATCGCTAATTTGCTCCTCAGTTATCCTACCAACACCAAAATACTTGGAATCTGGGTGGGCAAAATACCATCCAGAAACACTTGCTGTTGGAAACATAGCTAAACTTTCGGTCAATTCGACTCCTATGCGACTCTCTACTTGCAGAAGGTCCCAAATGGTTAATTTTTCTTGGTGATCTGGACAGGCTGGATAACCAGGCGCAGGGCGAATACCTTTGTAATTCTCTGCTATCAAATCCGCATTTGTCAGATTTTCTGTAAGACCATAAGCCCAATAATCCTTTCGGACTAGTTCGTGGAGATACTCCGCTGCCGCCTCGGCTAATCGATCCCCGAGTGCCTTGACCATAATGGCATTATAATCGTCTAAATTATCTTGATAGGCTCTCGCTTTTTCCTCAACTCCAAAACCTGCACTTACACAAAAAGACCCGAGGTAATCTTGTACTCCAGAGGATTTAGGTGCGATAAAATCCGCAAGGGCTATATTCGGCTTCCCTGCTCCTTTTTTGGATTGTTGTCTCACGGTAATAACGCGGTGTTGTTCTCCCTTGTGATCTTCTACCAAAATATCGTCACAGTTCTCGTCGGTCTGGGCTTTAAAAAGCCCAAAAATGGCTTTGGCCTCAAACCACTTTTCCTCCAATATGGTTTTGAGAAGGGCTTGGGCGTCTACAAATAATTGTTGGGCTTGAACTCCTACCACCTCATCTGTAAGGATTGCCGGATATTTCCCATGCAAATCCCATGTCTGGAAAAATGGAGTCCAGTCGATATAGTCTACCAGAGTTTTTAAATCTAACTCCAATTGATGTACACCTAACTTTGCAGGCTCAACTACGGTATTTTTATCAAAATCCAAAACCAATCTATTGGATCTGGCTAGCTCTAATTTTAAATAATCTTTTCGTTTTGCTCGCGACAGATAAGAAGTCCTAAGCTTGTCATAAGAAGCATAAGTAGAACTTATAAAATCTTCCTTTTTAGTTTTAGATATAAGAGAATTAACCACGTTTACCGAACGCGAGGCATCGAGCACATGTACAACACCTTGTCCGTATTCTCTTGCAATCTTAACCGCTGTATGGGCCTTAGATGTAGTTGCACCCCCAATCAACAGGGGTAAATTCATCTTTCTGCGTTCCATTTCTTTGGCGATATAGACCATCTCATCCAAAGATGGTGTGATCAAACCAGAGAGCCCAATTACATCCACTTGGTGCTTGTCGGCTTCCTCTAAAATACGATCTGGAGCCACCATAACCCCTAAATCTATGATTTCATAATTATTACAAGCCAAGACCACACTCACAATATTTTTACCGATATCGTGAACATCTCCTTTGACTGTAGCCAAGAGTACTTTCCCTTGGGATTTAATTTCTTCGTCTTTGTCTTCTTCGATAAACGGCATCAAATAAGCAACGGCTTTTTTCATTACTCTTGCGGATTTGACTACTTGAGGTAAGAACATTTTTCCAGCTCCAAACAAGTCTCCAACTACTCCCATACCCGTCATCAAAGAGCCCTCAATTACTCGGAGGGGTTTGTCCGCTTGTAGGCGAGCTTCCTCAACATCTTCGATAATAAAACTATCTACTCCCTTGACCAAGGCATAGGTAATTCGCTCTTGCAAGGGTGCCTCACGCCAAACTAAAGATTTCACTTTGGCCTCCTTGTTCCCTTTGACCGTCTCTGCAAAATCCAACAAACGATCTGTCGCATCCTCTCGCCTGTTGAGAAGAACATCCTCCACATGCTCCAATAAATCTTGCGGGATATCATCATAAACCTCCAAAAGAGAAGGATTTACAATTCCCATATTCATTCCCGACTTTATAGCATGGTATAAAAAAGCGGCATGCATCGCTTCTCTAACCGTATTGTTTCCTCGAAAAGAGAAGGAAACATTGGATACTCCTCCACTTACACTTACGTTTGGAAAAGTAGAGCGAACATAGTCCGTCGCACGAATAAAATCTATTGCGTTTAGCTTGTGTTCTTCCATTCCAGTTCCCACGGGGAAAATATTCAAATCGAAAATAATATCCTCTTCTGGGAACCCGCATACCTCGGTCATAATGCGATAGGAACGCTCTGCTATTTCTACTCTTCTGTCGTAGCTATCTGCTTGACCATTTTCGTCAAAAGCCATCACGATAACCGCAGCTCCATAGGATCTTAGTTTTCTTACCTGTTCGATAAAAACCTCCTCTCCCTCTTTCAAAGAAATGGAGTTTACAACACATTTTCCTTGAACCACCTGAAGCCCTGCCTCGAGGATCTCCCATTTGGAAGAATCAATCATGATAGGAACTCTAGCGATATCAGGCTCTGCCATTATCAGGTTTAAAAAACGAACCATAGCTGCCTTTCCATCAATTAGACCATCGTCCATATTGATGTCAATTATTTGGGCTCCATTTTCCACTTGATCTCGAGCAATATCCAAAGCAGCTTCATAATCACCTTCTTTGATCAATCTCAAAAACTTTCTCGATCCCGCTACATTGGTTCGCTCCCCTACGTTGACAAAGTTTGTATCTGGACCCAAAACCAAGGGTTCCAAACCGGATAACTTTAAATATTTTGTCTGACTTAAACTCATATGGCTCTCGGTTTTGCTCCGTTGACTAATTTGGCAATTGCCTCGATGTGATCGGGAGAAGTTCCACAACATCCACCGATGATATTTATTAAGTCTCTATCTAGATATTCTTGAATTTGAGTCGCCATATCCTCCGGCAACTCCTCGTATTCCCCAAAAGCATTTGGCAATCCTGCATTGGGATGGGCAGAAACTGCAAACTCAGATTTGGTGGATAACACCTCCAAATAAGGAATGAGTTGCTTGGCACCCAAAGCACAGTTTAAACCGATACTCAATAGTGGTATATGGGATACAGAAATCAAAAATGCTTCCGCTGTTTGACCAGACAAGGTTCGGCCTGAGGCATCGGTTATCGTACCGCTGAGCATTATGGGCAAATCAATTCCCCTTTCTGTTTTGACCTCTTCCACTGCAAACAAAGCTGCCTTGGCATTGAGGGTGTCAAAAACGGTTTCTATTAAAATGAGATCTATTCCTCCATCGACCAAAGCCTCTATTTGTTCTTTATAAGAAACCCTTAAGTCATCAAAAGTAACTGCTCTAAATCCAGGATCATTTACATCTGGCGAAATACTCGCTGTTCGATTTGTAGGGCCAACAGATCCCGCAACAAATCTCGGCTTTGCCGGATCAATTGCCGTAAATTCATCTGCTGCTTCTCTCGCTATTTTAGCTGACTGAAAATTCAAGTCATAGATTATAGACTCCATTTCATAATCTGCCATTGCGATTTGAGTACTCGAAAAAGTATTGGTCTCAATGATATCCGCTCCCGCTGCCAAGTACTTTTTGTGAATGGTCTTGATTGCTTCGGGTTGGGTCAAGGACAAAAGATCATTATTTCCCTTGACAGAGAGAGGATGATCCTTAAATCTATCTCCCCTAAAATCAGCTTCTTCGAATTTGTATTCCTGCAACATTGTACCCATAGCTCCGTCTAGAACTAGGATTTTTTCCTTTAATATATCTACAATACTCAATCTTCAAAATTTTGAGGCACAAAGGTCGTTAAAAGTGCTTATTTATACAACTATCTCGCTTAAAGCTTGATCGATATCCCAAAGTAAATCTTCCGTATTTTCCAGACCGACGGAAAGCCTTATTGTACCTTGGGAAATCCCCATATCTAATCGGTTTTGTTCTGAAATTTTGGCATGAGTAGATGTCGCTGGGTGGGTTATTATGGTTCGGGTATCTCCCAAGTTTGCCGAAATAGAAATCATTTTTATCGCATCAAAAAATTGACGGCAAGCAGGATAGCCCCCCTTGACCCTAAAAGTAATCACTACCCCTCCCTTTTTCATCTGTTTCTTTGCCAAATCGTATTGGGGATGGGATTTTAAAAAAGGATATCTCACCTGCTCGACCAAGTCGTGATTGGACAAAAATTCCGCGATCTGCAAAGCATTATCACTTTGCTTATCCACTCGCAGGGATAAAGTCTCCAAACTTTTGGACAAAATCCAAGCGTTAAAAGGAGATAAAGCAGGTCCAGTCATCCTTGCTAGTTGACGGATATCCGCAATTAAATCTTCCGATCCAACGGTAATACCGCCCAAGACCCTGCCCTGACCATCCATTAATTTGGTGGCGGAATGTATGACTAAATCCGCTCCAAAACGTATGGGTTTTTGTAAATAAGGAGAGGCAAAGCAATTGTCAATGACCAACAGAGCCCCTGCCTCTTTAGACAAAACAGACAGAAGTTCTAAATCTAGAATATCCAATCCAGGATTGGTCGGAGATTCTGCAAAAACAACTTTTGTATTGGGTCTAGTAAGTGATCTAATCTCCTCTAATGAGCCAGGGTCAAAAAAATCGCACTGGATTCCCCATTTGGGAAAATACTCGACCAAAAGTGTGTGACTTGCACCGAATAAACTGCGAGAAGCAAGAAGGTGATCTCCCGATTTCAAAAGCGCCTTTAGGCTGGTATAAATTGCTGCCATTCCCGAGGAAAAAGCAAAACCGTCCTCCGCTCCTTCCATCTCACAGACTTTTGTGATAAATTCAGAAGTGTTAGGGTTAGAATACCTACTGTACAAATCTCTATGGATTTCTCCTGCAAAAGAGGCCCGCATTTCTTCGACATCGTCAAATACAAAGCCAGAGGTCAGATACATGGGCGCAGAATGCTCCTTAAACTGAGTTTTAGGGAGCTGACCGCGAATTGCAGCCGTTTCAAATTCTCTTGTTTCCATACTAGCTCAATTGTTCACTTAAACGTAAAATATCACCAAATACCCCTCTTGCAGTAACCTCAGCACCAGCTCCCGCCCCGCGTATGACAAAAGGATTTTTACCATAGGACTCCGTGTAAATTTCAAAAAGGGAATCCGATCCTTGCAACTGGCCTGCACTACTGCTCTCTGGCACCGATGTCAAACGGACATTTAACTCCCCAGTAGACCCGGATAGATCTCCACCTAATTCGGCGACATATCTCAAGACAGAACCCGATTTCTGAGTAGATTTTAAGTCCTCAAAATAGGGATCCAAACCATCTAATTTTCCAAGAAAATCCTCCTTAGGGATTTCTCTAAACTCCTCGGGAATCAAGTTTTGAATCTCGATATCTTGAATTTCATTTTCCAAATCCAGCTCTCTTGCCAATATCAATAACTTTCTAGCGACGTCTACACCCGACAAATCGTCTCTCGGATCAGGTTCGGTATATCCCTTTTTGACAGCGTCCTTTAAGACGGAAGAAAAAGATTGTTGAGAAGAGGAAAATGTATTAAACACATAACTTAAAGACCCTGAAAAAACTCCCTTGATCTTTGTTATTTGTTCTCCAGAACCGTGTAGCATAGAAAGCGTATCAATCAGAGGCAAACCGGCTCCCACATTAGTTTCATAGAGGTATTTTTTATTGCTTTTTTTCAACACTTCTCGCAATCCTTTATACTGATCAAAATCTAAAGTATTTGCTATTTTATTCGAAGAAACTAGATCAAAACCTCCTTTTACCAATTGGGGATAAGACAAAACAAATTCAGAATTAGCGGTATTGTCAATCGCAATGAGGTTTTCCAAATGATGATCGTTCGCAAAATTGATTACACGCTCTATTCTATTTAGAGATGGGCTAGACAAGGCCAATTCTTCCCTCCAATTTTCATTTATTCCATTTCTGCTCAAAAGCGCCGATTTGGAGTCGATAACAGCAAAGACATTTAATGAAATATTCTTTTTCTCGAGTATCTGCTGCTTACTTTTTATCAGCTGATTGATAAGAGCACCTCCCACTAGTCCTTTACCAAAAATAGCGAGATTTACTGTTTTGTGGATGCCGACTATTTGCTCGTGGATAACATTTACAGACTTTAGCAAATCCGAATTGTTTAGAACGAGACAAATATTCTTTCCCGTAACGGTATTATTGATCAAAAGAGGCTCTATTTGGTTGTTTGCTAAGGCTGCTAGAGGCTTGTGAAAATTCTGGAGACTTTGACCGATAACCGACAGTACAGCAATATTTTCATCTACTTGAATTTTGGCAATATCCTTGGAGAGAAAATCGCGACTAAACTCTTGTTCGAGCACCTTTTTTGCCAGCTTTGCGTTGGAACGATCCACCACAAGACCAATTCCTCTTTCGGAAGAACCTTGTGAAATTATACTCACACTAATTTCTGCTTTTGCAAGCGTTCCAAAAATTCGAGCATCTACTCCAATTTTACCCAAAAGTCCGCGTCCCTTTAAATTGACAAGAGCCTTGTCCTTTAAAACGGAAAGTGCCTTGATTCCTTCCTGCCGCTCTGAGGAACTGATGAGAGTTCCCTTTTGATCCGTATCGAAAGTATTTAAAATTCGCAAAGGAATATTTTTTTCGATCAAAGGAATAATTGTTTTTGCATGCAATACAGTTGTCCCAAAATTTGCCATCTCGTTGGCCTCTTGATAAGACAAATATTCTATTTGCTGAGCCTGGGCCACCCAATCTGGATTGGCTGTATAAATACCGCTGACATGCGTAAAAGACTCCAACTCCCTCGCATTGAGGAAATTCGCTATCAAGGATGCCGAATAGTTCGATCCATTTCGTCCTAAAGTTGTTGTTTCTCCTTGCGCATTAGCCCCTATAAAACCAGTAAAAACTGGGATAGCACCCTCCCAATTTTCTCGGTTTTGTTCAAATTTTTCTGAGGACAAATCCTCCAGTGGTTGGGCATTCCCAAAATCACTGTCGGTCAAAAGTAGCTCTCTAGTATCGATCTCCTGTGCCTTAAAACCGTTTGCTCTCAATCTATCGCAAACCACTTTGACACTCATCAATTCTCCCTGCGCCAAAAACTCGTCTTTGATTTTTGCACTAAAGTCTCTGAGTATGGATACCCCTTTTAAAATTTTATGAAGTTTTTCAAAGGAATCTCTCAAGTCCGAATTTGGACTAGAAGCCAATTGATAACTCAGAACCTCCTCGAGGCCTTGGGTATCAAAAACCCCGTCTCGCGCTCTTTCTAAAAGAGACTCTAATTGATCCGTTGTATTTCCTCTTGCAGACAATACAATTCCTATTTCCTCTTGAGACGATTTGGCCTCAATAAGTTCTATCACTCGTTCTAAACCCTTGCCATTAGCAAGCGATTTTCCACCAAATTTTATTATTTTCAAAATCTTATGTTTTAATTTTATTTAAAAATGGGGCTCAAAATTTTATTGAGCTGCTCCCCTTCAATCAAGAAGGCATCGTGACCATCAAAAGAATTTATCTCGTGATAAAATGTGGAAGCCCCTGTTTTTTTTGCCTTGAAATAGGTCTCCTTACTATAGCTCGCCGGATAAAAAAGATCCGAATCCACTGCTACTATATGCAAAGTCAAGTCTTCAATTTGAAAAATTGATTTTAATCTATTCTCAGCATTATTGATATCCACTGTTCTCAACAGTTGATTCATGAGTTTATATGAAGAAAGTGAAAATCGTTCCTCTAGACTTTTTCCGTGATGGTCCAGCCAAGATTCTACTTCAAAGATATTTTCACCCTCTACTCTTCTCTCTCCAAATTTTCGATCCACCCCCTCAGGGGTTCTATAACACAACATGGCATGCATTCTAGCATCGTGAATCGGATTTGGAGAGGAGCAGAGAATTGCTTCTTGAATTTTACAATTTGCCACGAGCCAATCTCTAGCTTTCCAATCGGTAGCAACTGGTATAAAGTGTTGAACTAAATTGGGATTTATAGCGAGCATTTCCCAAGCTATACCTCCTCCTAAAGAGGCTCCAATAAGAGCAAATAATCGAGATACTCCCAGTTTTTCAAGAGCCAAAAGGAATAACTTTGCTATATCTGCAGCTTCCCATTCCTTATAATTTTCAATCTCAAAATTCAAAGAACCATTGCCTGGAATATCAAAACAAATCACAGTATAAATATTTGTATCAATAGCACAATTAGGTCCAACTATTTTATTCCACCATCCCTTTTGACCAGAAACCTCAGAATTCCCGGTCAAGGCGTGATTGACCAAAACTACGTCTGCCTGACCAAGTTCTGGACCAAATTGCTGGTAACTTAAATCAATAAGATCATAGGTCAAGGCAGAGCGCGTTTTAAAATTTGTAATGGAAATAGTGTTCATCAGTCCCCTTGTTAAAAATTAAACCTCTGAGTTCGCTAGTAGAAGAGAAAAGGCCTGTTTGATGTCCGCTTTTAAATCGTCGATATGCTCTAGACCTACCGATAGACGAATCAAATCTGGACTCACTCCTGACCTCTTTTGGCTCTCCGCATCGAGTTGTTGATGGGTAGTGCTCGCAGGATGAATGACCAAAGATTTGGTATCTCCTATATTGGCTAAAAGAGAGAAAACTCCTAGAGAATCTGTAAATACTTTTGCAGCCTCATAGCCTCCTTTCAGACCTATAGACAAAATTCCACTTTGACCATTTGGTAAATATTTAGAAGCCAATTCCTTGTATGGGCTAGACTCGAGACCTGGATAAGAAACCCAAGCGACCTCCTCTTGCTCTTCTAGCCATTTTGCCAGTTCCAAAGCATTTTCACTGTGTTGTTGGATTCTGAGTTGTAGAGTTTCTAGACCTTGAATAATCTGAAAACTATTGAAAGGACTCAATGCTCCTCCGAAATCTCTCAGACCCTCTAGTCTCACTTTTGCAATATAAGCAGCCTCCCCTAAAGCCTCGTGATACACCAAGCCGTGATAACCCGCTGAAGGTTCTGTAAACTCAGGGAACTTACCGTTATCCCAGTTAAATTTACCCGCATCCACTATAGCTCCTCCTAGGGAATTTCCTTGACCTCCAATATATTTGGTCAAGCTATATAAAACAATATCAGCGCCGTATTCAATTGGATTGAGCAAAGCAGGAGTAGCTATGGTATTGTCTACCAAAAAAGGAATTTTGAATTCTTTTGCAATTTGGCTTATAGCCGCTAAATCCAATACATCATTTTTTGGATTTCCGACAGATTCAACAAAAATAGCTCTTGTGTTTTCCTGAACAGAATCGCGTATTTCAGCTATATTATCCGCATCGACAAAAGTAGTTTCTATACCGAAACGCCTCAAAGTAACCGCGAGTAGATTATAAGTTCCTCCATAGAGGCTATTGGAAGCTACGACGTGATCTCCAGATCGAAGCAAAGTCAATAATGCCGTCGATATAGCGGCTGTTCCAGAAGCAAAGACTGCTGCCCCTATTGCTCCGTGCAAGGTCGCTAGCCTTTTCTCGAGAATATCATTCGTCGGATTGTTTAATCTGGTGTAAATAAAACCTGGCTCCTCCAAACTAAAGAGTTTGGCTGCGTGATCCGAGTCGCGAAAAACATATGAAGAGGTTTGGAAAATAGGAACCGCACGAGAACCATTTGTAGTTTCTAAATCGTGTCCGGCATGTAAAATATTAGTTTGAAAATTTAAAGTACTCATAATTGTATTTGTTAGAATTAAAAAAAACGTCCCTCTGATTTCACATTACCAGAGGGACGAATATTCTATATCAAATACGTTTTTGGCAATGTCATGGCATGGTAGGCATGTTAAACATGCTAACCATCATTGACATCATCATTGTATTTTTAATTGTACTTTTCATCTTTGTTTGCAGACTCTTTAAGAGAATGCGGAATTCATTGTTGTATTCGTGTACAAAGATATATTTAAAATAATTACACTTGCAAGAAATTTTTGAAAAAAAATATTTTTTTTTAGTTCGAAGGTGATTTAAAGAACAAAAAGTATTAGTTTTGTTCCCTCATAGAGGAAAGATTTGACTGATTGCCACCTCTCTAAAAAAGTGCTAAAGCAGTACTCCACTACTTTAGTACCCTTATTTTTAGAACGGCAATTTTCAATCTTTAGTATTAACATTATTACTAATTATAGAATATTATGTCCTATTTTTTTACTTCAGAATCCGTTTCTGAGGGACACCCAGATAAGATAGCAGATCAAATATCCGACGCGATAATTGATAATTTTATGGCTTTTGACCCAAACTCAAAGGTAGCTTGTGAAACTTTAGTAACAACAGGTCAGGTAGTTTTGGCCGGAGAGGTTAGGTCTAAAACCTACTTAGACGTACAAAAAATAGCCCGCGACACCATCAATAAAATCGGTTATACAAAAGGCTCTTACCAATTCGACGGAAATTCTTGTGGAGTTTTAAGTGCCATTCACGAACAATCCGAGGATATCAACCGAGGAGTTGACAAAGGAGATGAAGAACAAGGTGCCGGTGACCAAGGAATGATGTTTGGTTACGCTACAAATGAGACGGAAAACTACATGCCTTTGGCTCTGGATTTATCTCATCTCATTCTCAAAGAATTAGCAGCACTGAGAAGAGAAAACAAGGAGATAACCTACCTCCGTCCAGACTCCAAAAGTCAAGTTACTTTGGAATATAGCGACAAAAATAAACCGCTTAGAATTCAAGCTATTGTAATCTCCACCCAGCACGACGATTTTGATGAGGACGAGGTCAAAATGCTTGCTAAAATAAAATCGGATCTACTCGATATTCTGATTCCGAGAGTAAAGGCAAAATTAAAACCTGAAATCCAAGCCTTGTTTCAAGGGGATATAGAATATCATATCAACCCAACTGGTAAATTTGTTATCGGTGGACCACATGGAGATTCTGGTCTTACCGGACGAAAAATCATTGTGGATACCTACGGTGGTAAAGGAGCTCACGGAGGTGGTGCTTTTTCTGGTAAAGACCCTTCTAAAGTAGACCGATCCGCAGCATATGCTACTCGTCATATAGCTAAAAATTTAGTTGCAGCAGGTTTGGCAGATGAGATTCTAATTCAAGTATCCTATGCCATTGGGGTGGCAAAACCAATGGGTGTTTTTGTAAATACTTA
Source organism: Flavobacteriaceae bacterium (assembly GCA_042091275.1). GTDB lineage: Bacteria > Bacteroidota > Bacteroidia > Flavobacteriales > Flavobacteriaceae > JBELHR01. The sequence goes on from JBELHR010000013.1 coordinate 12,370, forward strand.
TGGTACTAAAAAAATCGACAGTAGCGATGGAGAAATTGCTCGTAAAGTTTCCGAACTATTCGACTTGAGACCAGCGGCAATTGAGGAGAGACTAAAGCTCCGCAATCCTATCTATAGTGAGACAGCAGCCTACGGTCACATGGGAAGAACCCCAGAGGTCAAAACCGTGAGATTTGAATCTCCAAACGGCGATGTTGTCGAAAAGGAGGTAGAGACCTTTACTTGGGAGAAGCTAGATTATGTGGATAAAATAAAAGAGACTTTTGGAATACAATAAAAAAAAGCTGCCCGTTTGGGCAGCTTTTTTTCTTATAAGTTATACTTGACGGTCAGCAACCACAAACGCGGTTGTACAAAGTAAAGTGTAGTCTGAGTAGCATCACTAATTTGATTAAAACTATCGGTTACCAAAGTTTCATTATTGGTAATATTGTTAGCTGTTAAAACAAATTCCCAAGGGCTATCGCCTTTCTGGTAAAAGAGCTCTGCATTTAAGAAACCATAGGTGTTCTCTAGTCCTTGCCCTTTGTTCACAAAAGAGTAGTAGTCATAATCCGCATTTAAGATAAAGTTCTTTAAGAACACCATATCCAAGCGTGCGAACGGTCGATCCGTTGTAGATTTTTGACTTGTAAATTTGTTAAAACTCTTTTGATAACCCAATTCTAGGTTTGGAGCAGACTTAAAATTAGAAGCGAAACTCACTCGGTAATTTTGACTTAAATTCTCTGCAGTATTTGGCCTCCCATTTACCAAGTTGGTATACATGGATTGGTTGATGTTGACACTAGCGTTAAATTTGAGCTTTTTAAAGGTCCTACCATATCTGAAAAATCCAGTAAAAGATTCATCTACAAATTCGGAATTGATCGGAGAACTAACTTGATCCACACCATTGTTTAGCAGACTTACTTGATTTTTAATAGCATCTGACTTTTTATCATAACTCAATCGAGCGATAATATTCGTGAAAGAGAACATGCTAAATTTAAAATAAGTCAAACTGAATCTATTGTAAGTGGCATAATCCAAATCTCTATTCCCCCCAAATAATCGGTTGTAATCCTGAAGTATAAAACCTAAAGATCGGGATCCTATATCTACAAATTCCGTCGACATATTGTAATTAAACCTCAAACTCTCTGATGATTTGAATTGCAGACGCGCATATACTGAAGGTAAAACAACAGTCTGCTTCACTTCGTTTGTCGTTCCAATTTGACGATCTTTTGCAATATAACGATGGGCCGTAAAACCGGGTCTTATCGTAACGATTCCTTTTACCATATTGTAATAGGCACCGACAAAGACATCTTTAAAGGTATAGTCCACTGTATTTTGCAAGTCCGTTTGATCAAAACTCAACCTATCTCCTGAGTCTAATTCTTGCTCGATAAAACTTCTGTAATATTGATCCAAATAAGTGGTTCCAAATGCCAGATTTAAATTAGAGCGATTATTAATCACATAATAGTAATCCAGTTTAAAATCGAACTTCTTGGTATTGTTATTCTTAAACTGAAAGATATTAAACAAGTCTTGAGTAGGATCTGTAGGCAAAACCGCAAAAGGTTGATCTTCGGATTCTGAGTTAAATAAAGGATCATTTTCTTGATATAAAAACTGAGATTCCACAGCGAAAATATTTCGATCATTCAAGGTGTAATATGCATTTACGTTTTGATTGATGGAAACAGGAGTTTGACTCAACTCTGTATCTGCCGAGGCTCTTGCAGTTGAATTTACATCGGTCGATTCCGCTATATTATTTCTTTTGGCTATCACATCGTAATCCAATTGAAGCCTAGGACTAGGGATATAACTCATATTCAATTTTACAATACCTTGGGTACTTTCTTGAACCGTATTTATATCTCTATCTTCCGTTATACCTGACAAATTGTATAGAGTTCTACTCTCGGTACGAATAATAGTTTCCGAATTATTTACAATCCCAAAACCACCAAAACTAAATTTCTCATTTGGAGAGTGACTAAAGTTTAGGGCACCAAAGTTGGAGTTAATCTGAAGCGCTCTGTTATTTTGAGTGGTAGTAAAGCTGAGTCCTCCATCGGAGACATTTACATTTGTTCCACTTTCTCTAGGGCCAGATCTCAGACCCCCGGTAAAACGGCTAAAGTCTTGACGTGTAAACGGTGGTTCTCCTGTATTGTTGAAATCTGTCAGAACATTGATACTAGTATTTGGACTGTAGTAGAAGAGCTTTGGCTTGACCGCATAGCGCACTTCAGAATCCGGATTCATTTCAGAGACTCCTGCTCCTGCCGAAACATCTCCAAACCAAAATCTATCTTTACCAGTCTTTAACTTAATATTTATGGCAATACTATCCTCGTTGTTTCGAACAGCTCCCAATTGAGAGACTTCCGAATAGTTTTTTAGAACTTGAATCTTATCGATTGCACTTGCCGGGATGTTTTTGGTAGCGACTTTGGTATCTCCATCAAAAAATTCCTTTCCATTTACAAGAACCTTTCCTACCGTTTTTCCCTCCACTTCGATTTCTCCATTTTCCGTAATTTCCATTCCGGGTAAATTCTCCAAAACATCACCGAGTTTTTTCTCTGTTCCATCCGAAAAAGAGTCTGCATCGTAGACAATGGTATCTCCTTTGATGGTAACTGGCATTTCATAACTCAATTCTACAGCATCTAAAGAATTCTCCTCTAAAGAGAGAATCAAATCTTTGACAACGTCTTTATCGGCGACCGTTAATTCTTCCACTAAGGTTTCGTAACCGATATAGGAAACGCGAAATACATATGTTTTACCGCTTGGAACAGACAACTTGTAATTACCCTTTGCATCGGTTATAGAATAGCCCTGCATGGAGTTGGTTTCCTTTTCAAAAGCAATGACATTAGCCATTTCCATAGGAACTCCGATACTATCGGTTACCTGCCCGGATAATTTAATATTCTGAGCTTGAGACTGGTTTATACCTAGAAAAACCAGTGCTAAAAGAAATAAAATGTTCTTCATCTTAACCTCTTCCTCTATTACCTCCACGTCCTCTGCTATATCTAGAACGCATTTCAGTCATAGTTGTTTCGAAAAGTTCATCGTACTCCGTTTGAGTTACTTTTTGCCCTTTCTTTGGAGCAACAATTTTTGCTTTTTCCTTAGGGTTCATAACTACTTTTGTACACAGCATTGTCGTATTTCCCTGGCTAACTTCTAAAATAAGTCCCGGAAGCCCCCAATAATCCGCAGGCCCATTGGCAACAGGAATATCTGGCGTATACCAAGCTGTGATAAACTCTACTTTTGGAAGATCTTCACTCACCTCAGTAGAATCGTCTTTTTTATCGTTGTTTCTGGATCTACCCCATCTCGCCCAAGGATTCTCTTTTGCAGTAACTGCAGCGGTGGCCTTGAAGACTAGGTATTTTCCAATCATCTTGGATTCCGATGTCATCTGCCAGTTATAGGTTTGAAGGGTATCTTGAATCAAAAAGTTTTTACCTACAATCTCGCTTTCCTTGGCAAAAGTCTTGGTAGAAATATCTTTAAAACTAACTCCTGAAGAGTTTCCCCAGCTTCCGCCTCCACCTGATCCAGGAGCTGCCAATTGTTCTTGAGCCTTAAATGTAGAATGTTGTCTATTGAAGTTCAATTCATAAACTCTTTCCAGTCTAGATTTCATTCGCGACTTAAATCTTTCAATTTGATCTGGAGTCATTTGCGTGGTTGACATATCAAAATCCAATTTAGTTTTGGATTGATAAACCGCTAGGCCTTGAAAGTCTTGGGCCATTAGTCCGAAGGTCATCAAGAGAAGACTCAGGGTTAAGATTTTTCTTAGTTTCATTTTAATTTGGTTTGATTAGTTAAGCTTTTGATTCACAAAACCATTGAAGGTTTAATGGGTAGTCAGTCTTTTTATTTGACCGAAATTACCATATAAAAAGCTAAATTGGTCTTAAAATAAAGCCAAAAAAACCTAAATTAGCCTTACGAACTTTAAAAACGAATCGCCTATGCACGTTGCAGTTGCAGGAAATATCGGAGCAGGTAAAACCACTCTTACCAAGCTTTTAGCAAAACATTATAATTGGGACGCACACTTCGAAAGTGTGGATGACAATCCTTATTTAGATGATTTTTACGGAGAAATGGAACGTTGGTCTTTTAACCTTCAAGTCTTTTTTTTAAACAGTAGATTTCGTCAAGTTTTACAATTTCAAGAAAGCGGAAAAAATATAATTCAAGATAGAACCATATACGAGGATGCTCATATTTTCGCACCAAATCTTCATGCAATGGGGCTTATGACAAACCGAGATTTCTCCAATTATGAATCTCTTTTTGAACTTATGGAGCGATTGGTAACCCCTCCAAAATTACTGATCTATTTAAGAGCAGATATACAAACTCTTGTCGGTCAGATTCACAAACGCGGTAGAGAATACGAAAGCAGTATTAGTATTGAATACCTCAGTCGTCTAAACGAGCGTTACGAGGCTTGGATAAGTACTTATACCAAAGGAAAGCTCCTTATTATAGATGTAAACGATCTAGATTTTGTAAGCAAGCCCGAAGACTTGGGTGTCATAATCGACAAAATTGATGCCGAGATAAACGGATTATTCTAATAAAAAAAACCGGTTCGCAAACGAACCGGTTTTTTTATATCTCAAAATATACTTATTCTAAATGTCGCGAGTCATCTCCCAAAACTAAAGTCTGCTCGTCACTCACTTCTTCGACTTGAGTAACTTCAATAGTCGACTCTGTCTCCTTACTCAATTCTGCATGCGCTTCTTCCGAGTGCACTCCTAAAATAGGCGCGATCACAAGTCCAATCAAACAAGTCAGTTTAATCAAGATATTCATAGAAGGTCCAGAAGTATCCTTGAATGGATCTCCAACAGTATCTCCTGTAACCGCAGCTTTGTGGGCTTCAGAACCCTTGTAGGTCATTTCACCATCGATCTCTACTCCTGCTTCAAAAGATTTTTTAGCATTGTCCCAAGCACCACCGGCATTGTTTTGGAAAATTGCCCAAAGCACTCCACTCACAGTTACCCCTGCCATATATCCACCTAACATCTCTGCGATGGCTAAATTATCCATTCCAAAAAGCATAGGAACAAAAGCGATAATAAGTGGGAAACCTATGGTCAACAAACCTGGTAACACCATTTCCTTCAAGGATGCTTTTGTTGAAATATCCACACACTTGTCGTATTCTGGCTTTCCAGTTCCTTCCATAATTCCAGGGATATCTCTAAACTGTCTTCTAACTTCTTGTACCATTTCCATGGCTGCTTTTCCTACTGCATTCATTGCCAAAGCAGAAAAAACTACAGGCACCATTCCACCGACAAAAAGCATTGCCAAAACAGGAGCCTTGAAAATATTAATTCCATCAATTCCAGTAAAAGTTACATAGGAAGCAAAAAGAGCAAGCGAAGTCAAAGCTGCAGAAGCAATGGCAAAACCTTTCCCTGTAGCTGCCGTAGTATTACCTACAGAATCTAAAATATCAGTGCGTTCTCTAACGATGGGATCTTGTTCACTCATCTCTGCAATACCACCGGCGTTATCAGAAATTGGTCCAAAAGCATCAATTGCTAGTTGCATTGCTGTGGTAGCCATCATTGCAGATGCGGCCAATGCCACTCCGTAGAATCCAGCAAAAGCATAAGACGCCCAAATAGCACCTGCAAACAATATTACAGAAGGGAAGGTGGAAATCATACCTGTCGCTAAACCGGCAATAATATTAGTTCCTGCTCCCGTACTAGATTGCTGTACTATTTTTAAGATAGGAGATTTCCCCAATCCTGTATAATATTCGGTAACCGAAGAAATAACTGCTCCTACAAAAAGCCCCACAAGAGTCGCATAAAACACTCGCATAGAAGAGATATTTTGTGTTCCTTCTCCGAAGAAATCCATTTGCATAGTCTCTGGAAGCATCCAAGTCACTAAGCCAAAACAAGCCGCAGCAACGAGTGCAATCGAAGTCCAGTTTCCGATGTTTAAAGCCCCCATAACTTGAGACTCTTTTGCATCGTTACTCTTTATTTTTACCAACATCGTTCCGATAATCGAAATAACAATTCCAATACCTGCAATTGCCATTGGTAAAAGTATAGGACCTATACCTCCAAAATCATCAGAAATACTACCTCCCATGTCTTTGATCACATAATTACCCAAAACCATTGCTGCAAGAACAGTAGCGACATAAGAACCAAACAAATCAGCTCCCATTCCAGCTACATCCCCAACATTATCTCCAACGTTATCCGCAATAGTAGCAGGATTCCTAGGATCATCCTCTGGAATACCAGCCTCGACCTTACCGACCAAATCCGCTCCAACATCGGCAGCTTTTGTGTAAATACCTCCACCCACACGTGCAAATAGAGCAATGGATTCGGCTCCTAAAGAGAAACCTGCTAGAGTTTCCAACACCACGGTCATATCCGCGGTAGAAGTCCAAACTCCATCCATAAATACCTGAAAAAATACAATGAAAAATGCGGTCAACCCTAGAACAGCCAAACCTGCAACACCAAGGCCCATAACCGTTCCACCACCAAAAGAAATCTTTAGTGCTGTCGGCAAACTAGTCTTTGCTGCTTGCGTGGTTCTAACATTTGTCTTGGTCGCTATTTTCATTCCAATATTCCCTGCAAAGGCAGAAAACACCGCTCCAAAAACAAAGGCAATTACAATTAAATAACTCGTTGATTCCACAAAACTGGCTACAACTGCAAGTAAAACACTTACCACTGCAACAAATATTGCTAAAAGTCTATATTCTGCATTTAAAAATGCTAAAGCTCCTTTATAAATGTGATCTGAAATTTCTTTCATCTTGCCATCTCCGGCGTCCTGTTTAAGTACCCATGATTGTTTGAACCACATGTAGATTAGGCCGAGAATGGCGAGAATTATTGGTGACCACAGCATCATTATTTCCATAAAGTTTAGGTTTAATTTTTTGTTAAAATTTCCTAAATGTATAAAAATAAAGCACATAAAAAAAAATGGAACCCATTAGTTTGGATTCCATTTTCAATATTATCTAAAGTTTCTCTAAATAGCGAATGCGTCCGTCGCTTTAAACTCACTGTTTTCGTAGCGATCTAAACACTTGATGAAAATCTCTTTTGCCTCTTCGGCATTACCCCATCCACCAACGTCAACTTTCTTTTCTTCCAGATCTTTATAAACTTGGAAAAAGTGCTCAATTTCCATCACGATATGAGGATTCAATTCAGAAAGATCGTTTAATCTGTTCCATACTGGATCAGAAACGGGCACACATATAAGTTTCTCATCTGGACCTTTTTCATCTGCCATGTGAAATACTCCAATTGGCTTTACCTCCATTACACAAAGTGGAAAAGTGGGCATAGATCCCAAAACTAATACATCTAGTGGATCTCCATCTAATGCCAATGTTTCTGGCACAAATCCGTAATCTGCTGGATACATCATGGATGAAAACAACATTCTATCAAAACGGATCTTTTTTAGATCAAAATCGTATTCATATTTATTTCTACTTCCCTTTGGTATTTCAACTAATACGTCAAAAGTCTTTACATCTTCTGTACTCATACTCTTTTTCTTAATATTTTAGGCTGCAAAAATAAGAATTAATTGCAGGTTACAAGGCTATTTCAATGATTTTTTAAAAGTGAAAATCGATAGCTCCCTGAATTCCAAACCCTCTAGAACCGGGATTGTCTTTGTAAGACCCTCTCCAAGTAAAATCTACCCGAAAAACCTTAAAAATATTATCTAATCCGACATAATATTCAAAATAAGTTTTCTCTGGAGCGAGATAGGTGATATTGGATCTATTTATCGCAATATTTTCATCCGTAACGCTACCGTATATTCCCTTTATACCGATAACCTCTCTCCATTTGAGATGTTTAATCAAGGGAATCCGCGTCAAAATACGACCGTTAAAATTGTGTTCCATTTTAAAACTTATATAAGAATCCGTTACGAACTCATAATAGTCGACTAAATTGAAGGTTTGATTAACAATTTGATAGGATTGATTTCCCGGTACAACGTTTAAAAGTGCTAAGGGAACAGTACCAAATATCTTACCCACTTCCAGGGTGGTAAACAATCTCCCCAAACCACCGATATTAAAGGGTTGATTATAAAAGAACTGAAGCTTTTCATAAGCAAAATCACTTCGGTTGATGTTCTTATATCCTTTTGCGAAATTCAAATAGAAGATAGAATAGTCATTCTTGTCTACTTGTAGTCGCTCGACTCCGTTACCTATGGTTCTTCTACCCGGCGTGAAACGAAGACCTAAATCCCATTCCGATTGCCTGGTCTGAGATTGAATCTGCCCATTTTCATCAATATAATCCAAACTAAACGTATTGGAAGCCGATGTTATATTTTTAAAGGCTCCACCCAATCGAACTTCAAAATTCTCAAAAGGTTCCACACTGACATTGGCTGTAGTCATTTTTAAGCGACTGAGCTTACCCGTATCTCCTCTCGCAAACAAGGCAGCGGACAAAGCACTATTCCCTAGAACCTCGTTACTCGTGGTAAGACTGGTACCTGTTTGCTGTACATCGTCAATATGACCTAAGGAAAGCGTTAGGCGATTTTTCTTGTTGACCAACCATTTCCCAGAAACCGCATATTTAAAATCCTCATCCCTAAATCCATAAGCAGTATAGGCTTGAATACGCCATTTGTCATTGGGTCCAAAATAAGTTCTTCCCCCCAATCTAAGACGAAAACCTTCCACATCGTTTTGACCGAATGTAGATGTAATAGGACCTAAATCAAATCCGTTAAACGCAATATAGTTCGAAGCTGCTACAGAAGCCAATCCAAACATTTGTCTAAATCTCTTGACTTTGGACAAGGTGTCGAGCATCTGATATACTCCCGATTCTTGCTCGTTAAGCGCTTCTAAGCGATTCAAATTCCAGTAAACATCATTTTTGGAATAGATCTCATTTGCAAAATTATCGTTCTTTTTGCGGTAGAAATTATTTTCTCTCTTTGTTTCAAAATCATAATTTCCGTAAAAGGTAGTTCGCCTTCCGTAGAGTCCCTTACTCTTCTCTTTTTTATTCAGAGCAAAATCGCTTGTCATATGATCTCTTCTAAGAAGTATTACCGAGTCATTTAAAGCATCATAGGACTGAGAGATATATAAATCTTTTACCCAATTGATATTCGCAGATCGACTCGCTCTCATCTCAATCTCTTTGAGCGTATAGGTCGAGTCCGTGATCCAAAAGTCTCCTTTAAAGGTGAGCTCTCCCTTTCTTCGTGGATAATAAATCACATTATAAGACCACTTATTATCGATATAAGCCGAATCTGTCAAAACATAGTTATAAGTCAAAAGACCCGATTTGGCAACTGGACTCACAAAGGCCTTGTCGAAGAGTTTAATATAGGATGCGTAAATATCAAATTCTATATACAGGTCTTTGATATAAGTAGAAATATATTGATTGGATTCAAATCCCGAATTTCGATTTGCTTCTAAATCTTCCTTGTATAATTTCGGTTGGTTTTTTCCGTATATTTTATAGACCGCCTCATTGATAAATATGGGTAAAAACACCTTTCCCGAAATAGCAGAGGTATCCATTTGATCGAAAATAAACTCCATTCCTTTAAATAGCCTACTCTTTACGATTGTGCTATCGACATTGTTTAGATCAAACTGAATTTTCTCGTACTTGTCAAAACTGTATTCGCGATAAACCTGCAAGCCGTTTTTACGCTTATTCTCCCACATTTTTCGGAGTAATTCTACTGCGGGATTATTCTTATTTTTTCTTCTGCCGCTATATAGTTCCACAGTCTGCAGTGCAGATGCCATCTCGAGAAGGACAATTTTCAAATTCAAATCCTGAGATTTCACCGAGATCTCTTGTGTCTCAAATCCCACAAAACTTATTCGCAAAATATCAGAACTATCCTCTGAACTCAAATAAAAATTCCCGTTTTCATCTGAAACAGTTCCCGTAGTCGAACCTTTGAGCACAATACTCGCAAAAGGTATAGGAGCTCCCTCTACATCGACAATTCTTCCCCCTACTCTTGTTTGAGCAAAACCAGAAGAACAAAACAAAATACAAAAAGCCAAAAAGCTTAATTTCTTCCAAAAAAAATCCTTTTCCGAAAAATCGAAAAAGGATATTAAGCTATTTTGGGGTTGACTCAAGGGTTATTTAATATATAAAACATCCTTAACCGCTTGGACAACATCGTCCGCGTTTGGCAACCACTCCGCCAATAATACTGGTGAGTAAGGTGCTGGAGTATCCGCAGTATTTATTCTTTTTATCGGAGCATCTAAATAGTCAAATGCCTCGTCTTGTACTCTAAAAGTAATTTCAGTAGAAACCGAACCAAATGGCCAAGCCTCTTCTAAAATAACCAAGCGATTGGTCTTTTTAACAGACTCTAAAATTGTGTTTATATCCAAAGGTCTAACCGTTCTAAGATCGATAACCTCAACTGAAATTCCCTCTTCTTTTAAGGTGTCTGCAGCCTTGTAAGCTTCCTTGATTATTTTTCCAAAAGAAACTACAGTCACATCGCTACCTTCTCTTTTGATATCTGCGACTCCTATTGGAAGCACGTATTCTCCCTCAGGAACTTCTCCTTTGTCTCCATACATTTGCTCTGACTCCATAAAAATAACTGGGTCATTGTCGCGAATAGCTGCTTTTAACAGACCTTTTGCGTCGTAAGGATTTGAAGGAACAATAACTTTTAAACCAGGAACATTCGCAAACCAGTTTTCAAAAGCTTGAGAGTGGGTAGCAGCTAATTGACCTGCAGAAGCAGTAGGACCTCTAAAAACAATTGGACAATCAAATTGACCACCGGACATTTGACGAATCTTTGCTGCGTTATTCACAATTTGATCAATACCCACCAAAGAGAAGTTAAAAGTCATATACTCTACAATCGGTCTATTCCCGTTCATAGCAGAACCGACAGCGATTCCACCAAAACCAAGCTCAGCAATTGGAGCATCGATAACGCGTTTGGCACCGAACTCATCTAACATACCTTTTGATGCTTTGTAAGCACCGTTGTATTCAGCAACTTCCTCCCCAATTAGATAGATGCTCTCATCTAATCTCATCTCTTCGGACATCGCCTCGCATATCGCTTCTCTGAATTGTATTGTTTTCATCCTAAATTCTTAAATTATCACCGCAAAAATAGGAAAAACATAGAAAACAAAAGTGTAAATCTTTTTAAAAATTTATTATGCATGCATAGTAATTCATATTTTTTTTCTATCTTGCTCTCCAATTAAATTAATAACTACAAACGTCAGAAAATATGAAGATTTTAGTATGTATTAGCCATGTTCCTGATACAACCTCCAAAATCAACTTTAATGCAGATGCAACGGAGTTTGACACAAACGGAGTTCAATATGTGATAAACCCACACGATGAATTTGCTTTGACCAGAGCAATGTGGTTTAAAGAACAACAAGGAGCAGAGGTAACGGTGGTGAATGTTGGAGATTCTTCGACGGAACCAACTCTGAGAAAAGCCCTTGCTATCGGTGCAGACAAAGCCATTCGCGTGGATGCTGTAGCTAGTGACGGATTTTTCGTTGCGGAACAATTATCAAAAGTAGCTCAAGAAGGAGCATATGACTTGATTCTTACAGGAAGAGAATCTATAGATTACAACGGAGGAATGGTTCCTGGAATTCTCGCGAGCCTTTGCGGTTACAATTTTGTAAATGCATGTGTGAGTATTACCGTAGAGGGAAATTCAGCTGCTTGTAAGAGAGAAATCGATGGAGGAACGGAAAACTTAAAACTAGAGCTTCCAGCTGTAGTTTCTGGTCAAAAAGGAATGGTAGAAGAGAAGGATCTTAAAATCCCTAATATGAGAGGTATTATGATGGCCAGAAAAAAACCATTAGCTGTTGTACCTGCCGCTTCATTTGATCCAAAATCAAAAGCTACCAAATTCGAAAAGCCTGCTGAAAAGTCTGCTTGTAAAATGATTGACGCGAGCGACATCGATGGTCTTATCAACTTATTACACACAGAAGCTAAAGTAATCTAAAAATAAAAATTATGTCAGTATTAATATATGCCGAATCTTCGGACAAAAAATTAAAGAAAGTATCCTTTGAACTCTGTTCTTACGGTAAAGCTTTGGCAGACCAAATGAATACAAACCTGATTGCTTTGACGGTAAATACCGAAAACGCGGCAGAACTTGCAAAATATGGAGCTGGAGAAATCATCAATGTAAATCAAGCGGACTTAGAAAGTTTCAAAGCTGCTTCTTATGCAGAGTTAATCGGGAAAATAGCAATGGAACGCGGAGCAGAAACTGTTCTTATTGGTTCTACTGCGGACTCCCTCTACTTAGCACCACTTTTGGCTGCTAACCTAAAGTCTGCATACGCTTCAAATGTAGTAGATCTTCCAATAAGCGAGAGCCCATTTGTGGTAAAGAGAAAGGCATTTTCAAATAAAGCTTTCAATTTTACAGAACTTTCAAGTGATTATAAATTATTGAGTTTAGCTAAAAACTCGTTTGGAATAAGAGAAAATGCAGTAGATGCAGAAGTTTCTAATTTTGACTTTTCACCAGACTCTAAGACGCTTGCAATCCAAATTGAAAGTGTTGAAAAATCGACAGGTACCGTTACCATAGCAGATGCAGATGTAGTTGTATCAGCAGGTAGAGGACTTAAAAATGCAGAAAACTGGACTATGGTAGAAGATTTAGCAGAAGTATTGAATGCTGCCACTGCTTGTTCCAAACCAGTATCCGATTTGGGCTGGAGACCACATTCTGAGCACGTGGGGCAGACTGGTAAGCAGGTCGCTTCGAATCTATACATTGCAATTGGAATCTCTGGAGCTATTCAGCATCTAGCTGGAATCAACGCTTCCAAAGTAAAAGTTGTGATAAATACAGATCCTGAAGCACCGTTTTTTAAAGCTGCAGACTACGGAATTGTAGGAGACGCTTTCGAAGTTGTTCCAGAATTAATAACTAAGTTGAAGGCATTTAAATCCAACAACTAAGAAAAGAACTGATAATTTTTATTAAATTCGCAGTTAAACTGTCTAGTATGATGAAGACGTGCTAGACAGTTTTTTTATTTTGGCTAAAACCACAGAATGAATTTAATACAACTTACCATAAAAGGGATATCCTATAGTCAGACTCAAAGCGGTGCTTACGCACTGGTTTTGACGGAGATTAACGGGAATAGGACGCTTCCAATTATCATCGGTGCTTTTGAAGCTCAGGCAATCACTATTGCTTTGGAGAAAGAAATAAAACCACCGAGACCACTCACCCACGATTTGTTTAAAAACTTTGCAGAAGAGTTTGATGTGCGATTTGAAAAAGCAGTTATCCACAAGCTTTTGGACGGTGTGTTTTATTCTAGCTTGATCTGTAAAAAAGATGCTGAAGATAAAAAAATAGACGCCCGAACTTCGGACGCTATCGCTTTGGCCATACGATTTAAAGCGCCAATTTATACCACAGAAGAAATTATTGAAAAGGCAGGGATTTACCTCAAGAGCGAAACCGTTCACTTGGAGGATACCGAAATGGAAGTCGATGCTTTATTAGAAGATGAAAGTGGAGAAAACCTTCCCGATCAATCCTTGAAGCACTTGAGTTTAAAGGAACTTCATACCCAATTAGACCAAGCGATAAAAAACGAACAGTACGAAGTTGCCGCACTGATTCGCGATGAGATTAACAAGCGTTAGATGAAAAAAATATTGTTTTTTATTTTTGTTTTGGGTTCTGTCTTTGCAGCCCAAAGTCAAGAGCTGAACAACCCAGGTATGGTAGCTAGTGAAGGATTCACTACCCAATCTCTTTTTAGAGGAGTTATAGGAATGTTTAGTCTTTTGCTACTCGCCTATATTTTCAGTGCCAATAGACGTGCTATAAACTGGAAAACAGTTGGTATTGGAATCGGTGCCCAACTCATAATTGCTGTCGGTGTCTTAAAAATTGGTTTTATTCAAAATGCATTCGATGCTGTAGGCCAAGTCTTTATTAATATTTTGGAATATACCAAAGCAGGTAGTGTATTTGTATTTGGAGAAAATTTGATGAACCCCGACTCCTTTGAATATATTTTTGCCTTTCAAGTGCTCCCGACCATTTTATTTTTCTCAGCCCTTACTTCGGTGCTCTTTTACTTGGGAATCATTCAAAAAATAGTCTACGTATTCGCATTGGTTTTTACCAAGATTCTAAATATTTCAGGCGCAGAATCACTATCTGTTACGGGAAATATATTCCTAGGTCAGACAGAGGCTCCGCTCTTGATCAAGGCTTATTTAGAGAAAATGAACAAATCTGAAATGCTATTGGTAATGGTCGGAGGAATGGCCACAGTAGCTGGTGCCGTTTTGGCAGCATATATTGGATTTTTGGGAGGGAACGATCCGGTTCTCAGATTACAATTTGCAAAACATTTGTTAGCAGCTTCCGTTATGGCTGCTCCAGGTGCAATTGTGATTTCTAAAATGCTTTATCCTCAAACGGAAAAAATCGATGCTCAAGTCGAAATTTCAAATGATAAAATTGGTTCAAACCTATTAGATGCTATTTCAAATGGTACTTCAGAAGGCCTGAGATTGGCGGTCAATGTTGGAGCTATGCTCTTGGTTTTTGTCGCTCTTATCGCTATGGTTAACGGAATTTTGGGCTGGGTAGGAGATTTGACCAATTTAAATTCGTGGATTGCAGACAATACCGCTTATCCCGCTTTGACATTAGAAGCTATTTTAGGAACTGTTTTTTCTCCTTTGATGTGGTTGATCGGAGTGCCTAATACAGATGTTATGATGATGGGACAACTGCTGGGAATCAAATTAGCAGCGAGTGAATTTGTCGGATACATTCAACTTTCCGAATTGAAAGATGCTGCCAGCGCAGCTCATTTTACCTATAATAAATCGGTTATAATGGCTACCTATATGCTTTGTGGCTTTGCGAACTTCGCCTCGATTGGTATTCAAATCGGTGGTATTGGATCTCTCGCACCAGGGCAGCGCAAAACTCTTTCTGAGTTCGGTTTAAGAGCCTTAGCCGGCGGTTCAATAGCCTCCTTACTTTCTGCTACAATTGCAGGAATGCTGATAGGCTAATATCAATATTTTTTTTAGCTTTGAACAAAGCCTAACTTATGAAGCAGTATTTAGATTTGATGGAGCACGTTTACCGCGAAGGAGTCTTCAAAGGGGATCGTACGGGAACTGGAACAAAAAGCGTTTTTGGATATCAAATGCGATTTGATTTATCCGAGGGTTTTCCGATGGTAACTACAAAAAAACTGCATCTTAAATCCATTATTCACGAACTTCTTTGGTTTTTGAAAGGAGATACTAATGTTTCTTATCTAAAGGAAAATGGCGTTAGAATTTGGGACGAATGGGCCGATGAAAATGGAGAACTCGGGCCGGTATACGGACATCAGTGGAGGAATTGGAACAGTGAAGAGATCGATCAAATAAAAGAGCTTATTCACACTCTAAAAACCAATCCAAACAGCAGAAGAATGATGGTCAGTGCCTGGAATCCATCTGTAATGCCAGACACTTCTAAGAGCTTTTCGGAAAATGTCAGCAACGGCAAAGCAGCACTACCTCCTTGTCACGCATTCTTTCAATTTTACGTCGCAGATGGCAAGTTGAGCTGTCAACTATATCAACGAAGTGCTGACGTGTTTTTGGGAGTGCCCTTCAATATTGCTAGCTATGCCCTTTTGGTACTTATGGTAGCACAGGTAGTAGGTTTGGAACCTGGTGAATTTATTCACACTTTTGGCGATGCCCATATTTACACAAACCACTTCGAACAAGTAGAACTCCAACTCAGCAGAGAGCCTCATGCATTGCCGACGATGAAATTAAATCCAGAGATTAAAGATATATTTGACTTTACTTTTGAGGACTTTGAATTGATAAATTATCAAGCGCACCCATTAATCCGAGGAAAAGTATCTGTCTAATATGAAATTAACTATCGTAGCAGCTATCGGCGAGAACAGGGAGTTGGGAAAAAACAATGACTTGATTTGGCACCTACCCGCTGATTTGAAACACTTTAAATCTCTCACGACAGGTGCCCCGATTATAATGGGAAGAAAAACCTACGAATCTATTGGTAGACCTCTTCCAAAAAGAAAAAATATCGTGATTTCCAGAAATCCTGAACTCCAAATACCAGGATGCTTTTGTTTTACGACAATCCAGGATGCCAAAGCAAGTTTATCCGAAGAAACGGACGCTTTCTTGATTGGAGGCGGACAACTCTACAAGCAATATATAAACGAGGTGGATCAACTGGAAATAACTGAGGTTAAGGAAAGTTTTGAAGCAGATATTTTTTTTCCAAAAATAGATCTGAAAATTTGGAAAGAGCAAAATCGGGTTTCCAATTTTGCCGATGAGAAAAACCCCTACGATTTCGACTTTGTAACTTATATAAAGCGCTAAACTAGTCTATGAAAATCCAACGAAGCATATTCCTATCTTTGGGCAGTAACTTGGGCGACAGGTTCGAGAATCTCCAAAATACGGTGAATCTACTCGATTCTAAAGTTGGATCAATCAAAACTATTTCGAAAATTGTTCAAACTCCTAGTTGGGGATACAAAGGCGAGGACTTTTTTAATATTTGCCTCGAAATACGAACGAGCCTATCTCCAGAGGCGCTTTTAAAAGCCACACAATCTATTGAACAAAAGATTGGCAGAAAACCAAAGCAGGGAGAAGAATATCAGGATAGAATTATAGATATTGACATTCTATTTTTTGAGGATGAGGTTATTTTTCAACCGGGTTTAATCGTGCCACATCCCAAAGCTCTGGAGCGAAAATTTGTATTGCTCCCACTCGCTGAAATAGCAGAAA
>JBELHR010000013.1:29406-32323 GCA_042091275.1 Flavobacteriaceae bacterium
CCCAAAGCTCTGGAGCGAAAATTTGTATTGCTCCCACTCGCTGAAATAGCAGAAAATTTCAGACATCCCATAATAGGAGATCCAATAAAAGTATGTCTTGCAAACTGTGTGGACGATTCAGAAATCAAGAGCTTAGATCGCTCCTTAAAAAGACCAATTTCCCTAGAAGAAAGATATAATTATATCGCTATTGAAGGAAATATAGGAGCTGGAAAGACCTCGTTGAGTCATTTAATTTCGGATGATTTTAATGCAAAAATTATTCTGGAAAGATTTGCCGACAATCCCTTTTTACCACAGTTTTATAAGGACCAAGAGCGCTATGCCTTTCCCCTAGAGATGAGTTTTCTGGCGGATCGTTATCAGCAACTCACCGAGGACCTCTCCCAATACGATTTGTTTAAAAACTTTATTGTTTCGGATTATTATATTTTTAAATCCTTGATATTTGCCCAAGTCACTCTGCAGCCCGAGGAATTTAGGCTTTACAGAAGAATGTTCGATTTGATGTACAAGGAAATTCGCAAGCCTGATCTCTATATTTTCTTATATCAAAATACCGAGCGTCTCTTGGAGCAAATAAAGACTAGAGGAAGAGAATACGAACAAAATATAGAGGCCTCTTATCTACAGAAAATACATGAGGGATATTCTAATTTCATCCATACGGAAAAGAACCTCAACACACTTATAATCGACGTATCTGAGCTGGATTTTGTCAAAAATCCTGAAGATTATCAAGTGGTAATTGAGCGCATTAGATCAGCGTCTAAAAACGTTTAAATTACTTCTTGTTTAACTCTAGTTTCTCCGCAAAATAATCACAAAAATCTCTCATAGTCGCGGTCATCTTTTCGTCGTCAGTCGCTCTCTCAAAAGTGCTTGCCATAGAGACTAAAGTCTGGTGAAAAAATTGCTTCATTTCATCTACAGGCATATCCTTGGTCCAAAGATCCATACGCAAGGTGTCTTGAGCGAGGTGATCCCAAACAGAAATCATAATAGCCTTAGATGCTTCGTTTTTGATTCCTCCATCTTGAGCAGACCAAGCCAATTTTTCAGGTACCTTATTTTCATCAAGACCAACTACTATCTCTATTTTCGATTTGTGTACTACTGCCATCTTTTTTGTTTTCTAGGTTTGTATTTACTCCTTTGATAAATTAAATTGGGAGCCATTTCCAATAATTGCGGCAAAGATACGTCATTATTTTGCATAAAAGAATCTACAATCCTGTAACCTATATATCTTCCAATTCTAGGTGGAGTTTCTCTGTCAAAATCCATAAAGAATTTTGAGAATGGCGCGGTATCGATAAATCGCTTTGACAAATCCCCCTCCGAAGAAAAGAGATAATCATTTTGACTAAAATAAGACCATACCTGAAACTCATTTTCCTGAGACCACTGTAAATCTTCCGCAGAGTAAGACAAGTTATCGCCTAGATCCATAGTCGGAATTAACTGCTCCAACAAATAGATAGCCTTGCCCTCTTCAATCATACGGTCTAAAAAGTTTCGGAGTGACCCTCCCCGATAATACGGACTTGGCCACAGAGCGAGAGCTGCATCGCGAATCAGAAATTTAGACTGAAATTCATAAGCCAAATAAGAGGGAACCTCGTAATACAACTCCTGATCTTTACCCAAGTAAAAATCCAAAGAGACCAAAAGCATATTGTCGTAAACTAAGGCCTTGTTTTCTGCATCTCCATCTCCTACTAAAAAGTAAACATCCGGAATTTGAAATTGGGGTTTATAAAAAAGCAGGTGTTGAAACAGAGATTCGAAGTCCTTTTTTAGAGATACCTCCGAGGAAAACACAGAGTCTACCTTTGACTGTATATAAACTTGGGTCTCTGATTTGGATAGATTTAACCAAGTTGAGTCGGGGACTTGAGCAGGAAAAAACATAGGGTATTCCATCTTGAGATCCTTTAAATCACTCGGGCTTTGAATCCCAGCGAATGCCTGATCAAAGCGAATTAATTTAGTCTCAACTGGAATTTTACTAATCTCTAGTTCTTGCCCCGAATTTTGACAAGAACAAAAAAACATCAGAGATAGATAAAAAAGCAAATGAATTTTTCTCATAAAATCCTTAATTTTGGTAACCTAGTGGGTTCTAGGAAAAATCAAAAGTACATAACACAATGAATTTAGCAAAAGTAAATGAGCATATTGTCAACTGGCTAAAAAACTATGCAGCGTCGGCCGGAGTAAAAGGTTTTGTAGTAGGTGTTTCTGGAGGAGTAGACTCGGCACTAACCTCAACCCTTTGCGCACAAACAGGTTATCCAACACTTTGTGTAGAGATGCCAATTCACCAGCACAAAAATCAGGTTTCTCGAGCACAAGAACATATTTCTCAACTTCGAGATCGATACCCAAATACGGAGTCTATACAAGTTGACCTCAGTACTACTTTTGACACATTCAAAACAGCAGTTCCCAAGGGGGATAGTGAAGATATAACAGCGCTTTCAGAGGCGAATACACGAGCGAGAATTCGCATGACCACTTTGTATTATTTAGCTGGAATTCACAATAGACTGGTAGCTGGAACAGGTAACAAAGTCGAGGATTTTGGTGTAGGTTTTTACACAAAGTACGGAGATGGCGGCGTGGATCTCAGTCCGATTGCAGATCTATATAAATCAGAAGTATTCGAGTTGGCAGCTCATGTTAAGGTTCCCAAAAGTATTTTAGAAGCTGCTCCTACTGACGGATTATTTGGAGATAGCAGAACAGATGAAGATCAAATTGGCGCGTCCTATGACGAATTGGAATGGGCGATGAAAATGCAAGATCAAGGAAAATCAATCTCAGACTTTCAGGGTAGACAAGAAGAAGTTTTTAAAATCTATATAGGAAGAAATAGAGCTAATAAACACAAGATGGATCCCATACCTGTGTG
>JBELHR010000013.1:32423-58538 GCA_042091275.1 Flavobacteriaceae bacterium
TCTATATAGGAAGAAATAGAGCTAATAAACACAAGATGGATCCCATACCTGTGTGCATGATTCCAAAGGAATTATACTAAACTATATCACTCGATTTAGTTTGTCGTAGATTTTGTTCTTTAGGGAAGTGTATTGCATGATCTTTTCTAGATTCTGATCTCTTTCGACGGAGTCTTCAATATTTTTCATCAGATCCACGATTTTTTCTTGAATCAAAACCCTTCTCAAATTCATTACAGCGTCTGGAACTGCTTTTGCCAATTTATCGGTTTTGGGAGGGACATGGATTTCCTGCTTTTTCCAATCGTTTAGAACATAGCGCTCATCCTCCATCAAAATATCGGTAACTACTTTACTGAGTTCTCCTTTACTTAGATTTACCAACTCCTCGGGAACAATTTGCTCCTTTTGGTTAAACTGATCGATTAACAAATAATAGATCTCACTAAATACGGGGTTTGCAAATTCCATCTCATCGTCCTGAAGTTGCAGATACAGCTCTCTACAAACTTTATTGCTATAATGCTGGGCCACCATTTTTACTCGGCCCTTTTTATCTGTCTCGTTTACCCAATCTATAAAATCAACCTCCTCATTACCGTACATCAACAATAGCTTAATGACTTCTCTCTCATAGATATCGAGGACATTAATCTTGGGAGGTTTACTTTCGTTTGGAGCTCCGTAAGGGCCTTCGTTGTCGTATAAAGCACCACCAATCGGCATCATATTACCTGAGAGACTTCCTCCACTAGGCTTGTCTTTTTGAAACGACCTAGTCCCTCTGCTCGGTGTATTTTGTTCTTTATTGAGCAATTGAGCGAGTTCATTAAAGAGAACACCTTCGGAAATATCCATTATTCGGGAGCAATCTTGAACGTATACTTCCCGCTTTATTGCATCGGGAATCTTGGCAATACTTTTGACTATATCTCGAATCAAGCCTGCCTTTTTAATGGGATCTTGGGCAGCTTCCTCCATCAATAAAGAAACCTTAAATGAGATAAAATCTTTGCTCTCTTCCTTGAGATATTTCGCTAATTCCTCACTGGAAACTCTCTTAGCAAAACTATCGGGATCCTCTCCGTCGGGAAAAGTCAAAACTCGAACGTTCATTCCTTGCTCCAATATCAAATCTATACCTCTTAAGGATGCTCTAATACCAGCTGCATCTCCATCAAAGAGTACTACAATATTTGGAGTCAACCTTTGGATTAATCTAATTTGGTCAGGAGTCAGTGCGGTACCCGAGGAAGAAACAACATTTTTCACACCAGATTGATGAAGCGATATAACATCGGTATAACCTTCGACGAGATAACAGACGTCTTCCTTAGCAATTACCTGCTTGGCCTGATTAATTCCATATAAAACTTTCGATTTGTGATAAATATCACTCTCTGGAGAGTTCAAATATTTAGCAGCCTTTTTGTCGCTGGTCAATATTCTACCACCAAAACCCAAAACTCTTCCACTCATGGAATGAATAGGAAAGATAACCCTGCCTTTGAATCTATCGAATTGTTTATTTTCTTTTACAATTGTAAGTCCAGTCTTTTCGAGATATTTGAGTTCAAAACCTTTTTTTAGAGCGATATTGGTATAGTGATCCCATTCGTCAAGAGCATAACCCAACTCAAACTTTGCTATGGTTTCCTCCGTAAAACCGCGCTCCTTAAAATAGCTCAGGCCAATGGAGCGGCCTTTTTCTGTTTTGTTTAGGTTGTTTATAAAGGTGTCTTTGACAAAGGTAGAGACCAAATACATACTCTCCCTCTCATTTGCCTCTTGCTTTTGAGAGTCTGTCTGTTGGGTCTCTTCTAATTCAATTTGATATTTTTTCGCGAGATAGCGAATGGCTTCAGGATAGGAAAAATGCTCGTGCTCCATCAAAAAAGCAATAGCATTCCCCCCTTTTCCTGTTGAAAAATCTTTCCAGATTTGTTTTACTGGTGACACCATAAAGGAAGGTGTCTTTTCATCCGTAAACGGACTCAAACCTTTAAAATTACTTCCAGATTTCTTCAGTTGAACGAATTCTCCAATGACCTCCTCTACTCGAGCGGTTTCAAAAACTAAATCAATACTGGATTTGGCAATCATACTAAGAAACTGCTTTCAATTTCTTTAAGGCCGATTTGGTCAATTTACGTTCTGCATACTTTTGAGTTACTTTTAAACTCTTTTGATCTGAACTCGGCATATCAAACATGGCATCGGTAAAGATAGCCTCACATAGAGATCTCAAACCTCTTGCACCTAACTTGTATTCAATGGCTTTGTCCACGATATACTTTAGAGCCTTTTCGTCGATATTCAAAGTAATTCCGTCCATTTCAAACAACTTTTTATACTGCTTGATTATCGCATTTTTCGGCTCTGTCAGAATCATTCTCAAAGTCCTTGCGTCCAAAGGATTCATATAAGTCAAAACAGGTAACCTACCGATGATTTCTGGTATCAATCCAAAATTCTTAAGGTCACTTGGTATGATGTATTGAAGGAGGTTTTCCTCATCAATTTTTTCATCACTAATAGAGGCCGAATATCCTACAGCCTGCATATTTAGTCGTTTTGAGATAACCTTGTCAATCCCAGAGAATGCCCCACCGGCAATAAAAAGAATGTCTTTGGTATTTACCTCGACAAATTTTTGATCCGGGTGTTTCCTTCCTCCTTGAGGAGCTACATTTACTACAGAACCTTCCAAGAGTTTCAATAATGCTTGTTGCACTCCTTCTCCGGAAACATCTCTTGTAATCGAAGGATTATCCCCTTTGCGAGCAATCTTATCTATTTCATCGATAAATACAATTCCGCGCTCTGCTTTTGCTGCATCGTAATCTGCCGCTTGCAATAAGCGAGAAAGAATACTCTCTACATCCTCTCCGACATATCCTGCTTGGGTCAAAACCGTAGCATCCACGATACAGAAAGGTACGCTTAGCATTTTAGCAATAGTTCTCGCGATTAAGGTCTTTCCTGTTCCGGTCTCTCCAACCAAAACAATATTACTTTTTTCTATCTCTATATCATCTTGGTTATCGTCTTGAACCAATCTTTTGTAGTGATTGTAAACCGCTACAGCCATTGATTTTTTTGTTTGATCTTGACCGATGATATACTGATCCAAAAAGTCTTTAATTTCCAAAGGTTTTTTTAGAGTCAAGTCCGAATCCACCCCAATAGGTGTTTGTTCCGCAATTTCCTCTAAAACGATACCGTGGGCTTGTTCTATACATTTGTCACAAATATGTGCGTCCATTCCAGCTATTAGTAGATCGGTCTCTGCCTTTTTTCTACCACAAAACGAACATTCCAACGAAGTTTCTTTAGACATTTATTTCTTATTTATTTCTTACTAAAATCTCATCAATCATACCATAAGCTTTTGCTTCCTCGGCCTTCATCCAATAATCTCTATCCGAGTCACTGTAAACTTTGTCAAAAGTTTGACCAGAGTGTTTTGCTATGATTTGATATAATTCATCTTTGAGTTTCATTATCTCACGAGCCGTAATTTCGATATCTGAAGCTTGACCTTGAGCACCACCCAAAGGTTGGTGAATCATCACTCTCGAATGAGGAAGAGCAGACCTTTTACCTTCTGCACCTGCACACATCAGAACAGCTCCCATTGAGGCTGCCATTCCCGTACAAATTGTAGCGACATCTGGTTTGATAAACTGCATGGTATCGTAAATACCCAATCCTGCATAAACTCCACCTCCTGGGGAATTGATATAGATGGAGATATCCTTCGAAGCATCTACACTTTCTAAAAACAGAAGTTGAGCTTGAATAATATTGGCAACTTGGTCATTTATTCCTGTTCCTAAAAAGATGATTCGATCCATCATAAGACGGGAAAACACATCCATTTGAGCAACATTCAGTTGACGTTCTTCTATAATATAAGGCGTTACACTACTAACCAATTGATCCACATACATGCTGTTGATCCCCTGGTCTTTAGTTGCAAATTTTTTAAATTCGTCACCGTAATTCATATTCAGTATATTTATTTTATGAGTTTGTAAAGATAGTAACAATATAGCAATTAATTGTACCTTTGCAAAAACACTATGATGGGATTTGATGACTTAAATTTAGGGACTCCCCTAAGCAATGCGATAACAGAATTAGGGCTTGTAGAACCGACGGAAATTCAAACAGCAGCCTTCCCCGTAATCATGTCGGGAAAAGATGTAATTGGTATCGCTCAAACGGGTACTGGTAAAACTTTTGCCTATTTGATGCCTATCCTTAGGATGTTGCCTTTTTCCACCCAAAAACACCCGAGAGTTCTTATCGTTGTTCCGACAAGGGAACTAGTCCTTCAAGTTGTATCCTCCTTAGAAGCGTTGACCCCTTATATCAATATCCGTTTTGGTGGTATTTATGGAGGCGCAAATATCAACAAGCAAAAAGAAATGATTCACGGTGGTTTGGATATTTTAGTTTCCACCCCTGGAAGAGTTATTGATTTGGGTATGTCTGGAGCCTTAAAACTAAAATCCATTCAAAAGTTAGTCTTGGATGAAGTAGACGAGATTTTAGATTTAGGGTTCAAAAAACAACTGGAACAAATTTTAGATTTGGTTCCCTCCAAAAAGCAAGGGATTCTATTCTCAGCGACAATGACCTCGAAAGTAGAAGAGATTATTGCAGAGAACTTCCGCTCACCAGAGCGTATTGCCGTTGCCGAAACAGGAGCGCCTATGGAGCAGATCGAGCAAATCAAATATGAAATTCCAAATTTCTATACCAAAGCAAACTTATTGCGTGAACTTTTACAAAAGGAAGAACTCAAAAGGGTCTTGGTTTTTGTAAAATATAAAAGGCTCGCGGATTTACTTTTTGGCTTGCTATCCGAAGACGTGCGAGGAGAAGAAAACACAAGTGAATTTGCTTTGATTCACTCCAATAAAACGCAAAACTACAGGCTGCGTTCCATCAAGAGGTTCCAAGAGAACAAACACCGCGTTTTGATAGCGACGGATCTGGTTGCTCGTGGATTGGATTTTGAAGACGTAAGTCATGTTATCAATTTTGACATCCCAGAAACTACAGAGAATTATTTACACCGAATAGGAAGAACTGCCCGAGCCAACAAGGAGGGGGTAGCCATATCTATGGTAGGGGAAAAAGAGCTCGAACTCATGGAAGAGATAGAATCTCATCTCCACGGGGAAGTGAAAAAAGTCGCAAACCCCGAAAACCTCGAAATTGACACTCGCCTGATTGACGATGAGCTAGACAAAGAGGACTTTAAGCCTTATCAGAAAGTCAAATCTAAAGAGTATGCTCCTGGTCCTGCTTTCCACGAGAAAAAGGACAAAAACAAAAAGACCAATCAAGGAGGTAGTTACCGTCGGGAATTGGCGAAGAAATATAAAAAACCAAAGACAAGAGGGCAAAAACGAAAATAAAAAAAAGCTCCAATCGCAAGATTGGAGCTTTTTAATTCTGAGGGAGAATTTAGTTCTTGTAAACTTCTTTTACAAAGTCTTCGAAATTAACTTCCTTTACTTTGAAATCGATATTCTCTTTATAGAAATCTAATAATTTCTTACTGATTAATTGCTCTTGTAAACGCTTCGCTTCATCTTGATTACTCAAAACTCTTGTCGCTATTTCGTTTAGTTCAGAATCTTCAGGACTCATGTTGCCATATTGAGCCATCTGAGCCTTGATAAATCCTTTTGCAAATTCCACCAATTCAGCATAATCTACTTTTATATCATTTGCAGACATCACCTTACCTTCGATAAGTTGGTAACGCAAACCTTTTTCTGACTTTTCGTATTCCGCTTCCGCTTCTTCGGCAGTCATTGGCTTTTCTCCTGCTTGAGCTAACCATTTCTTTAAGAAGTCAGCTGGTAAATCAAATTTAGTGTTCTCTACTAAATATTCTGTGATTGCATTTAGCAATTGCTGATCTCCTTGATTAGCGAATTGTGCCTCAGCATCTTCTTTGATTTTTCCTTTTAATTCTTCGGTTGTTTTAACCGTACCTTCACCAAAAATCTTATCAAAAAGTTCTTGATTCAATTCTGCTTTCTCTGTAATAGTAATCTCTTCTATTTCAAATTTAAGGCTGATTTCAAGTCCTTCTACTTCTTCTTTAGACATTCCTAAAGCAGCCATCAATTTAGCATCATCTACAAATAGGTTCTTTGTCTTTAATTTCAAGACATCTCCTACTTTGGATCCGATGAATTTTTTTGCGTTTACTTTTCCTTTGATATCCGCCAATTGAACAGTTGCAGAATTATCTAAATCCGCATTGTCGTCAGATGTGAATTTTCCTGTAATAGATGCTCCTTCAACAACTTCTTGTTGAGGAATCATTTTTCCGTAACGCTCTTGAATATTCGAAACTTCTTTTTCGATCAATTCTTCATCAGCTACGATATCGTATTTTGTAATTTTTTTCTTCGCTTTCTTTAAGTCTACGTCAAATTCTGGAGCAAGACCCAATTCAAATTCGAATACAAAGTCACTAGCTTCCCATGTAAAATCGTCTGCTACCTTAGGTAAAGGGTTACCCAAAACATCTAACTTTTCCTCTGTCAAGTAATTGTTTAACGTTTCTTGAAGTAATTTGTTTACCTCATCGACCATAACAGAAGTTCCATATTGCTTTTTTACTAAGCCCATAGGCACATGTCCCTTTCTAAAACCTGGAATGTCTGCCTTCTTGCGATAGTCAGTCAATACCTCAGTTACTTTTCCTTGGTAGTCAGCAGCTTGGATTTCTACTTTAACTACCGCATTCAATGCATCGATGTTTTCTCTAGTAATATTCATATGATTCCTTCTTTTCTTTGAAATTGGCTGCAAAATTAATGTTTTTTATACAATCTCACAACCTAATAAGTTACTCTATTCCAGCCCTTTTATGTTCTTTGTAAAAATTTTAAGGTCTTCTCTAGGAATTCAGAAGGGTTTTCGGCGTGAAGCCAATGTCCCGCTCCTGAAATTTCTTGTATTAATGCATTGGGAAAGTGAGCATGAATAATTTTGACATCCTCATCCCCTATATATTTTGATTTAGCTCCTTTGAGAAACAAAGTCGCTCCATCAAAAGAGCTGCCTTGTTCAAGCGCTCTTCCTACAGCACTATATTTATCGGTTAAAACCCGCAGATTAAAGCGAAAATCGAGTTGATCTTTTGTTCTTCTAAATACGTTCTTCATCAAAAACTGAACAACTCCGGGTTCTTTGATAACAGAGCCCATTACCTGTTCAATCTCTCCTCTTGTCTTTTGTTTTTCAAAATCCACGGCGTTTAATGCTTCGAGTATTTCTTGATGGTGATCCGGATAAAACCTAGGACTGATATCTGCTATTATGAGTTTATCTATTCGATTTCCGTGTTTAACAGCAAAATTCATCGCTGCTTTACCACCCATAGAATGACCAATCAGAGTGATTTTATCTATATCCTTTGCCTCGAGATAATTCACAATATCTTCCACCATCACATCGTAGTCAAACAAAGCACTGTGAAAGCTTCGACCGTGATTTCGCATGTCGATCAAATGTACCTCATAAAATTCTCCGTATTTGTTCGCAAGAGTTTTCCAATTATCACCCATCCCCAAATAACCGTGGAGAATTAGCATGACGGGACCTTGACCAACAACTCGAGAATGAACTATTTCCATTGTTGCATTCCTTTTTGAATTTTACTCAAATAAAGTCCAATGACATTTTCAAACCCTAAATATAGAGACTCACTTATCAGAGCGTGTCCAATCGAGACCTCCGCTAGATTTGGAAGGCTAGCTACAAAAAACTCAATGTTTTCCAAACTTAAATCGTGACCCGCATTGATACCTAGCCCCAATTCATTTGCAAATTTTGCAGCATTGGTATAGGAGACAATCTCATCCTTATAGCCTTTCTCATATGCCTTGGCAAAACTCTCTGTATATAGCTCTATTCGATCTGCTCCTGTTGCCGCCGCTCCTTGGATCTGTCCGAGAATAGGGTCTACAAAAATAGAAGTTCGGATACCTTTAGACTTAAATTCTGCTATGACTTCAGTGAGAAAATCTTTATGCTTAATTGTATCCCATCCGGCATCAGAGGTCAAATTGGAGACCGCATCGGGTACAAGAGTAACCTGATCTGGGCAAAGCTCTAACACCATTTCCTTGAACTTAGGTATTGGATTCCCCTCAATGTTTAACTCGGTTTTTACTGATTTCTTTAGATCTCTTGCGTCTTGGTAACGAATATGACGTTCATCTGGCCTCGGGTGAATGGTTATTCCTTGGGCACCGAAGGACTCTATATCCGAGGAACAAGATATTAGGTTTGGAACATCTCCTCCTCTAGCATTTCTTAGAGTCGCTATTTTATTGACATTTACACTTAATTTACACATAGATTTTGTTTTTCAAATTTTAATGGAGTCAAAGCAAAAATATTCGCGTATTTTAGCTTTAGTCAATCTCAATACAAAAATAGTCCTTTTGAATAATTTAAATAACATCTTTGACTTTATATCTAACGATATTAAACCTGTGGATCTCAGCGACACTATTTCAGAGGTATGCGAGCGATTTTTAGACCTAAATTTCAACGCTATTCCTGTGGTTAACGGCAAACAAACAGTTGGTCTTATTTCTCGCGAGGATCTTATTGGCCTCGAGGAATCCAATGACAAGCTCAACGACCACAATTTTCTGATTGTTAAAACTGCCTGCTTGACAAAAGATAAATGGATGACTGTTTTTAAGCAAATCATCGAAAAACAAAATCCGCTAATTCCAGTATCCGACGAAAAAGGAATCTATAATGGATACTACGAAAGTTTGGAGATTATAGGATTATTGAATGAAAGCCCAGCGCTTATGTTAGAGGGACAGGAACTAATAATATCCCATAACTCTAAGGACTTTTCCAATACTAAAATCACTCAAATCATAGAAGAAAACGGAGGAGAGCTTTTGCTTTCAAGTTTACTCAGAAAATCAGAGACAAAAACTTTTGTCCATCTCAAAATTCAGGCCATTGACTTGAATGATATTCTTCAGGTTCTCAGAGCTCAAGGATTTCTAGTACTTTCAAAACACACAGATGACAAATACATGGACGAATTAAAAGATCGTTCTCAATACCTAGATAAATTCTTAAATGTATGATTAAGAAAATAGCCCTTTTTGGTCAAACCTATTACGATGACACCCAAATCTATGTATCCGAACTAATAGAATTGGTCGAAAGACACAAAATCCAGTTATCGATAGAAATCAACTATAAAAATCAATTAGTCAATAAGAATTTAGTCTCCGAATCGACCCCTTCATTTTCTAGTCAGGGAACTTTAGACAGCGACACGGATGTCCTTATCACTATGGGAGGAGATGGAACCATTTTGAGAGGAATCACTTATATCGGAGATAGCAATATCCCAATTTTAGGAATAAATACAGGCCGTCTCGGTTTTTTAGCCACGGTTCAAAAAAGCGAAATTAACAAGGCTTTCTCAGCCTTGCTCAAAGGGGAGTTTAACTGTGTAAATCGGACCCTTCTGAGTGTTCAAAGCAATCCCGAAATTGAAGAATTGAAAGAGAAAAATTTCGCCTTAAACGAAATATCTGTCGCTCGTTTAAACACCGCTTCCATGATTGGAATAGAAACGCATCTAAACAATATTTATTTGACTAATTATTGGGCGGATGGACTTATAGTTTCTACTCCTACTGGATCGACTGGCTATTCCTTGAGTTGTGGAGGTCCAGTTATCGACCGCAAATCAAACAGTCTAGTTTTGACCCCAATTGCCCCTCACAATCTAAATGCTCGACCACTTGTTATATCGAACAGTACGGAGATAACAATGAAGGTAGAAGGTCGTCAGGAAGAGTTTTTACTCTCTTTGGATTCGAGAATTTTAAATCTCAAAGCAGGGACTACCCTCACCATATCAAAAGCCAATTTTGCGATACGAATAATTGAGTTACAAGATCAAACGTTTTACGAAACTTTGAGGTCTAAATTATTATGGGGCGAAGACACTAGAAATAGAAAATAATTTATCTAATTTTACGCCTTGATATTCACAAGATTAAATGTTCATGGGTAAGAACCTATTTCTTCTTCTTTTACTATTTCTCTTTTCGGAGAATCTCTCCGCTCAACTTTTTGAGATTGGACCTAGTTTTGGAGTAAACTCCATTTCTGGAGATCAGGCAAAAGGCAGTTTTTTAGACAGGAGCGAGATGGGATTTGGAATGATTTTTAAATACAATCGAAATTATCGCTTTGCCTACCGTATAAACTACCACTATCTTCCTACGATTTATCGAGAGAGCGACGATTTGTCCTCAAAACAGATTTCGATTAATGAATTTGCCGCAGGAGTCGAATTTAATTTTTTTGACTATCAAAAGCCCTATGGGCCACATAAATCAACCCCCTATTTGTTGGCGGAATTAGGCTTTGCCAATTTTAACAATCAAACAAGAGTCTCTATTCCTTTGGGAATAGGCTTTAAAACAAAACTTTTTACTAATATTGCAGTTGCGTTTGAGGCGAGAGCCCAGTACGTCTTTGGAGACAATATCGAAGGGGATCCGACTTCGCCCAATTCAAAGCCATACACGCAGAATTTAAACAGCAGAAATGACTGGTATATTTTTACGGGAGTAAATATTGTATATACTTTTGGTCGTCAAAACTGCTATACAAGGCCGATGTAAGAATGGATTTAGAATCACAACTAATAAAAACTAAAGTCCCCAACCACTTAGCAATCATTATGGATGGCAATGGTAGGTGGGCTAAACTTCAAGGAAAACCGCGTGCATTTGGACATAAACAAGGAGTTTCTGTAGTGAAAAAAACCGTGGATTCTGCAGCAAAATTTGGAGTTAAGTACCTCACGCTTTACGCCTTTTCGACAGAGAACTGGAAACGTCCAAAACTAGAGGTCGATACCTTGATGACGCTTTTGGCCACCTCCTTAAAAAAAGAACTCAAAACCATGATGGAAAAGAATGTTCGTCTTCAAACTATTGGCGATATTTCGAGACTGCCAAAGAGAGCGAGAAGAGAACTTAACGAGGTTTTTGAGGCGACAAAGGACAACGACAAACTTATCTTGACTTTAGCTCTGAACTACGGAGCTCGAGAGGAAATCACAAAAGCAGTTAAGGAAATTTCAGAAAAAGTTGTTAATAATGAGATTTCTATAGAAGAAATTAATGAAAATATTATTAATAATCATTTATATACATTTACTTTGCCCGATGTTGATCTTTTGATTAGAACGAGTGGAGAACAGCGTATTAGTAATTATTTGCTTTGGCAAATCGCCTATTCAGAATTGTATTTTTCACAAGTACTTTGGCCTGATTTTAGCGAAGAACAATTACTAAAAGCCATAATTGATTATCAAAATCGCGAGAGACGTTTCGGTAAAACGAGCGAACAAATAGAACATGTAGATGAATAGTAAGCTTAGAATCATTGCCCTTCTGGGAGTTATATTGATAAATCCCTTATTTGCGCAAGAAGTTCAAAATAACACCGAACTCCCGCAATCCGCAAATAACACCGCATTAGACAGTATCAAACAGAATTCAGGATCTTCCCTGACTGCTGACTACGTCGCTGAAAAAGAATATATTCTTGCAGATCTCAGGGTTACTGGTCTAAAGAAATTCTCCGAAAAAACGGTTAAGCTCTTTACTGGTTTGAATCTAGGACAAGTATTGAGAGTTCCTGGTGACAAATTATCTAGTGCCATTAAAAAGCTTTACGAAACAGAGCAATTCTCTAATGTAGATGTTTATATAGATCGAGTCGAAGGAAACTCCGTTTACCTAGAATTTAGAGTTAAAGAATTACCTCAACTAAACGAAGTTCGAGTTGATGGGGTTAAAAAATCAAAGAAAAAATCGCTTTTAGAAGACACAGAATTAAAAGCGGGAGCTATGGTAACCGATAACCTTTTGGTCACTTCTACCAACTATCTTACCAAGCAGTTTACCGAAAAAGGTTTCCTAAACACTAAAGTTAATATTTCCACTTCTCAAGACACAGCCGCTGCAAACACAGTGAATATGTTGGTCAGAATAGACAAGGGAAATAAAGTTAAGGTTCGCGAGATAACCATTAACGGAAATGAGAAATTAAAGGATGACAAGGTGAGAAGCTTTATGGGTAACACCAAACAAAAGGCCTTTTACCGAGTTTGGAAAGCATCCAAATTAATAGATGAAAAGTTAGATGAAGATTTGAGGTCCATCGTTTCAGAATATTCAAGATTGGGATATCGCGATGCTCGAATTTTAGACAGTAATTATGTCCTTAACGAAGATGGTACCGTAAGTATAACTATTGATTTGGAAGAAGGAAACAGGTACTATTTTGGAGATATTAATTTCTTAGGAAACAAGACCTACACCGATTCTTATTTATCTAGTATCCTCGGAATCGATGAGGGTGAGGTTTATAATGGAGAGGTTTTAAAAGAGCGCGTTGTAGGAGACGGAACACCGGACTCTCAAGATATCCAAACCTTATACAGTAATAGCGGATTCTTGTTTGCACAGGTTTCTCCTGTAGAAACTAGTGTTGTAAATGACACAATCAACGTAGAAATTCGTATTTCAGAAGATGAAAAGGCGACTATAAAAAGAGTTACGGTTCAAGGAAATGACAAAACCAATGACCACGTAATCGTAAGAAGTTTATTTACGCGACCTGGAGATTTGTTTTCCAAGCAAGCAATCATTCGTTCCATTAGAGAAATCGGTCAAACTGGATTTTTTGATGCTGAAAATATTGTTCCTGACGTAATACCTAACTACTACGACAAAACAGTTGATATTGAATATACTGTTGCTGAGACAGGGACGAGTCAAATTGAACTTCAAGGAGGATATGGAGGAGGTTCCTTTATCGGAACGGTAGGACTTACCTTTCAAAACTTTTCTTTAAAGAATATTTTCAATAAAAAATATTACAAACCACTGCCTTCAGGAGATGGACAGGCACTGTCTTTGAGACTTCAAAAATCTGCTTTTTACTCTACTTACAGCTTCTCTTTCAACGAGCCATGGTTGGGTGGAAAAGAGCCAAGAGGTTTATCTTTCTCTGTTTATAATTCCAATCAATACGGGTATAATATTGCAGCGACAAATCAGCAAGACAGGGTAGATAAGAGTCAGGGTCTAAGTATAATTGGTGGGTCATTAGGTCTATCAAAAAGACTCAAATGGCCAGATGATTTCTTTTATCTAATGCAAACCCTCAACGTGGAATCTTACGATTTGCGCAACTATAGAATTGGAAGTATAGATGCATCCTCTGGGACATTTAACAACATATCTTACGGAATAGAATTGAGTAGAAAATCTGCCGGTCCAAGTAGAATTTTCCCTACCACTGGATCTGAACTTTCATTGGCTGCATGGTTTACACTGCCTTACTCTTTATTTAATGACGTAGATTACGCAGACCCTAATTTAACGGATGAAGAACGTTATAAGTGGTTAGAATATTATAAAGTAAATCTAAAAGCAAAGTGGTATACGCCAATAGTTGGAAAAATGGTTTTGATGACTAATGCGGAATTCGGTTGGTTAGGATACTATGACAAAGACGTAGGCTATACTCCATTTGAAAGATATTTCCTCGGTGGAGATGGAATGGCTACTTACCAATTAGATGGTCGTGAAACTATAGCATTAAGAGGTTATGAAAATGCGAGACTTTCCACGCAGCAGGGTGGAGTTATCTACGATAAGTTTACCTTGGAGGCGAGATATCCAATAACGCTAAAACCTTCAGCGTCTATTTACGCCCTAGGTTTCTTAGAGGCAGGTGCATCTTTTGATCAAGCAGCGGACTTTAATCCTTTTCAATTGCAGAAATCGGCCGGTTTAGGTCTTAGAATATTTATGCCTGCATTTGGACTATTGGGAATCGATTTTGCTTACGGATTTGATCCTATACCAGGGACTTCGATTATATCTGGATGGCAAACCCACTTTATCATAGGGCAGCAATTTTAATAAATGGCACGGTTTTTATGCTTAATTCATCAACATATAAATTAATTTTTTTCGGCTTTATGCTCTGCTCCTTATCCATGTGGGGGCAAAAGTCGCAAAAATTGGCATATGTTGATATGAACTATATCTTGGAAGAGATTCCAGATTATAAGAAAGCAGAGGATAATCTAAATAAAAAAATTGGTGCTTGGACGCGATCCCTTTCGGAATTAAAAGGAGAAATTCAACAATTAAAATCGGATTTGTCCCAAGAAAAACCACTTCTGACGGAAGTTTTAATCGAACAGAAAGAAGATGAAATTCTTTTAAAAGAATTAGAGTATAAAAATATTGAATTAGCCTATTTTGGACCGAGAGGTGCATTGTTTAGATTGAGAGCGCAACTGGTTGCTCCCATCCAAGACAATATCTATAACTCTATTCAAGAGATCGCTAAAAAAGGGAATTATGACTTAGTTATTGACAAATCCAGTGAATTGATTTTGTTGTATTCCAATAAAAAATACGATATTAGCCCGCAAGTGCTGAGAAGCGTCCTTCAATCTGAAAAACAGAGAGAACTAGAGGAAAAAAAGACAGAACGGAAAGACACGGAATTCGTTCCTGATCCGATAAAAGATCAAAGGCAAGAGGAGTTAAATCTTCAACGCCAAGCGCGTCTAAAAGCAAAAGCCGAGAGAGATTCCATTATGAATCTAAAAAAGGAACAAAGAATTCGAAATTTGCAAAGGCAAAAGGAAAAACGAGATAGTATAAACAATAAGAACTTTAATTAAAATTGAAAATAACGATGAAACAATTTAGAACTTTACTTGTTATTGCAATATTTGCACTAGGATTTACACAAGTTGGACAAGCTCAAAAAGTAGCTCACATTAACACAGAGCAACTTATTGCTTCCTTACCGGAAACAAAAGCTTTAAATGAGGAATTGCAAAAATTAACGTTAACCTACTCGGAAGATATCCAAGCTGCCGATGCTACGCTAAAAGCAAAGTTAGATCGCTACAGTAACGAGCAAGCTGCTCAAACTGACGACGAAAACCAGAAGCGTATGATGGAGGTTCAACAAGATCAGCAAAGAATTCAGCAAATGCAGACTGCTGCAAGAGAGGAATTGCAAAAGAAAGAAGTTGAAAAATTAAACCCAATCTTGGAAAAAGCTATGTCTGCTATCCAAGAGGTTGCTAAAGAAAAAGGTATTGTTTACGTTTTTGATTCAGCTCCAGGAAAAGGATTAATCATTTTCGAAAAAGGAGAAGACCTTTTAAAAGATGTACAAGCGAAATTAGGAGTATCTCTATAATTCTAAGCGCTTAATTATTATGGAATCCTGCAGAACTTCTGCAGGATTTTTTTTATTTTAGAGTATGCGAATAGGACTTTTCGATTCTGGTGTTGGAGGAACTTCTATCTGGAAGGAACTTATCAAAGTCCTACCCGACGAGTCCACGCTATATCTCGCTGACAGTAAAAATGCTCCCTATGGAGAGCGCAGTCAAAAGGAAATCCTCAATCTCTGTATCAAAAACACCGAACTCCTAATAGAAAGAGGAGCAAAATTAATCATTGTGGCTTGTAATACTGCTACTACAAACGCCATAAGTTATCTCAGAGAACATTACGATATTCCTTTTATAGGTATCGAGCCAGCTATCAAGCCGGCTGCCCTAGCAAGCAAAAATAAATGCGTTGGAATTCTAGCTACAAAAGGAACTTTGAACAGTTCTCTTTTTGCCAAAACTTCCAAAAATTTTGACTCTATCAAATTTGTCGAATGCATAGGTACAGGCCTCGTAGAAAAAGTTGAGGCCGGAGAATTAGACAGTCCTGAATTACGGAAACTTCTAAAGTCTTATTTAGACCCAATGCTGGATCAAAACATAGATCAGCTCGTTTTAGGCTGTAGTCACTATCCCTATCTGATTCCGGTAATACAAGATCTTATTGGCAGAGATATACCTATAATAGACTCTGGATTTGCTGTCGCAAAACAGACCAAACACATATTAGAAAAAAACAAACTTCTAGACCCCTCCAAAACGAGAGGAAACTATGAATTCTATACGAATGTAAATTCCCATAACTTAATTAAGCTCCTCGGAGATGAACTAAATATAGAGGTAAGGGAACTCGATTTTTAACTTATTTATACCAACCAGAGTACTTTACATAGTTCTCTGCAATTCTTTCGATTTCGCCAGAAATCAACTCTTGATTGATGTCTTTTATTTTGCGGGCAGGAACGCCTGCGAATATCGAGCCTGAGGGAACATGAGTCCCTTTTGTCAAAACTGCTCCAGCAGCTATTATGGAATTGGATTCCACTACACAATCATCCATTACAATGGAGCCCATACCAATCAAAACATTATCGTGAATCGTACAACCGTGAACCAGTGCATTGTGACCAATAGAAACTTTGTTCCCAATGGTTGTTGGATATTTTTGATAAGTGGCGTGAACTACTGCCCCATCCTGAATATTCACTTGATTTCCGATTTTAATAAAGTGAACATCTCCTCTCAAGACCGCATTGTACCATATAGAGCAGTCTGCACCCATAGTCACGTCACCGACTAAAACTGCATTTTCTGCAAAAAAACAATTCTTCCCAAATTTTGGAGTTTTCCCTCTGAGCTCTTTTAAAATCATAAGTGGCTTTTTTGTAAAGCTAGTAATAAAAAGGCATTTTGATATTGGGGTTTGGACAAGATGAAGCTCTATTTCGCTTATAAAACAAATTAAACCCAATGGTTATTTGATGAAAGCCAGAACGATCTACCACGAGATCACTGATTTGTTGGGTATAGGTATAGGCCACAACGGTCCTGCCTAAATTTGCCCCTATTATCGGGCTAAAGTATCTCAATTCAGCTAAATTTTCGGTCTTGCCAAAACTTCTTCTATAGGAGACCGCTGCCCATACTAAACTCTTTTTTAGTGGCTTATAAACTTTGAAATTGAGGTCTAGAAAGGTTTGATTCGTACGCTCAAAATACTTGATCATCACAGAAGGTTCAAATTGTATGTATCTGTTTTCACCGAAATAATATCCCGCATTAAAGAGGTAATTTCTCAGGTTCTCTTTTTCAAAAAGGATGTCGTCTCTGTTTATATCACTAACAAAAATATTTTTTGCAGTCAAATAGGTATAAAAAGCGTGGTAGTAATAGGCCACGCTCAAATCCAAATTGAAGTAACCCCTTTTGGTAGTAACATCATTGGAAAAAGAAGCGTTAGGGTCACCAAAAAAAGAGGAGGTGTCAAAAGAATTTTGCTTGACTCCTACCCCAAAACCCAAGGATAATTGATTAAAACGTCTTCCCCCTAAATTTAAATGATAGGCATAAGCGCCTTGAATACCAAGCTGGCTACTATAACCATTTGAGTCGTTATAAAATATAAGACCAGCACCAGCGCGTTGCCCTAAATAGCTATTATAACTCAAGGTTTGAAAAGAAGGAGCACTTTCAACTCCCAACCATTGTTGTTGGGCCGTGACGCGAAGTTTTGCACTATCGCCAATTCCTGCGGCAGCAGGGTGGACTAAAAATATATTATCTGAGAGATAGTCTGAATAGACTGGTAATGTTTCTTGAGAAATCCCAAAACTCGTAAAGAGCAAGAAAAAAATGATCAGACTTGTTTTGGGATAGTTCATTGTAACTTATGGGTAGGTATTTACAATTGCGTTCCTCTCAAAGATAAGAAAAGAGAAGAGCTAGCTGAATTTTAAAAAAGGGGTTTTCAGATTTACCTACTTTAGATTAGTTTGCTAAAAACTGTACTTAAACCTCCAATAAACTCCGTTACCGAGGTTTGCAAATGCTGCGCTAGGAAGCTCTTGCCAAAAAAATTGACCAATCAAATCCAAATCGATATTTGTTTTTACGCTTAGGGTTATTGTAGGTAACACGGTCAAACTATTTACCCCTGGAGAGTAGACAAACCCCAGTGAAGAATTTAAAATGGGATTGATCATATAGCTCGACGAAAGCATGAAGTTATGTTTGGCAGGCATAAGGAATTCTGCGTTGGGCACCTCAAATACCGACAACTCTGGATCTATAGGAGAAGCAGATCCTGTGGTATTTAATAGATAAGTTCCCAACAGATAAAATCCGTTAGACCAAGAATAATCCAAACTTGTTGAGGCGCTAATATTGGACCCCTCTGATCCGCTAAAATAAGTTGCCTCTCCCTTAAAACCGAGGGTAGAAATACTCCCAGCCCAGCCTGTACCAAAGCTAAACTGATTTTGAAATTTACCCACTAAAAACTGCCAATCGTAAGCAAATTTGTTGAATTTATAACGAAGCGCTGCAATATCCGTATCCGATGAACCAGTAAACTTATAGGCGATGTCAATTGAGGACAAAAAACCAGGATATAAGGTAAGACGTACTGCGTCTGCACCCTCTCTCTCCTCATAGTCAAAATCATAGATGTTATAACTGTTGAATAGGTCATTGGGATTCCAGGTCGTATTGATTCCCCAATTTATTCTCTGC
Organism: Flavobacteriaceae bacterium; assembly: GCA_042091275.1. GTDB lineage: Bacteria > Bacteroidota > Bacteroidia > Flavobacteriales > Flavobacteriaceae > JBELHR01. Next base: position 50,977 of record JBELHR010000013.1, read on the forward strand.
CTCCCTATTCGCAATCGAAACTTATCCGAAGTATAATCGTAATAAGCCCTATCCACTATAGTGCTCAAAACGTAGTTATTTGTATCTCCCCATAAAATTTCCAGAGGCAAAACTCCGTCGTATTGATTGATAAACGCTCCGTAATTTGGAATTTGTTTAACCGCATCTCCATAAAACAATCTATTTCTCACCTGAACCACAAAGGTGGAATGTGTGGTATTGTAAAACTTAAAGTTTAAACGGTTGTGTACTAAATTGTCCACTTGCAGAGAAGTATTAGGCGTCATACCCAAGGTCTGCATATACTTTACATAGCCATTAAACTGGGTAGTCCATTTGTTGTCTTGAGACTGAACTGCAAAGGAATTTATAAAAAGGAAAATAAAAAGACCAAATGACTTAAGCTCTTTCATCACTTATAATTTTACCGTCATCAATGGTTATAACGCGTTTTGCTCGATCGATAACTCTTTGATCGTGGGTAGCAAAAACAAAGGTCATATTTTCCTCCTGATTGAGTCTGTACATCAAGTCCAAAAGGTCTGATGTGGATTTTGAATCCAAATTTGCTGTCGGTTCATCCGCTAGAATATAAGCGGGTTGAGCGGCTAATGCTCTAACAACTGCAACCCTTTGTTGCTGTCCACCAGAAAGCTGCCCTGGCCTGTTGTCTTCTTTGCCCTCCAAGCCTACTTCCTTGAGAAGTTTATATACGCGTTCCTTTCGCTCTTTCTCGGCAACCCCCTGCAGCATCATAATAAATTCCGCGTTTTCATATGCAGACAAAACAGGGATCAAATTATAGGCCTGAAATACAAAGCCGATATTGTCTTGTCTAAAATTGGTCATCTCTGACTTTTTTATTTGACTTATGTCTTGACCGTTTAAGATCACTTCCCCACTCGTAGGTGTATCTAATCCTCCTATCAGATTTAACAGAGTAGTCTTTCCCGACCCTGAAGGTCCTACAAGAGCTGTAAACTCCCCTTTTTCAATAGACATACTCAATCCATCAAGGGCATGAACAGCTAATTCTCCTTCTCCAAAAGTTTTTCTTAAGTCTTTAGTCTCGATTACATTTTCCATGATAAATTTTTAAATAGAGCGTATGGCTTCAACAGGGTTTAATTTCGTTGCTAGACGGCTGGGATAGACCCCTGCAAATAAGGTAGCAAAAACAATAAATAAGGCAAAAATCAAATAGTATTTAGGATCCATACTAAAATATAAAACTGGGTCGTAACCAAAGGCCTGCATACCGGTTCCAACTGCTGAAAGATCAACTCCTACGCGCGTAAAATATTGAACCGTTATATATCCCAATCCAACTCCAATCGGAGCTCCAATTATACCGTAGATTAGCGATTCCAAAATTATCATTATTCGGACCCTACCCTTTACCATTCCAATTGCCATCAGAACTCCTAATTCTTGTTTTCGCTCCAGGATTGACATTATCAATGTATTTACAATTCCAAATAGTAATGCCAAAACAATAATAGACATGAGTACCAAAGAAACCGTATCTCCTATATCCAGACTATAGGCTATTTGGGGAAAGCGCTGCGACCAAGATTCCACAAGATTTTCGCTATCCATCTGACCCAATTTTGCGGAAATCGCATCGGTTTGTTCTGTATCGTTTACTTTGACAATAATCTCATGGACCAAATCTTCTCCTAGTAACTTTTCTAAACGATCCTTTGGAACAAAGACCGTGAACCCGTCGTAATTGTCATCTCCCGCATTGAAAATTCCACAAACCTTAAAGTTTTTCGATAATTGCTCTCCATCTGAGCCCATAAAACTAATTTGTAATTTCGATTTTAAACGCAGCTGTAATTTTTCGGCTATTTTTTTTCCTACCAAAATTGGATAGGACAAATCTGAATCCAAAAAGGTACCGGATACCAAACGCTTTTCAAGCCCTAAAGTATGTCTTTCCATATCTGCATCCACCCCTATAAGTCGAACCCCTCTCTGTCCGTGTGGACTGCGCGCAAAGGCATCAATCACAGCTCTGGGAGAGTAACTAGCTACAGTTTGCTCTTTGTCTAAACGCTCTAGGACTTGAGCTTTATCGATTACCTGATTGCTAATATCTTGATCGCTGTCAAAGGTGGGTGCGTGAATTTGAATATCGCCTAGCTGCAGATTGACCATCTTATCGACACGCTGATTGAGAAAGCCTCCCATCATCCCCAAAATAAACAGAGAACTCCACATGCCCAATATTATGGCTCCAATAACAATACTGGACCTAAGGGTGTTGCGCCAACAGTTTCTCCAAGCTATTTTAAAAAGTGTCTTCATATTATTTCTTCATGGCTTTGATTGGATCTAATTTTAGAAGTTCAAAAAGCATATAGCTACTGGTCAAAAGAGCTATTCCTGCAATAACTAAGGCATTGCTCGTAAAAACATCTAGGTATAGGCCCATACCTAAATACGGCTCAAAGCCTTGATCAATAAGACCCGCAGCACTATCGCCTCCCAACAGAATAGGGTCGCTATTAAAATGATATAGGACTGGTAGACTCAAGATAATTCCCGACAGCACTCCAATACCTATGAGCATAATCAATTCCAACAGGGTTATTTGAATCATACGATATTTTGCCATCCCAATTGCAGACATAACTCCAAATTCAAAACGCCTCTCGTTGTACATCATCACTATTGTTCCAAAGATTCCAAATCCCACAATCATATATAAGATACCCGCCAATATTTGTCCTGAAAAAGAATCTATTTCTAGCCCTTGATTGAGCCCTGGCATCACTTCTTTCCATGTCCGCAACTCTACACCAGAATTCTTTAAGATTTGCTTGGCTTGGCTTTGTACCTGACTGAGATCTCCCTGTTCCTCTATATTGATTAATATTTGAGTGTATCTATCCTGTGCGCCATATAATTCTTGTGCTCTTGTGATATCCATATATACCATATTGGACAAGGTCCCATTGGGTATATCTACTACCCCTTTTATCTTAAATACTCCAGCTGCTGTATATCCCTGGTAACCGGATCCTATCATTACCAAGCTATCACCGACAGAAACCTTATAAAATTCCGCCATTTTATCTGTAATCAGGATTTCCTCATCTCCCAGCTCGAGAAGGCTTCCCTGAGTCAATTTACGATCCAACTTTAGAGACTTACTATCTTTTTCGCCATCTAAACCTATTAGACCGGCGTATTTTGATTTTAGACCTGTGCTAGTCAAGGCACCTGAACTGAAACGAGGCTGTACCTCTGTGACTTTATCTATACCCTTTAAGGCTTGAATAGGAATATTTTCAATAGCTATAGAATTGTCAATTATTTCTTCATCGACATATAAGGGATCGGTTATTTGTAAAAAACCAATCTGAGCCGAAACCGTATTTTTGATATTAAAGTCATACATCCAAAGTTGTGTCTGCCTCAAAAGGAGAACAAAAAACAAGGAGACTGCAATAGAACAAATGGTGATTAGAGCACGCCTTTTATTGCGCCAAATATTTCTCCAAGATAATTTTAAACTTTGCTTAAACATGGATTAGACCTTTATTCTCGTCATGTATTGGGTAGTAAAATTATTAGGTGGTATTGCCACATCAAACTCTAAAGTGATGTACTGCATCTCGGTTTTTTGCTCGGGTTTGTCAGCCGGAATAAATTCCATTCTGGTAGGCACAAATACCCCATCCATAGATTTAATATCGTAAGCGTTCATGGTGTTTACGAGCTCTAAATCCTCGTCAAAAGATTCCTGTCTAATAACATTTTTATAGTTTTTGCCAATCCACAATTCAATCTTTCCCCAAATTATATCTGCTTCTGGGTGAGGAATTAATTTAAGTCTATAACAATCCTCTCCATTGACCTTTTCTTCTCCGATAAATTCGTGATCAAAATCATTAGCCAGTGAGGTCTTTTTCACCAAGTCGTCATTACTCAGATCCGTACCCATCCAACTTTGATTCATCATAGAAGGAGGCATTTTTATATTTCTCTCAATCGAAGGGATATAATACCAAATCTCTTTTTCTCTTTTTAGATAACTAGTACCGCGATCTCTAGCCGGTTCTTTGATATACATCAAACTGTAGTCCTCGCCAGAGGTCCAAGTTTTCATAACCATTTCCCTAGAATATTTAGGCCTTATGGTCGTTATCTTGAGCTCAGCAATAGAACTTTTCCCTTTCAGTCTATTTTCCGCGGTATAAACCAGGTCTTTGATTTGCTGAGAACTCATTTGGGCAGACAAATCAAAAGAGAAAAAAACGAGGAAAACAATTAAAACATTCTTTGACATAGAGCTGAGGAATTACAATGGATCGTCTCTTAAATTTACGAAAAGAAATCCTTTCTTGAAAAATTTTATTAAATTTAAAAAAAGTATATCTATGAAATTTTTGACACTTCCCAAGTTTGTTTTTTTCGCATTATTGATGACTCTGACCAGCTATGGGCAGGAGGAATTAAACGGAGTTAAGATTCCTGAAACAAAAATTAACGAACTTAATACAGAACTGCAAATAAACGGGGCTGGAACGAGAGAAAAACTTTGGATGGACCTCTATGTCGCTTCTTTGTACGTGGAGAACCAAGGGGAGTCTGCAGAGAGCTACTACAATTCAGACCAACAAATTGCGATTCATATCGAGACTACATCAAGTTTAATTACTGCAGAGAAAATGTCAGGTGCTATACAGGATGGTTTTGAGAAATCTGCTAAAAACCCGAGTGCTGAATTGTCTAAAAAACTCGATTCCTTTGCGAATCTGTTGCTTGAGGGAGAAGTGGAAAGTGGAACTACCTACACCTTTTCCTATGCCGATGGTATAACCTATATTTATATCGATGGGGAGCAGAAAACCCAGGTTTCAGGGCAAGATTTCAAAGCAGCACTTTTCGGCATATGGCTTTGCGACAAACCCGCTGACAAGAATTTAAAAAAAGCTTTTTTAAAGGGTGAATTTTGAACCCACAAACTAGATGTTATTTGATTTTTAAATAATACTTTCGCTATAGATTTTATAATATGCTGAACTATAACACCTACTTAAATGAAGATACCGATCAATGGATCACTCTGATTCATGGGGCTGGTGGTAGTTCTACTATTTGGTTTAAGCAATTGCGCAGCTTTAAAAGCGAATTCAATGTTCTCGTAGTTGATCTCAGAGGGCATGGAAAAAGTAAATTCAGTTTTCAGAGAAACTATAATTTCGATTTAGTTACTCAGGATATCATCGAGGTGTTGGATCAATTAAAAATAGAAAAATCTCACTTTGTGGGAATTTCTCTTGGAACTATTTTGATTCGAAATATTGCCGAACAATATCCAGACAGAATTCAATCTATGATTTTGGCAGGAGCGGTTATGAAGCTGAATCTCAAATCTCGAGTTCTGATGAAATTGGGCGTTGTGTTTAAATCTATAATCCCATACATGCTCTTGTACAAGCTATTTGCTTTTATTATCATGCCTAAGAAAAATCATAAAAAATCGAGACTTCTATTTATTCAAGAAGCCAAGAAATTATACCAAAAAGAGTTTATTAAGTGGTTTAAAATGACCGCGGAAATAAAACCTTTATTGAATTTATTTAGGGAAAAGGAACTCCAAATACCCGCACTGTATCTAATGGGAGCAGAAGACCACTTATTCTTACCTTCTGTAAAACACCTGGTGGCATCTCATCGAAAATCCGAGCTAATCATAGTCGAAAATTGTGGTCATGTAGTAAACGTAGAGCAGCCGCTAATTTTTAACGAGAAAAGCCTGAATTTCTTCCGAAGTCAAAGTGGAAATCTATCTTAAGAAGGGGTTTTCGTTTTTGTAATTTCGAATTACAAATTGCAGAGCACTGTCGAGTAATTCACCCATGTTATTACTGCGCTTAAACTTAAGATCTTTAGTTAAATCAAACAATCCAGAACGCAATTCCTCTATTTTTTCTGGAGTAGAAATCTCATCACTCTTCATACAGTCCAGAAGCTCTTGCAATCTCAGTCGCTCGTTCCAAGCTCGTTTGGCCAATAAACTTCGCTCTTCCTTGGCATATTGCTCCACACTTTCCCGTTCCAAAACCTCTTGGGTCATCTGAACGAGTTTTAGATTTTCTTTTAAATATTGAGGCTTATAGACTTTGGGATTCCCTTCGAAACTTTGTTGATCAAAATCAATTGCTCTAATACGATACTGAATTCGATCAAAATCGTGGGTCAAAACAACTACATAATTATAGGATCTCATATCGGCCAAAAGACGAATAAAACAGCCTTCATTAAACTTGACAAATTCTTTTGCCAGAGCCCTCTTCTGCTGAATACTAAAATCAGGCAGGTGATCCATAATAAATTGGTCTCCAGGAATACCAGAGATATGCTCTTCGATCAAGGTCTCCTCGTAAACTGCAAAATTTATATGATTCGGAGAGAGTAAGTGCTCAATTTCCAAACCGTAAATTCGGGAAGCATCCGCTCTTTTTACATAGAGAAAAACATAGTTGTCATTTAAAATATTTCGGACTTTTATGCGAAACGGCTTTGTGTTTCCAAAAGTACAATAGTCTACACTGTCAATGTTGATATAGGGCAGTATAGAATCACTTCCATCTGCATGAAGCAAACTATACATTCGCTTTAGGGACAAATTTAGTTCTGCGCGATCCGATTCGGAGTAATACACACTTAACCAAAGGGTATCCCTCCCCTGTTCGTCAAAAATATCAATTCCTCCCTCAAAGCGAAGCAAATCGCTGTAGTTTACTGGGATGTCTTGAAAACGCCCGTGCTTGCGCAAATAATCCCGCATCATATTACTGATTGGGTATATCGGCTTTTTCTTTGAAATTAATTTTTTGTCTTCCATAATGGGTTTGAGGACTAATTTACAGAATATCCCTTAGCTTCAATACATGCTGAGAATGCCTTTTTAAAATTATCTAACATAGCTTTTTCTTGTCCTGAGGCAGCATTATTGTTTGCTTGCTGTTGTTTCGCTTTATTATATTTTGCTGCTCTCCTTCCTCGGATTCCTCCGGCTATGGCTCCTACTGCGGCACCATCTCCAGCATTTCCTGTCACAGCGCCAATTGCAGCTCCTGCAGCGGCTCCTCGAGCAGCACCACCAACTGCGGCACCATCTGGTCCCTTATCGACTTGGGCAGCCTGAACTTTGGTAGGGTTCAAGGGATCAAAGCCCGTCTGTTCGTAGGCCCAGATATAACATTTCTTTTCATCTTCTTTTTGAGTGGCCGCGTCTTGATCCTTTGCAGGAAAGACAAAAAGCCCCAAAGTTTTAGAATAACTATCCGGCAACTGAAGCGTCACCTCATTTGTTTGGCTAATCGTAGCGGTCTCCTGTGAAAATCCAAAAAAAGGAAGAACTAGACCGAAATACAACAAATACTGTAGTTTTTTCATGACGGAAAATTTTAAAGTGAATCCTTAATTTAATCAAAAATCAGCATTTAAAAAAGAAAAGCCAGCAAAACTAGCTGGCTTTTACTCAAACTATTTAATGGTGCTCGTGAGAATTTCCAAAAGGTTTTATAATAACTCCGACA
>JBELHR010000046.1:0-11220 GCA_042091275.1 Flavobacteriaceae bacterium
CCGACCCCCTCGGTGTAAACGAGGTGCTCTGAACCAACTGAGCTAATTGCCCTTAGCGGAGGCAAATATACTACAATATTTAGCATAGACAATAGTTCTATTTAAATTTTATCACAAAACTTCTGCTACTACAAATGTACTACCTCCAATATAAATTATGTCGTTTTTCTCAGCATTCATCTTGGCTGCGGCATAAGCCTCTAAAACAGAACTATAAGATGATCCCCGACGATTATGCGCTGCAAAATTAGATTCTAAGTCCTCCACAGGAAGTGCTCTTTTGGTATCTGCCTCGCAGAAATAATATTTAGCGTTTTCTGGAAATAGGGGTATCAATGATTTTAAACTCTTATCGTTTACTATTCCAATAACTAGATGAAGTACCGAGGCATTGAGACTTGCCAATTGCGACATCACAGAGCTTAGACCAGAATAATTATGAGCGGTGTCACAAATGGTCAAAGGATCTTTAGCTAATACTTGCCAGCGCCCCTTTAAACCGGTATTGACAACCACACGTCCCAAGCCTTCTTTTATGGTGTTTGGGTCAATTTTGGAAAACGCTTGACCGGACATTGTATTTCCCTGAGCCAAACAACCCAAAACAGTTTTAGCTGTTTGCGAATTTTCCTTTTGGTACTCCCCTAATAAGTCCAGCTCAACTAGATCCTCATTTGATTCCGAGTAGGCTGGGATTAATTTTGCACTTTTACCATCTGCAATTTCTTGAAAAACTGGAGCAGTTTCCTTTTGATACTTACCGATTACCACAGGAGTATTTGCCTTTATAATACCGGCCTTCTCCTTTGCGATTGACTCAAGAGTATTTCCTAAAAACTGTGTGTGATCTAAATCTATATTTGTAATTACAGAAACCTCTGGCAGCAATACATTTGTCGAATCTAAACGACCTCCCAAACCGACTTCTACAACAGCTATATCCACTTGTTGCTCACGAAAATAATCAAATGCTAAACCTACGGTCATTTCAAAAAAAGACAAATGCGATTCCTCGAAAAAGGATTTGTTCTCTGCGACAAAATCAATCACAAAGTTTTCGGATATCATCTCCCCATTTACCTTAATTCGCTCTCTAAAATCCGTGAGGTGAGGTGAAGTATATAATCCCACTTTATAGCCCGACTCTTGTAATACGGAAGCTATCATATGCGAAGTACTACCCTTACCATTGGTTCCGGCTACATGAACCGACCTAAAGCCAAATTGAGGATTTGACAAGTGATTCATCAAAAGTGTGGTATTGGATAAATCTGCTTTATAGGCTGCCTTTCCGGAGCGTTGATACATCGGCAATTGATTAAATAACCAATCACAGGTTTCCAGATAATTCATATTTAAATTTAGGAGTTATTAGTAAAGCGATAAACAATTATACCCACCTGAACTTCTTTAGCATCCGGGTCTGGATTAAAAGTAGTCTCCATCGCTGCTTTAGATGCAGGTTCCATGAGACAAGGCTCTTGGGAAGTAGAACCTTTGACTCCAGGAGTAGCTTTTATGACTTTCCCTTTTTTATTGACTTCTATCTTCACAAAGATAATCCCTTCCACGCAATTGGCTTCGTATATAGCTTTATTCAAAACCTTTCTGCCACTGAGTCTATAATCTCCATTTTCGTCATTTCCTCCCTGAGAATAGTACTCGGAGGAATCTGGAGATCCAGTAACCACACCTTGATTACCGGCTGTATCGGTGGTTCCATCACTAGAAGAAGGTTCGTTACTCAGTCCTCCCATTAACGCATCGAGCTCTGCGCGTTTGATTTCTTGTTCTTTTTGTATCAGAAGTTCCTTGCGTTTGACGTCGGCCAAACTATCGGCTTTTCTCTTTAAAAGTTTTTCCTCCTCGAGTTTGTCTACAGCATAGTCTTCGCTAGCATTGTCTGAAATTAAATCTTCTTCAATTTCGGAGGGACTGTCCTCAGCTATATTTTCTGGTGGAGTTTCTAACTTTTCCTCTGCCTGATTTGCTTCTGAAGCTTTTAGGTTTTCTACTTTAGTATCTTGATTTTTTCCAAAATCAGTATTACCAAAATTAACTGCTAGGCCGTACTCTTGGGGCGGATCCATATACCTCAAACCAAAAACGGATAAGCAAAAAAGGATTAGTGCAACAACAACTAGTGTTAGCACTGCGGATTTGCGCTCGTGTATGGTCCTAAATCCTCTCATCCTCCTTTGACCGCTAAAATCATTTTCATTTTATTTCGATTTGCAATATCAATTACGAACATAACTTTGTCATAAGAGGCTTTTTCATCCCCTCGAATCACCAATACAGTCTGTGCTCCTTCCGGGATCAATTCCAACAAACTGACTTCTAAATCCTTCTCGGAAACTGCAGTTTCGTCTATATAATATTCCTGTTTATCCGTTATACTAACCGACACAGCATCTTTGTTCTCCGTTTTCCCTCCTGCTTTTGGCAATACCACATCTATGGCATTCACCGTAACTAGTGTGGAGGTAATCATAAAGAAAATTAAAAGCAAAAACACAATATCCGTCATGGACGACATATTGAAATTTGGATTAATCTTATTTCTTCCTCGGATATTCATAATTAAACAGGCTCATTTAATAAATCCAAGAACTCTACTGCCTTGGCCTCCATGGTATAAACAACCTTATCCGTAAGACTCACAATATGATTGTAAGCTACATAGGCTAGAATTCCAACAATCAAACCAGCTACAGTAGTGGTCATAGCTGTATACAATCCGTCAGAGAGCATTTTTATATCGATTTGCCCTCCAGAATTTGCTATCTCGTGAATTGCCACAATCATTCCAATAACGGTTCCCAAAAAACCAATCATAGGGGCAGCACCAGCAATTGTGGCCACCACATTAACATTGCGCTCTAACTTGTAGACTTCTAGCTTCCCCGCATTTTCAATAGCGGTGTTAATATCCTCTAAGGGTTTTCCAATTCTCGAAATCCCTTTTTCTATTAAATGAGAAGCAGGAGAATCTTCTTGATTGCAAAGACTTCTCGCTGCCGCTAAATTTCCAGATATAATATGATCTCTAATTTGGTTCATAAAATCCTTTTCCATTTGAGCTGCTGACTTAATAGCAAAAAAACGTTCAAAATAAATATATATGGCCAAAACAAGTAGAACGAAAAGAAGTGCTATAATTATTTGACCACCAAGACCACCGTCCAATATCAATTGGTAAATGGATAAAGATTTTTGTTCCGGTTCCAATACTTCTAGTGGTGTTTCTTGAAACATAGTTCGGGCTGTAATAATACTCATCATCGCTATCGAATTAATTTTTTGGCTAAATACATTGAGACTTAAAAGTAATAAAAAAAGCCCCAATAAAATTGAGGCTTTTCAGATATTAATTAAGATTTACATTCCTACTAGAATATAGTCTCGAATTACAATAAAACTTATACATCCAACTACATATCCTAGAATAGCAAATGGCGTAATTTTCTTTAAATACCAAAAGAAATCGATTCGTTCCATTCCCATAGCCACAACACCTGCTGCTGAACCGATGATTAACATGGATCCTCCTGTACCTGCTGCATAGGCAATAAAATGCCAAATATGGTGATCCATAGGATCTGGAAACATACCCATTGAAGCTGCCACCAATGGAACATTGTCAATTACTGCTGATCCCACACCGAACAAGATAACCACGATATCTGTATTAGGAATTGCAGTATTTAAGGTTTCTGCAAAGTGAAAGAGCATTCCCAAGGATTCTAATGCAGCAACTGCTAACAAAATTCCTAAGAAGAATAGAATACTCGGCATTTCAATTTTTCCGAGAGCCGCGTGAACTGCACTGGTATGATGCCCGTCAGAACCCCCTTCTTGCATTGCATTTTCGAGTTTGAATTTTCTATTTGTAAAGATTTCTGCCAATATCCCCACGATAGATAGAGATAGCATCATTCCTACATATGGAGGTAAATGTGTTATCGTCTTGAAAATAGGTACAAAAACAATTCCACCAAGACCTACATATAACATGGTAGATCCCATCTTTTGATAAATTGGATTTATATCCTCTTTGTTTTCCTTTTCGGGAACACTTTCTATAGTTCCGGAAAAAACCTTCATACGCGAAGCGATAAAAGTTGGCACCAACATGGTTATCAAAGATGGAACAAAGACAAATTCAATCAATTTTAAGGCAGAAACTTTATTTCCAATCCATAGCATTGTAGTGGTAACATCACCAATCGGAGACCAGGCACCACCAGCGTTAGCTGCAATCACAATCATACCTGTAAACCAAATACGATCTTCTCTTGTATTGAGGAGCTTACGCAAAATAGAAATCAGGACAATTGTCGCTGTTAAATTGTCAATTATTGCCGATAAAATAAAGGCTAACCAAGCAAAAATCCATAATAAAGAGCGCTTCTTTCTAGTGCGAATAAAACCTTTTATTGTAGCAAAACCATCGAAATAATCAATGATTTCTACAATAGTCATCGCTCCCATAAGGAATACTAGAATTTCTGCGGTTTTACCCAAATGATGCAACAAGACCTCGTCTATATGAGAAGGAACTAACTTTCTCATAGCTGCATCTACCTCAAATACTTCGAGGTGGTTGAGGGCTACAATCGCCCAACAAATAGCCATCATCGCGAGGGCTGGGATTAACTTGTCTACTTTTAAACTGTGTTCCAGGGTTATTGCTAAATAACCTAGGACAAATACTACTAATACTAAAATCTCCATATATGGTTTTTTACATTAAGGTGTCTAGGGCAATTTCGAAAGCTGTCTTACACACATTGGTTTTTTCTCCGTTTTTTGCATGAGTTTTAACCAAGGCTTTTCGGATAGTTTCTGAGGTATCTTCAAATATTTTGGAGTCACTCATCGGTAAACTTACACGATTTTCCATAAAATATGCAAAAACTCGAGCAATTCCGCAGTTAGATATAAAATCAGGAAGCAAGCTGATTTGGGAATCTGTATACTCCATTATAGGTCCAAAGAAAATTTCTTTATCTGCAAAAGGAACATTTGCACCAGGAGAAATAAGTTCTAATCCCCCTTCGATCATTTGTTCCACTTGTTGCTTAGAGACCAATCTCGATGCTGCTGCAGGAATAAAAATCTGAGCACCCAAAGACCAAATCTTCGCATTTACTTCTTCGAAAGAAAGCATGTTATCGGCAGCTAATTTATTTCCGTCTTTTGCCAAAAATAAATCCGTCATTTCTTGCATTGAAAATCCATTTTCGTCAATAAGACCACCATCTCTATCGATGATTCCAATCACTTTGGCTCCGAGTTTAGTCAAGTAATAAGCAGCGGCTGAACCTACATTACCAAAACCTTGAACAATACAAGTCTTTCCTTTAATGTCTCCTCCGTATAAATCGTAGAAATGCTTCGCTGCTTCACTCACTCCGTAACCAGTCAACATATCCGCAACTGTATATCCACTTGCGACATCCGGAGAATACGCGCTATCTGTCAATTTTTTGATCACTCCCATTCGAAGTTGACCGATTCTATTAATTTTTTCCGCTTCAGATGGCTTAAAGTGTCCGTTAAAAATCCCTTCTTGAGGGTGCCATACTCCGCAATCTTCTGTTAAGGGAATTACATCCTTATCTGCATCTACATTTAAATCTCCTCCAGTTCCATAATAATGCTTTAGTAATGGAGTAACTGCTTGATACCAACGTTTCAAAACTTCTCTTCGTCTAGGGTCGTTTGGATCAAAATTAATTCCACTCTTTGCACCACCAATCGCAGGACCTGAAACGGTAAACTTCACTTCCATCGTCTTGGCTAGGGAAAGTACTTCATTATAATCTAAACCCTTTCTCATTCTAGTACCACCTCCGGCAGCACCACCTCTCAAAGAATTAATAACTGTCCATCCCTCAGCATCCGTTTCTCTATCTCTCCAGTGGAAAACCACCTCAGGAGCTTTAGACTCATATGCCTTTAATAAATCTTTCATGTAGTTGTTTTTTTCGTTTTATTTTGAAGTCTCACAAATATATAAAAATCTCATGCATGGTTAGAATTTTGTGCATAATATTCGATGAATTATCCAATGAAATATATATTTCATATTTAATAAGTTATGCGTGCATAACAAATAATATTTTAACGTATATTTCGCCCATCAGTGCATTATTTATAGTAAAAAACTAAATAATTGAGAATACCATAAATTTACATATATGGCAATATAATAGAGTATATTTTCTATATCTTTATGGACATTTCAGAAAAAACAACTAAACAAAACAAATAAATGAATTTCAGTCTAAGCGAAGAACAGATTATGATTCGAGATGCGGCAAGAGACTTTGCACGAACAGAATTATTACCAGGCGTAATTGAGCGCGATGAAGAACAAAAGTTTCCTACCGAACAGGTCGCAAAAATGGGTGAACTTGGATTTTTAGGTATGATGGTTAGCCCGAAATACGGCGGTGGCGGAATGGATACCGTTTCTTATGTATTGGCTATGGAAGAATTATCAAAAGTAGATGCTTCTGCTTCGGTAATCATGTCGGTAAACAATTCCCTTGTTTGTTGGGGTCTTGAAACCTTTGGTACAGAGGAGCAAAAAGAGAAATATTTAACGCGTTTGGCGACTGGAGAAATTATCGGGGCATTTTGCTTGAGTGAGCCAGAAGCTGGAAGTGATGCGACATCTCAACGCACAACGGCAGTTGACAAAGGAGATCACTATATCCTCAACGGAACCAAGAACTGGATAACTAATGGAAATTCTGCTAGTGTATATTTGGTGATTGCTCAGACTGATGTGGAAAAAGGTCACAAAGGAATCAACGCTTTGATTGTTGAAAAGGGTATGGCTGGATTCGAAATCGGTCAAAAAGAAAATAAATTAGGAATCCGCGGAAGTGATACCCATTCATTGATGTTTACGGATGTCAAAGTGCCAAAGGAAAATAGAATTGGAGAAGATGGTTTTGGATTTAAGTTCGCCATGAAAACTCTTGCTGGAGGACGTATTGGAATTGCTGCTCAAGCTCTGGGAATTGCTTCGGGAGCATATGAATTAGCTTTAAAATATGCCAAAGAGAGAAAAGCCTTTGGAAAAGAAATTGGAAAGCACCAAGCTATCGCCTTTAAATTAGCGGATATGGCTACTCAAATTGAAGCTGCAAGACATTTAGTTATCAAGGCTGCATGGGACAAAGACGAAGGAGAGCCTTACGATATGTCAGGAGCAATGGCAAAATACTATGCTGCAGAAATGGCTATGAAAGTGGCTACAGAAGCAGTACAAGTTCACGGAGGTTACGGTTTTGTAAAAGAATACCACGTCGAACGACTAATGAGAGACGCTAAGATTACTCAGATTTATGAAGGAACTAGCGAAATTCAGCAAATTGTAATATCAAGAGGATTGCTAGATTTTTAATTAAGGTTAAACGGAATAATTATAATTTTGCTACCTCATAAAAACTCAGCCCAGTGGGCTGAGTTTTTTTTTACAATTGACTCAACTGAAGACCGAGAACCTTCCAAAACATTTCGTGAACTTGCTCACTCTCGCTTTCTAAAGAAAGTCGAATATGATTAATCTTAAAATATAAGGGGTCCCTCACCGCTCCGAGTTCAATTTTAGAATTAACATCTATATTTAGATTATCTCTAGGTCCTAAAAACTCATAAAAACATTTGTTTTCGGCATTAAATCTGTTGAGAATACTAGGTAAGATATATTTAAACAAAAATTCTTCTCTATCCTTTGAATAAGCAAAAAACAGGTAGCTTTCCCCAGTTTTATCATGTTTCGAGTATAAGCTTTGTACATTTTTGTTTTTATTAATTTGCATTAGAGCACGAATTAATAAGTCGGAATCCAGAGACCAAAACCCAGAGTCCTCTTTTAATAATTTTTGAAAATCTATTAGGTAGGATTTCTTATTTTTAGAATTTAAAAACATAATCAAAAATAGAGAATATTATGAACAACCTGACTCATACCCTCCCATAATGTCAAAAAAGAAGATTGGATTAGTTTTAGGCCCCTTAGCATTTTGCTCAATATATTTTATACTTCCTATTCAAGGTTTAAGCCACGCAGGTTTGGGAGTACTAGCCTCGGCTGTCTGGATCTCTATTTGGTGGGTTTTCGAGGCTGTTCCTCTTGCTGTTACTGCACTATTACCTATTGTCCTCTTCCCTATCCTAGGGTCCATGCCAATTTCTGAGACAACATCTAGTTACGGACATAAATTTATTTTTCTTTTTACAGGAGGATTTATGCTTTCTATTGCAATCGAAAAATGGAATCTCCACAAAAGGATTGCTTTGAATATTATTGCGCTGATAGGTACAAAACCAGAGCAAATAATTTTCGGTTTTATGGCGGCAACTGCATTTCTCTCTATGTGGATCTCTAATACAGCTACAACAGTTATGTTGCTGCCAGTTGCACTAGCGGTATATAAAGAATATAACTCCAAAGAATTCGGTACTCCTTTGATGCTTTCCATTGCCTACTCTGCTTCTATTGGGGGTATGGCTACCTTGATCGGAACTCCTCCAAATCTAATTTTAGCTGGGGTAATTCAAGATTCCTATGGAATCGAATTGAGTTTTTCAAAATGGTTTAGTTTTGGGTTTCCAATTAGTATTGCTCTCTTGACTATTGCTTGGTTCTATCTTTGCAGATTTGCTTATCCACTAAAATCCATAAAAACGAATGTCGAGAATTTAAATTCTATTGAGAAACAACTCAAAGATCTCGGCAAAATGAGTCGCGAGGAGAAATATATATTAGTAATATTCACATTAGCAGCTCTGAGTTGGATTTGTAGAAGCTTTGTGTTACAAAAAATAATTCCGGGAATCGACGACACTATTATTGCCATCTCTGCTGCAATTCTTTTGTTTATTATCCCTGGTAAATCAAAAAAAACAAGACTTTTAGAGTGGGAGGATTTAAAATCTCTTCCATGGGGAATACTTTTATTATTTGGTGGTGGGCTTGCGCTCGCTAAAGGGTTTCAATATACGGACTTGGCAACTTGGATTGGTGCTCAAGTAACAGGAATTGATGGATTGATTTTGCTAGTTCAAATACTAATAAGTATTGCGGTTGTAAATTTTCTCACCGAAATAACCTCAAATATGGCAATTACCGCCATGTTATTACCTATCATGGTTTCTGTATCTGCAAGTCTAAATCTCAATCCATACATCCTTCTAGTCAGCACAACTGTGGCTGCCTCTTGCGCCTTTATGCTACCTACAGCAACTGGTCCAAACGCAATTGTATTTAGTTCTGGAACTATAAAAATGGAAGATATGGTAAGAAAAGGATTCTTTATGAATCTGATATCAATTTTGATTTTAACCTTGTTTACTTATTACTTGGTTCCTATTATTTGGTCTAAAATAAATTAAGACTCCTGTTAGTGAGCAAATAAACATCACTCCTATTGGAACATATAGACTTCCGTTATTCAGTACACTAGCCATAAAACCGGCAAAAGAACCAAATAATACCGCGATAACTCGCATTTGGGAATTGGCAAGTCCAACCAAATTCATATCAAATTTCTCTAAGGCCAAAGTAGTAGCATTACCAGAAGTAAAACCTAAGGAACTCAAATGCAATGTTATTAAAGGAATTATTAAAAACGGAGAGATAAAATTCAATCCAATACAAGTAAGCATAAGAAATAAGCTACTCACATGAAGTGTTAAACCAAATCCTAGAAGTCTTTTGGGACCAATCTTTTTAACTAAAATGGAATTAATTTTGTTCATTAAGATCAAAACTGCGCCATTCAAGCCAAATATCAAAGCAAAGACACCTTCATCTAGCCCGAAATATTCTTGATAAATAAAAGGAGCCATGGTCAAATAAGTATAGAGCGCACCAGAAGGAATAGACAAGGCAAGCATATACTTCCAAGCCGATTTTAATCGGTAAACCGTTAGAATACGAACAACAAAAGGGTCTTTATTCTCAGATAATCTAGGAACATCTCGAATTTTCCATCGCACTAAAATCAATTGACAAAAACTGTAAACTCCAATAAATAAAAAGATCGAGGGCCAATCAAACTTTTTTAACATTACAGCACCTAAGGACGGCGCAATTAGTGGCGCCGACATGGCAATCATCATTATATTTGACATTATACTGGCAGCATCGCGACCTTTGAAATTGTCACGAACCACGGTAGCTATGGTCACTCCGACAAATCCACCTCCAATGGCTTGAAGGACCCTACCTAAATAAAATTGTTGGATACTGTTAGAAAGAAACAAGGCTAGACACCCGAGAATAACTACAATTAATCCCCAGGTCAATACAAAACGCCTTCCTTTTAGGTCGCTTAAATATCCCCCTCCCAATTGTCCAATTCCAAACCCAAAGAAGAAGATACTCATACTTCTTTCTACATTGGCAAAAGAGGTGTCAAAATCGATTGCAATCGCCCCGTATGCCGGTAGACAGGTGTCTATATTTAAAGGACCTATCATAGCCAAGAGTCCAAGGATAACTATGAAAAATTGTTTCTCTCTATTTTGCATCCGCAAATATAAATGATAAAAAGAACAGAAACGCGCAAGAATCAAAGTAAAAACACGCAAACTAAAAGAAGCTTTACTTCGTACTTTAGCTAGTATGAAAAAGCTACTTAAACTTCTAATGCACAGTCTGTTCGCGGCATTAATTCTCGCATTTAATATCTTTACTACACAATACTTTGCAGATGTAATTGCCAGTACAGGATCCTTGTTAACTGTCTTTTTACTGCTAATGGTCATGGTCAGTATAAACACAATAACAATCTACAGCTATCTTAGCTATAACAATAAGGTACCAAAAATTAGAAGGAAATAAGTTCTTAAGCCGATTCTAAGCTTAGAACCCTATTTTCAAGTAAGTCTTTCACGCGATAAGCATCCACAATGTTATCAAAAGCCTGTATCGGAATATCACCAGCTTCCGCAGGTCTTCCTAGAATTGTACTTCTAACAAGAGAAACCTTTCCTTTCGAAAACCAAAATTTCCCCCTGCTCTGACGTTTAGTAGTCATTATAACAAAACTTTTACCCTCTTGAACAATCTTGAAGCTCATAGTTACTCTTTAAAATTAAGTCTCGGGTAAGAGGCACTCTAATTTAAGGATAACTAAAGAATTATAAAAAAAACAAGTTATTTAGCCCTCAATTTAGGGGAAAATGCAAAAT
>JBELHR010000014.1:0-50602 GCA_042091275.1 Flavobacteriaceae bacterium
TGCGAGCATCACTTGATTCCAAATAAAAACTCCTTGATTTCTCAAGGAGTTTCTTTGTAGCGGGAACTGGACTCGAACCAGTGACCTTCGGGTTATGAGCCCGACGAGCTACCTACTGCTCTATCCCGCGCTATTGAGGTGCAAATATACGTCAAACTAGAGCTTAAAAACAAACATTTATTCTAGTTTTTTTAAAATCAAATATAATAGCCTGTGGACCAAAGCAATATAATTCCCGCGCTTCACGAGCAAGAGAAAAAATTACCCTAAATTTGCAGCAAGAAAGAGATATATGACACACAAAGCAGGTTTTGTAAATATTATAGGTAATCCCAATGTGGGTAAATCTACCTTGATGAATGCATTAGTAGGAGAACGACTCTCTATTATAACTTCCAAGGCGCAAACCACGAGGCACCGTATTTTAGGAATAGTCAACGAGGAAAACTATCAAATCATATTTTCAGATACTCCAGGTATTATTCAACCGGCATATGAGCTTCAAGCCTCTATGATGGATTTTGTAAAATCTGCGGTACAAGATGCAGATATTCTTATCTATATGGTAGAAATGGGAGAAAAGGAACTCAAAGACGAAAACTTTTTCAAAAAGATTGTCCATGCACAGATCCCTGTTTTGCTGCTGATAAACAAAATTGACAAATACGATCAAGATGCGGTGGTGGAAAAGATGGCTTTTTGGAAGGAAAAAGTTCCCAATGCAGAAATCTACCCTATTTCCGCTCTAGAAAAGTTTAATGTAGAGCCAATAATGGAGCTAATTGTCAGTAAACTTCCTGAGTCTCCTGCCTTTTACCCAAAAGATCAACTCACCGACAAACCAGAACGCTTTTTTGTCAATGAATGTATTCGAGAGAAGATTCTATTGAACTACAAAAAAGAAATACCTTATGCCATAGAGGTGGAAACAGAGTCTTTTAAGGAGGACGATGAACTGATTAAAATCCGCAGTTTAATTATGGTCGAAAGGGAAACGCAGAAAGGAATTATCATCGGTCACAAGGGGAGCGCATTAAAAAAAGTTGGTATTGAAGCTCGAAAGGATCTCGAAATCTTCTTTGATAAAAAGGTTTTTTTAGACTTGTATGTAAAAGTCAACAAGAACTGGAGAACTAATGACCGACAACTTAAGCGTTTCGGGTACAAAGACTCATAATAATAACTACCTTTGCAAAAATTTTAAGACAGAGATGAATACTATCGTAGCCATTGTAGGAAGACCTAATGTAGGAAAATCTACGCTATTTAACCGCCTTATTCAGAGAAGAGAAGCCATCGTGGATTCCGTTTCGGGTGTTACTAGAGATCGCCATTACGGAAAAAGTGAGTGGAATGGAAAAGAATTTTCTGTAATTGATACAGGAGGATATGTTGTGGGATCGGATGATATTTTTGAAGGAGAAATTCGAAAACAAGCCCAGCTCGCAATTGAAGAGGCCGATATAATCGTTTTTGTGGTAGATGTCGAGAACGGGATAACCCCGATGGACCAAGCAGTCGCAAACTTGTTGAGACAAGTAGACAAGCCTATATTTTTGACCGTCAACAAGGTAGACAATGCCATGAGAGACGCAGATGCTGTAGAATTCTACAACTTAGGACTTGGTGAATATTATACTATTTCCTCCATAAATGGATCTGGTACAGGAGAACTTTTAGATGCTATGGCTGCTGAAATGCCAGAAAGCGAAGAGGAAGAGTTAGAAGGCAACGAACTTCCGAGATTTGCTGTTGTCGGACGACCAAATGCAGGAAAATCTTCCTTTATCAATGCGCTTATTGGTAAAGATCGAAACATTGTAACCGATATCGCAGGGACAACCAGGGATTCTATTGATACCCACTATACTAGATTTGGTTTTGACTTTAATTTAGTGGATACTGCCGGGATTCGAAAAAAATCAAAAGTAAGCGAAGATCTAGAGTTTTACTCGGTGATGCGTGCAGTTAGGCAAATCGAACACTGTGATGTAGCTATCGTTATGATAGATGCAACACGAGGTTTTGAAGGACAGGATTTGAATATCTTTTGGCTAGCTGAAAAAAATCGCAAGGGTGTTGTTATTTTGGTAAATAAATGGGATTTGATCGAGAAGGAAACCAACACCATGAAGAAATTCGAGGAAGAGGTTCGCAAAAAGATTGCTCCATTCACGGATGTTCCTATCATTTTTACCTCAACGGTAACAAAACAAAGATTAATAAAGGCTATTGAAACTGCTGTAACGGTTTTTGAAAGTAGAAAAAAACGAATTCCAACTAGTAAGTTAAACGATACCATGCTCAATATTATCGAGCATACTCCTCCCCCAGCAACCAAAGGGAAGTATGTAAAGATTAAATATTGTATGCAGTTGCCAACACCTACTCCGCAGTTTGCTTTCTTTGCAAACCTGCCGCAGTATGTAAGAGATCCTTACAAGCGTTTTGTGGAAAATAAAATGCGAGAAATCTATGATTTTGAAGGAGTACCAATCACGATTTACTTCCGCCAGAAATAAAAAAAAGACCGCTGTATAGCGGTCTTTTTTTGTATTGTTACCAGCTTCCGCTCGCACCGCCACCTCCGAAGCCTCCGCCTCCGAAACCGCCGCCGAAACCTCCGCCTCCGCCGCCAAATCCGCCTCCGCCAAATCCGGAGGAACGTCTTCCGCCCATATTACTCAGAATAATTGCGGTTAAAATATCTCCTGCTACCCCTCTTTTTCCGCCTCCGCGACCACCTTTGTTATTTCGGGAAAATATCAAAACGAGAATAACGATAAAAATAATTATACCAAGAGCATTACCCTTGCCTTGATCTCCACTACCTCGCCTTTGGGGGCTCCCTTTAAATTCTCCTTGCAAAGCGAGAATCATGGCATCTGTACCTCTATTTATTCCTCCGTAAAAGTCGTCATTTTTAAAATCGGGCTTGATAACTTGTTCAATTATCCTTCTAGACAAAGCATCGGTAAGCGTCGCTTCTGTTCCGTAACCCGTTCTTATGGATATCTCTCTATCCTGCTTTGAAATAAGCAAGAGAACGCCGTTATCCTTGCCCTTTTGACCGATACCCCATCGCTGAGCCAACTCCGTCCCATACATAGCAATATCGATACCGTTTAAACTCTTTACAGTAAGAACCACTATTTGCGTAGATGTCGTATCTGCATAAGTAGTCAGTTTTTGATTTAAGCGATTTTCCTCTCTATCTGAGAGCATATCGGCATAATCGTAAACTGGCTTTTGAGTTTTTGGTTTGTCAGGATAGCTTTGAGCAAATATTGTTTGCCCCAACAAAAGCAGCGTAAGCCCGAGAAATACCTTTAGTTTATTTTTCAAAGTTAGATTCATGATTTAGAAATTTCATCCGATAATTCATTTTCATCATCCGATGCATAAGGGAAATAGTTTTTTAACTGAACTCCTGCCTCACGTATACCTGAGACTAATCCTTCGGCAAAATCTCCTTTAGAAAAGGAAGCAATAACCAAATCCTTTGTGGATTCCCAAAAGTCATCCGCTACAACTTTATCAATTCCCTGATCTCCGAGAATCACAAAGCTGTGATCTTGAACCCCAACGTAGAATAAAACTCCATTTCTCAAATCGGTCTTATGCATCTCTAGGGAGGCAAAAACATTCTTGGCACGATCAAAGCTATCCACCTGAGAGTGCTCCTCCAAATGAACGCGAATTTCCCCGGAGGTATTGAGCTCCGCCTCTTTTATAGCTGCGACAATTCTATCCTCCTCTGCCTTGGTTAAAAATCCTTCTAAATCTTCTTTCATCATGTTTAGAAACTTACTTCGGGAGCATTTTCAGAACCTGCAGCAGCTTCGAAATATCCAATACGCTCAAAACCAGTCACCCCAGCAATGATACTCGTTGGAAATTTTCTCATCTGGGTATTATATCCCTTTGCAGAGTCGTTGAAACGGTTTCGCTCCACATTAATTCTATTTTCCGTTCCCTCCAATTGACTTTGTAATTCTAAAAAGTTTTGATTTGCTTTTAGATCTGGGTACTTTTCTATGGTCACCAATAATCGAGACAGAGAAGAACTCAAACCATCTTGAGCAGCTTGGAATTTAGCGATATTTGCACTGTTTAAATTAGTTGGATCTATTACCGTTTGAGTTGCAGAAGCCCTAGCTTTTACAACAGATTCCAAGGTTTCTTTTTCAAAGTCTGCATATCCTTTTACCGTATTTACTAGGTTGGGGATCAAATCTGCTCTCCTTTGATAAGAACTCTCTACTTTGGACCATTGGGATTGAACAGATTCCTCTTGTTCCACTAATCCGTTATATTTTCCTACTCCCCAAAATCCAATTAAAACAATTCCTCCTATAACAAGTAAAAGAGCCCACATCCAATTTTTCATAAGTATTATATTTTTATAGTTAATTAATCAGTCTAAATTTTAGGGAAATGTTACAGTTTTCTAGTCTAAACTGCTCTTTAATTTCACCAATTCCGCACGAATATCTTGCAGGCGTCCTACAATTTCGCCTGTATTTTTAGTTTGTTCTGGCTTTTGTCTCATTTTTTTCTTCGCTCCTTCCAAGGTGTAGCCTTTTTCCTTTACCAAATGATGTATCAGTCGAACCTGATCCACATCCTCTTTGGTAAACATACGGTTCCCTTTTGCATTCTTTTTGAGTTTTAAACTGCTAAACTCTTTGTCCCAAAATCGAAGAAGGGACACATTCACTCCAAAAGCATCGGCAACCTCTCCGATCTTATAGTAGCGTTTTTCAGGAAGTTCTATATGCATCTTAATCCAAGGATTGATTTTCTTGAGAAGAAATTTCTAACATTTGAGCATACTCCTCGGGTGTCAAATCATTAAAGTAATAATAGGCCGGATTCATTTTGCGATTGCCTTTTATTACTTCATAGTGTAAATGGGGTGCCGTAGAAACTCCAGTAGAACCAACATATCCAATCAGATCTCCTCTTTTTACTTTTTGCCCCCTACGCACTACATAAGATTGTAAATGAGCATAGAGTGTTTTGTAGGTAAATCCGTGATTGATTACCACCTGATTTCCATATCCTCTGCGCGATTTTGTGGTTTTCTCGACTCTTCCGTTACCCGTTGCATAAACAGGTGTTCCTTCTGGAGCTGAAAAATCCATTCCACTGTGGAATTTTCTTGTTTTATAAACGGGATGAATTCGATAACCGTAGCCAGAGGCCATTCTTTTCAAGTCTTTATTTGCTACAGGCTGTATGGCCGGTATGGAAGCCAACATCTCTTCTTTATTTTTTGCTAGCTCAACGATTTCATCCAAGGATTTGGACTGAACCACGAGTTGCTTAGAAAGGATATCCGTTGTGTAGGTCAGATTTTTTATCATATCCGAGTTTTCAAAACCGTCTAAAGTCTTGTACCTATTAACTCCTCCAAATCCCGCCTTTCTCTGCTCATCTGGTATAGGATTTGCCTCGAAAAAAATTCTGTAGACATTTTCATCTCTATCCTGAATATCTTCTAAAACCAAGGTCGCTTGGGAAATTCGTTCGGAAAGTAATTCGTAATGCAATTTTAAATTTTCTATTTCTCGGGCTTGTGCTTTCTCATTTGGTGAAGTCAAAAACTGGGAAAACCCAACAAATCCGATAAAAGCAACCAACAAGATTCCTGCTGAATAAAAAATTGTTCGCCCTATTTTTTTCTTACCACTCAGCCTAATTTTCCGATAGGACAAAGAAGAGGGATCATAATAATATTTTACTTTCGCCATAGTGTGAAAAATATACTATTTTTGTTCCAAAATCAAGGGTTTTTACTTTATTAAAACTCGATTTCGTATGTCAAATGTACAAAAGTTTTTTTTCGAGAACTATTTTGACTCTTAGTCGGTATTAATATTAGGTAAAATCAATACTATTTAAGACATGACATCACAAGACATAAGAAAGCAATTTCTATCTTTTTTTGAGGCTAAGAAACACGCAATTGTGCCCTCAGCACCAATCGTAATTAAAAATGATCCGACCCTGATGTTCACCAACGCGGGGATGAATCAATTCAAAGAATATTTCCTCGGTCAAAAAGCGGTTCAACACAATCGAATTTCTGACACACAGAAATGTTTAAGAGTTTCTGGTAAGCACAATGACTTGGAGGAAGTGGGAATAGACACCTATCACCACACGATGTTCGAAATGTTAGGGAACTGGAGTTTTGGGGATTACTTTAAAAAAGAAGCAATTCAATGGGCCTGGGAACTTTTGACAGAAGTCTATAAAATTGATAAGGACAAATTATACGTAAGTGTTTTTGAAGGGTCAAAAGATGCCGACAACCTGGCTCTAGATCAAGAGGCGCTGGATCTTTGGAAAAGTATTGTTCCAGAAGACAAAATAATTTTCGGAAATAAAAAAGATAATTTCTGGGAGATGGGAGCTCAAGGTCCATGCGGCCCGTGTTCCGAAATACATGTAGATATTAGAAGTGAAGAAGAACGAGCAAAAGTTCCTGGAAGAGACCTCGTTAACGAAGACCATCCCGAAGTAATTGAGGTTTGGAATTTGGTTTTTATGGAGTTTAACAGAAAAGCAGATGGTAGTTTGGAGAATTTACCTTCCAAACACGTAGATACTGGAATGGGCTTTGAACGACTTTGTATGGTTCTGCAAGATGTAAAATCCAATTACGATACGGACGTTTTTACTCCACTTATTGAGCAAATTCAAAAAACTACGGAATCTGAATACGGTAAAGATTGGGATACCGATGTAGCAATCCGTGTAATTGCAGATCACCTCAGAGCAGTGGCTTTTGCTATTGCAGATGGTCAATTGCCGAGCAATAATGGTGCTGGATATGTCATTCGTAGAATTTTGCGAAGAGCAATACGCTACGCCTATACCTTTCTAAACCAAAAGGAGGCTTTTATCTATGCGCTCGTTTCTACTTTAGACAAGCAAATGGGAGAGCAATTTCCGGAGCTTAGAAACCAAAAAGATTTGATATCAAAAGTTATTCAGGAGGAAGAACAATCCTTTTTGAGGACTTTAGGGCAAGGTCTGAGCAGGTTGGATAGTATTGTATCCAGTCTAAAAAACAATCGAGTAGATGGAGAAAAGGCTTTTGAACTTTACGATACTTTTGGGTTTCCATTAGATTTGACTTCACTTATTCTAAGAGAAAAGAATATCGAACTCGACGAGGACGGCTTTAAGGCAGAGATGGAAAAGCAAAAATCGCGATCTAGAGCAGCCTCTCAATTGAGTATGGAGGATTGGACTTATCTCTCCGAAGGAATAGAGACTGAATTTGTAGGTTTCGATCAATTGAGCGCAAAATCAAAAATCGTTCAATACCGCCAAGTACAATCTAAAAAAGAGGGAGACTTCTATCAATTGGTATTGGACAAAACTCCATTTTATGCCGAAGGAGGTGGTCAAGTTGGGGATCGCGGAGTACTTGTCGATACAAATGGTAATAAAACTTCCGTTTTTAACACAAAAAAAGAAAACAACCTCATCCTGCATTATGTCAAGAAATTACCTCTAGAAATAGAAGGTGAATTTGAGGCTTTAACCGACTCTCACAAAAGAAGATTAACGGAAAACAATCACAGTGCGACACACTTACTACACCATGCCTTGAGAGAGGTACTCGGCAGTCACGTGGAACAAAAAGGATCTTTGGTAAACGAAAAGTATCTGAGATTTGACTTTTCTCATTTTAGTAAAGTGAGCGAGTCGGAATTGATAGAGATCGAAAATCGTATCAATCGAGATATCAGCGATAATATTGAACTAATAGAACACCGCGAAATCCCAATGGAGGAAGCCCTGGAAAGAGGTGCTATGGCTCTTTTTGGAGAAAAATATGGCGATCGCGTTAGAATGATTGAATTTGGAGATTCCAAAGAACTTTGCGGCGGTACTCATGTCCCGAATACAGCAAAAATTTGGGCTTTAAAAATATCCTCTGAATCTGCAGTTGCAGCGGGAATCCGAAGAATAGAGGCAATAACTGGAGATGTAGCTAGAGCGTATTTCAACAAACAAGACGAAGCAGTAAAGGATATCAAGTCCCTTTTAAAGAATAACGATCCTAAAAAAGTAATTCTTCAAATTCAAAATGAGAATACGGAGCTCAAAAAACAAGTCGAGCAGCTATTAAAAGAAAAAGCAGCTGGAGCCAAGGACAAACTCAAGGCTCAAGTCAAAAATATTGGAGGAGTAAATTACCTAGCGACAAAACTCGATTTAGATCCAGCGAGTATTAAAAATCTAGCCTTTGAATTAGGGGCGGAAATAGACAACTTACTTTTTATCTCAGGTAGCACCAACAAAGGGAAGGCTATGCTGACTTGTTATGTGGACAAAAAATTAGTAGAAGAAAAGGGTCTAGACGCTGGCCTTATAGTCAGAACACTTGGTAAATTCATCCAAGGTGGTGGAGGTGGCCAAAAGTTTTTTGCAACTGCAGGAGGAAAAAACATAGATGGACTAGATCAAGCTCTAAAGGAAGCGGAAAACTTTCTCAATTAGAGTATGAAATTTAGAACTGAAATAGATCCAAATTCAAACGGTATTCGTCCCATCGACTTTACCAGTAACAGCTTGTTTTTGGGGTCTTGTTTTAGTGAAAATATTGCTCGTAAGTTCGATTTCCACAAATTGAACTTCGCGGAGAACCCCTATGGTATTTTGTTCAATCCAGCCAGTATCTCTCAGATATTTAAGGACCTAGAGAGCAATAAGGACTATAGCGCAGCCGATTTAGGTCAAAGAGACGGTTTATTCTTTAGTTTAAATCACCATTCCTCATTCAACAATACCGATCCAGAACAGGTTCTATCTGAGATTCGATCCTCTCAAGAAAATCTAAAATCCCTTTTGCCAAAGCTCACTCATGTCTTTATAAGTTTGGGTACCGCTTGGGTATACAGACACCTACAAACGAATTCTGTTGTTGCCAATTGCCACAAACTTCCTTCTTCAAATTTTGAAAAAGAGCTTTTATCTCCCGAAGCGGTTTTTCAGGCACTTCACAGCACCATGCAATATATTGAGAGCTGCGCAAAGGATAAGGTTCAATTTATTTTGACCTTGAGTCCCGTGAGGCATCTAAAAGACGGTTTTTCGGAGAACTCTTTGTCTAAAGCACATTTGAGAACCGCAATAGGAAGACTTGAGCGCGAAAATAAAAACATCTGTTACTTTCCAGCCGCGGAAATACTCTTGGACGATTTGAGAGACTATCGCTTCTACGATAAAGATTTGATTCACCCCTCTCAAGAAGCAGTCAACTATATCTGGGAAAAGTTTTCAAAGGTATTCTTCCAAGCTCCAACAAGAGAAAACCTCAAGAAAATAAAACAGTTAAGAGCCAGTATGGATCACAGACCCTTTAATCCAGAGAGCGAAGAACACAAAAAATTTAAAGACAAACTACTTTCTAAAATTCGGGATATTGAAAACGAATTGGGTATTGAGTTTTAAAAAAAAATCCTCGCTTAACAGCGAGGATTTTTTTTATTCTACTAAGGGAGCAACCACATTCCATGGTCCTCCATTTATAACGTCGAGTCCCTGATTTTTTAAGAAGGAAGTAGCGGAACCGCTTCTGTTTCCCGAGCGACATACCGCCACAATTGGAGCGTCAAAGGCTTTGATCTCGTCTATATAGTCCGGAATGGTATCCAAAACAATATTCTTAGACCCTTTAGCGTGTCCCTCTTCAAACTCTTCAATAGTTCTAACATCTAAAACTACTGCTCCTTTATCCAAATAAGCCTGGATATCCTCTAAACTAGGTCCTTTAGAGAAGGTGTCAAATATTCCCATATCTATTAATTTTCTGGTTTTTGTAATTTATATTTTAATTCGCAAAAGATTGTTCTAAAAGTTCTAGACCATCTTCTATTA
The DNA here is from genome assembly GCA_042091275.1 of Flavobacteriaceae bacterium. Classification (GTDB taxonomy): domain Bacteria; phylum Bacteroidota; class Bacteroidia; order Flavobacteriales; family Flavobacteriaceae; genus JBELHR01. The sequence goes on from JBELHR010000014.1 coordinate 9,904, forward strand.
ATTTTCCTTTATCTCCTTTTCTCAAGTTCTCTAGAGCACTGTCAATAGCCTGATTTTGTATACTGTGAATTGTCATAAGCTCCTTTACCTCCAAAACAACCAGCCATTTATCACTAAATTTATCGACGACCAAATCCACTAGACTCTCGAACTCAGAGGCTTCAAAATTGAGACGTTGTTCTTTTAAGCTTTCATGCACTCGATAGAGTTCTTTTGTCAGGTCATCAACCTCAGCAGATTTGATTTGAAAATTAGATACTTGATCTGAAAAATCAAACCCACTTGGATCTGCGGCGCCCCCAAAAGCGGATATAATGGATTTTCCGACTGCCATATCATATACTCCCCATTCTGGTTGAAACAAAATTTGTTCCCCTCTTCTGACCGTACAATTCTTAAAACTAATAATCATTATTTTACCTTGAAGATTCCTGGTACCGGTAATTATTTCACCTGAAACCTCTACTCCTCCTTCAAAAGATAAGTTTACGTGCTCTCCCTCCTTGATTCCATACACTTCTAGATCCTTTGGAGACATGTCCTCAATTTCTAAATTGAAGTTCTTTAGCTTGCCAACAGGACTTCCAAAGCCTTCGGCGTGATAAGAACAGCTGTGCCCAATTAATTCTTTTTCTCTGTAAGCAAAAGCAGTAGGACCCGTAGTTTGAATGTATATTGGATTTTCGTCGTTTTTTAAGACAGCCGAAAATACTCCAGAAATCTGAAGTCCTGTGCTCAATTCAACCGTCCCCAATTGTTCGGATGCAATCAATTTTTGAACTCCATCTAATCCTCCGTTTCTCAGACTCATCGTATTGGCAAATTCCTCCAAAACATAACTTAAGTGCGCAAAATTTGGAGTGACATATAATTGCGGCTGGGGCTTTGTGATATCAAAATTTTGATTGGCGGCCAATAGGTTATACATTTTCTTTTTGACCGCATCGGACATGCAATATTCGCTCTCCCCGATAGAAGAGAGAAGTCCTGCTCCGTATATTTTTGGGTTTTCGACAGAACCGATTAATCCGTATTCTACAGTCCACCAATGTAAATTTCTAATTTGTGCCAATTCCGAAGGTTCTACCTTTTGAGACTGAAGATCCAAAACTCGAGCTTCTGCCTGAGCGATGGATTCCTTAGAAGCGTTTTTGTGTTCCTTGACTATGGATAAGGTTCGAATCGCTTCGTAAACCTCTTTATCGTATTTTGAAGCGATGGCCTTGGAGCCAATCTCCCCAAATCTCCTCAAATATTCTGCATATTCCGGATTGGCAATAATCGGTGCATGACCGGCAGCTTCGTGAATTATATCTGGCGCTGGTGTATAGGCAATATGTTCTAAAGTTCTTATATCTGCTGCGATCACCAAGACGTTATAGGCTTGGAATTCCATAAAAGCAGAGGGAGGTATAAAGCCATTTACACTAACGGCTGCCCAACCAATTTCTTTTAGGATTCTATTCATCCCTTCCATTCTTGGAATACGGTCAATTTCTATACCTGTTTGCTCCAAGCCCTTTAAATAAGATTCGTGGGCATTCCTCTTGAGTTTTTCTACATTTAGACGCATGACATAACGCCAGACAGCCTGGTCCTCTGAAGTGTATGAATCATAAGGCTGATTCAAAATGAATTGATGTAAGTGCTTTGGCAATTTTGCCGTAACCTCATTCAGTTCAAAATGCATAAAAGGTTGAATTTTAGTTTGTATTCAGGGCTAAATTACAACAATTTTTGACACGACAACCTTTTCGCTATTGGGAGTGTAAAGTCCCAAAAATAGAATGATTTGTACGTATCTTTGTGAAGGAAAAAAGCATACGACCTATGAATAATAAAGTGATTTTAATGATTTTAGACGGATGGGGGATTACACAAAACCCAGATGTCTCTGCAATTTATAATGCTAAAACCCCATTTATCAACAGTCTTTATGAGAAATACCCTCATGCCAGCTTGCGAACAGATGGCGAACACGTAGGTTTGCCTTCGGGTCAAATGGGAAATTCTGAAGTAGGTCATATGAATCTTGGTGCGGGAAGAATTGTCTACCAAAACCTAGCAAAAATCAACAAAGCAATCGAAGACGATGTGTTTAAAGCCGAAAAAGCTTTGATCGATACCTTCGAATACGCAAAATCTCAAGGAAAAAAACTACATCTTTTAGGCCTGGTTTCTGACGGAGGTATACATGCCCATATTGAACATTTAAAGGGAATACTATCTGCTGCAGATCAATACGGTTTGGAAGAGGTCTACCTTCACGCTTTTACAGACGGAAGAGATTGCGACCCAAAATCAGGAAAAGGCTTTATCGAGGAAATAGAGACCTATATGGGCGAGACAACTGGGAAATTAGCAACGGTAACTGGTCGCTACTATGCCATGGACAGAGACAAGCGATGGGAAAGAGTTTCTCTAGCTTATGATGCACTTTGTCGCGGAGAGGGACAAAAATCTAAAAACGCGGTCCAGTCCATTCAGGAAAGCTACGACAAGGGCATAACTGATGAATTTATAAAACCTATAGTACTCCAAAATGAATCTGGTGGTCCAATTGCAGAGATAGAAGACGGAGATGTTGTTCTTTTCTTTAATTTCCGAACAGATAGAGGAAGACAACTCACAGAGGCTTTAAGTCAAAAATCCTTCGAGGAGTACAATATGAGTCCCCTGGATTTATATTTGACGACGATGACCTGTTACGATGAGAATTTTAAAAATATTAATGTTATCTACTCGGACAATAATATTCAAGATACCCTGGGAGAAGTCCTAGCAAAAAACAATAAAAAGCAAATACGAATTGCCGAAACAGAAAAATATCCCCATGTTACTTTTTTCTTCTCCGGAGGACAAGAAGAACCTTTTGAGGGAGAGAGTCGCATTCTAAAAAACTCTCCTAAAGTTGCAACCTATGATCTAAAACCCGAGATGAGCGCCTACGAATTGAAAGACGCTCTGATTCCTGAATTGGAAAAAGAAGAAGTGGATTTCGTTTGTTTAAATTTTGCAAACGGAGATATGGTTGGACATACAGGTGTTATGGAAGCTGCGATAAAAGCATGTGAAACTGTTGATATTTGTGTTAAAGAAGTGGTTGAGGTAGCTTTGAAACACAACTACAGCACCCTCTTAATAGCAGATCACGGAAATTGTGAAATTATGATCAATCCAGATGGCAGTCCACATACCTCTCACACAACCTATCCCGTTCCCTTTATTTTGATTGATGGAGAGCGAAAAAATATTGAAAATGGGGTACTTGGTGATATTGCGCCAACTATCTTAAAAATGATGGATATTGAGCAGCCAAAAGCGATGACTGGAAAGAGTTTAGTCTAGGACTAGAATTAATTTTTAGTTTATCTTTGAGCGCAAATTAGAAGTTTATATTCATGATTATTATAAAGAGCCCCGAAGAAATTGAATTGATGCGTGAATCTGCGCTTATTGTCTCCAAGACTTTAGGTATGCTAGCTGCTGAAGTGAAGCCCGGAGTAAGTACTCTAAAACTAGATGCTATGGCGGAAACTTTCATCAGAGATCACGGAGCAGTGCCTGGATTTTTAGGATTATACGATTTCCCAAATACCTTGTGTATGAGTCCAAATGCCCAAGTGGTACACGGAATACCCAATGACCAACCTTTGGAAAATGGAGATATTATCTCGATTGATTGCGGTGCTCTTAAAAATGGTTTTTACGGAGATCACGCCTATACTTTTGAGGTAGGAGAGGTTGACAAAGAGACAAAGAAACTTTTAGACATTACAAAAGAAAGCCTCTATGTAGGTATTCGACAGTTTAAGGCTGGAAATCGAATTGGAGATGTCGGTTCTGCTATTCAAACCCATGCAGAACGTCACGGTTATGGTGTGGTAAGAGAGTTGGTAGGACACGGTCTGGGACGAACCATGCACGAAGATCCAGAAATGCCTAATTACGGCAGAAGAGGTCGCGGAAAAAAGTTTGTGGAAGGAATGGTTGTTGCAATTGAACCTATGATTAATCTCGGAACTGAAAAAATCAATCAACTCAGAGATGGCTGGACCATACTGACAAAGGATGGGAAGCCTTCTGCTCATTTTGAGCACGATATTGCTCTTGTCAATGGCAAACCTGAATTGTTATCTACGTTTAAATATATTTACGAGGCTTTGGGCATAGAAAGCGATGAAGAAGCTGAATTCCGTCAAAAGCCAATTTAATGTCTTTTTTCTCTGTTATTCTCAACAAAATTCCTCGACCTGTGCTTATAAAGCTCAGTGTATATTTGAGGCCTTTTGCTGACTTGTGGTATAGAGGAAAATTGTTTACAGACCCGATTAATGGCAAGTCCTATCGTAAATTTCTGGACTACGGTTATAAGAATTTAAGAAAAAATGCCCTATCTCCGGGCACTTTATCCTTGGAGAGACACCGTTTGTTGTGGTTGTATTTAAAAGACCAAGAGTGGATTTGGACAAAAAAAGATCTCAAGGTCATGCACCTCGCTCCAGAGCAGTGTTTTTACAAACAATTTCGAAAAACTAAAAACTGGTCCTATACCACAGTAGACCTCTACTCTCCTCTTGCGGATATCAAAGCAGATATCTGCGACCTCCCTTTTGAGGACAATAGTTTTGATCTGATTCTCTGTAACCATGTCTTGGAACATATTCCAGACGATCGCCAGGCATTGAAGGAGCTATATCGAGTAATGAAAGCAGGTGGATTAGCCGTACTTCAAGTACCCTTAGATTATGAACGAGAGATTACATTTGAGGACGATAGTATAACCGACAGAGAGAAAAGAACCGAAATATTTGGACAATACGATCACGTCCGAGTTTACGGCATGGATTATTTCAAACGTATATCCGAAGTTGGTTTTCAGTCAGAGGCATTGGATTTTCAAAAAAACATGCCCTCCGAATTGATAAAAAAATATGCCTTAAGCCCGGGTGAGCTGATTCCTATTTGTAAAAAAATCTAATGTTACCAGTTTTTATAAACTTGGTTCTGACCGACCTCATCTAGATATATCAAGAACACCTTCAAATCCGACCTATTTTCAAGGAAACTCAATGTTTTCTCCTTTCCCATAGCCATAAACGCAGTGGCGTAAGCATCGACGTCCGCACAATCCAAAGCAGAAATTACGGAAACGCTGAGTAAATCATTTTGAGAGGCAAATCCAGATTGAGCATCAATGGTATGTACATACTTTTTACCTGTATTGGGATCGATTTTATATTTTCGATAATTTCCCGAGGTAGCGATAGATTCATTTTTTAGACTAATTATTTCTTGTAAGCTCCTCGTACCGTCTGAATTAGGCTTTTCGATTGCTATCCTCCAAGCATTTCCCTCTGGATTTGAACCTCTGGCTCTAATTTCTCCTCCGATTTCTATCAAATAATTATCGATGCCTTGGGATTCAAAAAAGCGACCGATCAAGTCCACGCCATAACCCTTAGCTATTGCATTAAAGTCAAAATAAATCTCTGGGGATTCTTTGATTACTAGCCCTCTATTTAATTGGACTTTGTCAAAGCCAACATATTTCATCAACTCTCTAATCCTCGATGAATCTGGTGGATTTGAATTGACCTCTGGACCAAATCCCCAAGCATTGACCACAAGCCCAATGGTAGGGTCAAAAAAACCTTGACTCTCCTTATAGATTCTATCTGACTTTTGAAAAACCTCAACAAACAAGGAATCTACAAAGACGCCCTCTTCTCCTCTATTAATTTTTGAAATATCAGAATCCGAGATATAGGTAGAAAGCGATTGATTGGCCATTGCAAATAGGGAATCAATATTCTCTTGGTAATCTTTACCACTAGTATTCAAATAGGTCATATTATAGGTCGTACCAAAAATAGCACCTGATAATTTACTATAATCTTGGTCTTTTGAATTCGGTGAACAAGAAGCGAGAAGAACTAAAAGATAAAAAAAACATAATTTTTTCATAAGCTGAATTGAGGCATGAAATTTGAATTGGACAAAGCAAAGATAATTAAGTATCTCCGAATTGATTCTTATTTTTTTTTGAGAATGTATTTATTAAATTTGTCCAATAACACAAACCCATTGCCCGTCATGAAAAAAACCCTTTTACTTGTCCTAACGAGTTCCCTAATATTGAGCTCTTGTGTTTCTAAAAAGAAATTCGCAGACATCGAAAACAAAAACAACGAATTAGAACAAGAAGTAGTCGATCAAACAGCAGCTGTTCAAGCCTGCGGGATAGAAGTGGAGAAGAGAGATCTCAAGATTGCATCCTTGGAAGAGGAATTGGCTTTTAAATTAGAAAATTATGAAAAAGCTGCGCGACAAGCTCAAGACCTCAGTCTTTTAACTTCTCAAAATATGCAAAAAACTCTAGAGGAAATGGGCAAGGCTAATGATCGTTGGACTTCAGTTAACGAAGCTTTAGCGAGGAAAGACTCTTTAAATATGGCTTTGGTACTAAATCTTAAAGGAGCATTGTCAGACGTAAACGATAAGGATATTGAAATAAATGTCGAAAAAGGAGTCGTCTATGTTGCGATCGCTGACAAACTACTTTTTAACTCTGGATCTTATGCGCTTTCAAACTCCGCAATAGATATTTTAGGTAAAGTTGCAACTGTCGTAAACGACAAACCTACTTTTGATGTTTTGGTAGAAGGTCATACCGATGCACAAACGGTTGTGCAGGGATCTAGTATTAAGGACAATTGGGATTTATCCGTTCAAAGAGCTGCATCTGTAGTGAGAATTTTAAGTGATAAATACCAAGTTTCTCCAGAGCGCTTGACTGCAGCTGGAAGGTCCTCTTATATTCCTGTCGCAGATAATGACAGTGCAGAAGGAAGAGCTAAAAACAGAAGAACAAAAATCATTTTACTCCCTCAACTGGACGAGTTCTACGATTTATTACAAAATAATTAAATCTTATAAGCAGCCCACCGGGCTGCTTTTTTTTAGGTCATCGGTATATTATTTTCCTTTAAAAATTTCAGGAGAAACCGCAAAGAGTCGGCAGCGATAACACTAGAGGATATATAGAGATCATTTTTATCAGACTGAATTATATAATCTTTAGAAAAAGATTTACAAGCCTTAATCTTGGAAATTTCCACTTTTCTCTGAAAAATATCTGTCTTTTTTAAGTGTTGGGAATTGACTACCATATATCCGAAATAGTGCATATATGCATAACTCAAAAAATAAACCAATCCAAAAAACAAAGGCCAGTTCTGACTGATAAACAAACTCTCGAGATCCGCAGAGACGCTGTTTGTAAAAAAATTATATAGGCCCCAAGAACTGAAACCAGCACCCATCAGTAAGGGAATACGCAAAGCTCTATTCGAATATTTTAGACGAATTTCGACATCATTCTTGTTTTTTACTAAGGTAGAATCCACATTTGAATATAATAAATCCCTTAGGATAATCCAATTTTATTCAACCTCAAGCTGTTGAGAACAACAGAGACAGAACTCAACCCCATTGCCAAGCCAGCAAACATAGGATTTAACAGAAAACCATTTAGGGGATATAGTACTCCCGCTGCTATTGGAATGGCAATAATATTGTAAATAAACGCCCAGAATAAATTCTGTCTTATTCCTCTTTTAGTAAGTTTAGCTATACTGAGGAAATCGGGCAATTTCGCTAAATCCGATCCCATCAAAATAACATCTGCTGAGGATACTGCTAATTCTGCCCCTCCTCCCATAGCAATTCCAATGTCTGCTTGAGAGAGTGCAGCACTATCATTTATTCCATCTCCAACCATAGCTACAATTTTGGATTGGGACTGCAGAGCTTTGAGCTTCTCAAATTTCCCTACAGGATCCATAGCGTAACTATAGTTCTCCAAATTTAAGGTCTTTGCTTGACGTTCAACCGCTTCTTTTTGATCCCCTGAAAAGAGATACAATTCTAAATCCATTTTATTTAAGCGCTCGACAACTCTATGTGAACTCCTTCTTATTTTATCCTCGAAGGTAAAAGCGGCATAGATATTATTCTTGTCGAATAAATAGACCTGAGAACCTTCCCCTAGATCTAAGGGCTTCAAATCTGTCTTTGTGGAAAGTAATTTCGCGCTTCCTAAATAAAATATTCGTCCTTCAAATTTAGCCTCTAGTCCCCCAGAATCTAAGTTCTTGAAATAATCCAAAACCAAGTTCTGTTGTTCCCCTAAAAAGGATCTAATAGTTCCCGACAAAGGATGTTCCGAATACGTCTCCATCGTCCATATCAAATCTTTCAAATTATCTAATTCCCTTAGCTCTATGAAATCCTTAACCTCTAATTGAGATTCTGTCAAGGTTCCTGTCTTATCAAAAACAACCGTGTTCAGGTCAGAGGCTCTTTCAAAAATAGTAGCATCCTTAATCAGTATACCGCTTTTTGCGGCTCTACCGAATCCCACCATTAAAGCTGTGGGGGTTGCCAAACCCAAAGCACAGGGACAAGCGATCAACAGTACCGAAATAGAAGAGAGAATTCCTTGACTCAAGCCCTGTTCTCCAGCAATAAGAATCCAAGTAAGGAAGGTGAGAAGAGAAATAATTAAAACCAGGGGTACAAAATAAGAAGCTATTCGATCCACTTGCCTTTGAATCTCTGTCTTGGAACTCTGAGCAAGTTCAATTTTATCGATAATAGAATCGAGCAAAGTTTGCCCTTGAACTTTGGCAACTCGAATCTGAAGTGTATTCTTGCCGTTTCGTGTTCCCGCATAAACCGATTCTCCAATTTTCTTCTCTTTGGCTAGTGCTTCTCCTGTGAGAAGGGATTCATCTATCCAGGAAACCCCGTCAATTACCAATCCGTCGAGAGGAATTAAAGATTCGGATTTGACCATTATGACATCTCCGACATTTATTAAATTGATATTCTTACTTTCAATCCCTCCATCTTGGGCCACAAGATCCACTGTTCTTGACTGTAAATTTCCCAATTCCGATATGGCATCTGAGGTTTTGTATTTTGCTCTTTCCTCTATATACTTACCAATAGATAAAAAAAGTAAAATCAAAATTAAGCCATCAAAATAGATATCGGCGTTTTTGCCCTGACTCTCCCAATATTCCGGAAAAAAAACATTAAAACTACTAAATAAAAAGCCGATTCCTGTACTGAGAGCAACAAGAGCATCCATGCCTACTTGGCCAGACTTTAGCTGCTTGATGAAGTTGATAAAATAGGTTTTCCCATAAATACTGAGAACAAAACCAGCAATGAATAAGGAAAAATATGGGCTCCAGTCCCAAGAGGAAAAGAACATATTCAAAGTAATAACGATAACCGAAGAAATCCCGATACCTAAAATATTCTTTTTTAGCGTCTCGATCTTCTCTTGATGTAAAACTTCTCTTGACTTTTTATCTGCCAAAAGATCATAGCCCCCAGCGGATAGATTCTTTTTAGCATCCACAAAATTAAAAGAATCGTCTAGAGACAATCTAACGGTGTGATTGGCAAAATTAACCTCTGCTTTTTTGACTCCGGTTTGGGAGGCCAACTTTTTTTCTACTCGCGAGACGCAACCGCCGCAAGTCATTCCTTGAACCGTAAATATTTGTGAAGTCATAATCGGGTTTTATACCTCTCAAATTTACAATATTATAAAGAGCAAAAAAAAAGCCAGTGGTAAACCACTGGCTTTTTAACAATCAACTAGTACTTAAAACACATTCCACTTCAAACCAAAATTGATTCTTGGCCCGTAGTATTCCATCTGCATAGTGTTAGCTCTCTGCCCTTGATAATAACGTAACTCTTGATTTGTAAGGTTAGTAGCAGAAGCAAAAACATTTACATTTTTAGCAACCAAAAAGTTCAGGTTTACATCTAAAAATAGCTGTTCATCATAATATCTATCAAAGAAAGCCTCTTTACCAAATTCATCAACATAATCGCTTGCATAGTTCAAAGAAGCTCTGATTTGAAATTTATTGTTGTCATAAGCAAGTGAAGCATTAAACATATGTTTTGCTGTTCCCTCTAACTGCTGACCATTATCTCTCCCCTCTATTCCATTTGCACTTGAATGCGTGTAGGTATAGTTTGTAAATACATTGATATACTTAAAGAACTTACCCGGAATAAAGTTCAAACTTCTCTGCAATGCTATCTCTGCTCCATAGATTTGAGCATCGGCTCCATTAATTGGTTTTGTCGCCTCATAAGTATCTGTCTGCCCATCAACAGTCAACTGAGTATCGAAGCTAGAAGTATAAATAAAGTCATCAATATTCTTTAAAAACACTCCTCCAGAAACAACTCCTAACAAGTCGAAATACTTCTCATACATCAAATCAAAATTCATCGAAGTAGTAGCCTTTAGGTCTGAGTTACCAAACTCTACCTCTAAATCCTCTGGTATAATATTTTCATAAGGAACAAGATCATAATAATTTGGACGTGCAAGAGTATTAGACCATGCCAATCTCAATACCGAATTCTTTCGTGGTGCAAATCTAAAGTGAACACTCGGCATTAAATTATCGTAATCATTCTCTCCTATTGTCGGTGTTGCCTCATCCGTATCGTCGTTATAGCGATATCCTTGATAATCTACTTGTGTGTTTTCATATCGAAGACCAGCAATAAAGGATAATTTGTTACTTAACTTTTTATCAATCATTGCATAAGCAGCATAAATCGACTCATTTGCTTCGTAATTTGAAGGAAGATATTCACTTGGCTTGTCCTCTTCATCAAAACTATTTGAGTTATTTAAATCAAGATCACCTAAGAAAGTTGATGTTGGGAATGAACCAGCAACATATTTAGAACCAGGATAAAAACCATCACGTGTTTCATCGGCAAGTTCAGAAGCATTTAACATAGACATATTATCGAAGGCTCCTGCGGTATTTTCGTATTCAAAATAATTATTAGATCGCTGCTTTGTCTTATCCGTGAAACGTCCACCAAACTTTAAAACAGATGCTGTAGAACCTTGACTTAGGGTTTGAGTAAAGTCTAAACGACCTACCCAGTTTTTCTCATCCGTTTGCTGGTACTCTTCACTTAATTCATCTAACTCCATATTCGACCCTACAGTCTGACTGTTGTCCAGTGGGTTTACGTTAGCAAAACTTATATCTCTCAAGTCAAGAGCCACAGGAACATTTTCATCACTAGCATATTGGATATATCGCTCATTTGGTCTTTCTTCAGAAGCTAAAGATCTAGAGGCTTTCCAATCAATTTCTAGTTTACCTAAAACATGGTTTCCTCCAAGTTGCATGTTCCACATTCTTTGATCTTCTAATCTTCTGTTGTCATTGTCTGGAGATCCTCCTTTAGTCTGTCTTTCCACTTCGGCTTCAGTTCTTCCATTTTCAGGAAGTCCCATATCCTTATAAACTAATCTGTAGCGATTTTCAAAGTCATTTCTATTATTATAAATTCCTTTAAAATACACTGAATTAGAGGCGTTAAAGCGATAATCTATGGTTGCAGAAACACTCTTTCTAATTCTCTGTACAAAGTATTGACGAATTTGCTGTTCGGCGATATATTCGTCTTCTCCCTCTGCATCTCCGTCATAATCCCATTCGAATTCCACATTGTCAGAACCGTAATCAATATTTTGATAGGATCCTGATGCAATTACACCAAGTTTATCCTTAAAAAAACGGTTTCCATAAATAGCGGATCCATTCCAAATTGGTTCGTTGTTAAAATTTGATACCCCAGAACCTCCTGTCAATGAAAAACGTTGCCCTTCGTTAGAGGCTCTTGTTACTAAATTAACAGTACCACCGATTGCATCTGCCTGCATATCAGGGGTAATAGTCTTAGAAACCTCTATACTTTGTATCATATCAGCAGGAATCAAATCCATTTGAATATTTCTATTATCTCCTTCAGCACTAGGAATACGCTCCCCGTTCAATTGAACATTATTCAAGGCAGGTGAAACTCCTCGAATAATTATATTTCTCGCCTCACCTTGGTCATTTTGAATAGTAATTCCAGAAATTCTTCTAACAGACTCCCCAATATTAGTATCTGGAAATTTTCCTGCTTGATCCGCTGAAACAATATTGGTAATATTAGTACTAGCTCTTTGGTTTGCCAAACTTTTACTTTGATCATTTGAAGTCGAATTAATATATACCTCCTCTAAAGACTCGGTAGAAATCTGCATTCTTGCTTCCTCATAAAGAGCGGAACTCCCCTTTATTTCAACTTGTTTCTCTACAGAGGTATAGCCCACAAAACTAATTTTCATAGTATATATTCCATCCTCTATATCAATTAATTTAAACTCTCCATCTAAATTGGACATAGTGTAATAATTGGTTCCCTCCAAGCTAATATTTGCTCCTGGTAAAGGGATTCCGTTTTGATCAAATATTTTTCCGATCAAATTTCCGGATTGTGCAAATGACGCGCCTACAAAAAAGAGCATCAAATAAGTAAATAAGGTTTTCATTAATTTTATTTTTGGTTATAGCACGAAAATAAATCATCCTACTATCAACAAGGTGATAAGAATATTAAGGAAAATTTAGGTTTATGTTTTGAAAAACTTAAATATATGTAAGTAAAATCTTAAGCTAATATTAAGAGTTAACATGAAACAAAGCGGCCTGTCCAAATGGACAGGCCGCTTATATAATACAAGTGGAAATCTATTATTTTAATAATTCTTCAATCGATAACCAATCAATAACTTTAAAGTTTTGAGCAATATCTCTATTCTCTTCGTCTGTATTATAACCATCCTGAACTACTAAAAATCCTTTTTCATAGCCTGGGACGTATTGATTTATGACATCCAATCCATCTGTTTCTTCAGCACCATCAATTCCCAAACTCAAATTAGATTCAATTCTGAATGATGTCAAATAAGTATTCGTACTCAAATCAAACATAGCATAGGTATAATTCCCTTGGCTAGACGCAAGTAAAACTCCTGTAGAATCCGTTTGTTTATAAATGGAAATACCCTCTACGTCCATAACAATATTTTTATTGTCCTCTGGACCAGACTCAGGAATTCGAAATGCAGACGACATTCCTAAATTCATATCCATAACCCAAATACCATTTTCCTCTACTCCTAAGTACACTTTATTATTAATATCATCAGCCACTAGTCCTTCTGTCTGACCAACTGCTTGGTAGCTTTCTATTAACTTAAACTCATATGATTTTTCAGTTTTAGATATTTCCCAACTCTCCAATTCTCCATCTTTGGAATTCACAAGAGCGTAAAGTTTTTTTGAATATGGGTTGTGATAAAGACAAAATCCATAAACATCTCCTTTAATGGAGGTCTTAAAACGTATAATCGATGACTCATCAATACTCCCATCATTCATGAGTTCAGCGAGAATTACACCTTGAAAGGAACGATCACTACCCGCTATTACAGATACTGTATCGAGACCTATTTGTACATCCTTGCGAATATCAATATTATTTATATTACCAACAGCATAGTAATTCAGCTCCTTTCCGTCCATGGAATATCGTGCAATACCTCCTTTTTTATCTGTTCCAAAAATATAAGCGGTAGAGTCCTTCTTATTATACCATACAGCAGGATCATCTGCAGCATCTTCATTATACTTTTGAGGCATTTCATCTGTTTCACCAGATGGACGAACCACATTTGTGATAGATAGACCTAATTTCTTTTTTCCTTCACTTTCTCTTTTATCTGCAAAATCGCAAGAATTTAGAAAGAATACAGCTACATAAAGTAGCGTCCAAAGTTTTCTCATTGTTCTGTTTTTTTGACAAAAAAAATAAATTTAAACACAAAGAAAGTTAAGAGTAGGTTACCGATTTGTTGTGAAATAAAAAAGCCAGTGGTGAACCACTGGCTTTTTTTATATATACTTGGAAGTCTATCCTCCAAAATCGTCAAATCGTACATTTTCTGGTGGAACACCAAAGTCATCACACATCTTAACAACCGCTTGGTTCATAAGAGGAGGACCACAGAAATAGAATTCTACGTCTTCAGGAGCCTCGTGAGTACTCAAATAGTTGTCGATAAGAGATTGATGAACAAATCCTACGAATCCGTCTCCTTCTCCATCAATTCCATCTTTTACTTTCCAGTTATCCTCTGGTAAAGGCTCAGAAAGAACTAAATGCATTTTGAAATTAGGGAAATGCTTTTCAAGCTCCTCAAAATAGTGCAAGTAAAACAATTCTCTTCTCGAACGTCCACCATACCAGTAAGATACTTTTCTTCCTGTTTTTAAGGTGTGAAAAAGCTGATACAAGTGAGAACGCATCGGTGCCATACCAGCACCACCACCGATATAAATCATTTCATTCTCTGTCGTTTCGTTGATAAAGAATTCTCCGTAAGGTCCTGAAATAGTAACTTCATCTCCTGGTTTTAGACCAAAGATATAAGAAGAGGCAACACCAGGATTTACATCAGACCAAGTTCCCTTAGCTCTGTCAAATGGAGGCGTAGCAATACGAACGTTTAACATAATTTTTCTTCCTTCTGCTGGATAAGAAGCCATAGAATAAGCTCTCTCAACCGTCTCCGGGTTTTTCATAACCAATGGCCATAGTCCAAATTTGTCCCATTCCTCTTGGAATTTATTTGGTTCTCCTGGATGGTCTTGAGGGTGAGCTGTGATATCCATTTCACTGAAAGGAACCTCTGTCTTAGGTATTTCAATTTGAATATATCCTCCCGCTTTATAGTCCATATCTTCAGGGATTTCAACTACAAATTCCTTGATAAAAGATGCTACGTTATAGTTAGAAACTACCTTGGCTTTCCATTTCTTAATTCCGAAGATTTCTTCAGGAATGGAAATATCCATGTCGTTTTTAACCTTTACTTGACATCCCAATCGAACACCTTCAGCCAACTCTTTTCTCGTAAAATGTGGCGTTTCTGTAGGTAGGGCATCTCCTCCTCCAGAGTAAACATGACATTCACATTGAACACATGTTCCCCCACCACCACAAGCAGATGGCAAAAATATTTTTTCATTACCTAAAGTAGATAGAAGAGAACTTCCTGTTTCTACCTCGATTGTCTTTTCACCATTAATGGTAATCTTCACTTTTCCCGATGGAAGTAATTTCGCCTTTGCTCCCAATAACATGGTAACCAACAAAAATACTACCGCTAAGAAAACTACTATACTAACTCCTATAACCATTACTCTTCTGTTTTATAGTTTGATACCTGAGAAACTCATAAACCCAATCGCCATAAGTCCTGTAATAATAAATGTTATTCCAAGACCTCTGAGAGGAGCTGGAACATTTGAATAAGCAATCTTTTCACGAATTGCGGCAATCGCAAGAATAGCCAAGAACCATCCTATCCCAGAACCCAATCCATACACCGCTGCCTCTCCGACATTAGCAAAATCCTTCAATTGCATAAATAGCGAACCACCAAGAATGGCACAGTTTACCGCAATTAATGGAAGGAAAATACCCAAAGCACCGTATAATGCAGGTGCAAAACGCTCTACTATCATCTCAACCAACTGCACCATTGAAGCGATTACAGCGATAAACATGATAAAACTCAAAAATGACAAATCTATATCTGCGTATTCTGCTCCGAGCCATTGTAATGCTCCCGGACGAAGAATATACTGATCTAACCAGTAGTTTACAGGAACCGTAACCAGTAATACAAAAATTACTGCAGCACCTAAACCAACTGCCGTTTTTACCGTTTTGGAAACGGCAAGGTAAGAACACATCCCTAGGAAGTATGCAAATACCATATTATCTATAAAGATACTTTTTACAAAAATGTTAATATAATCCATGGTAAATGTGTTTTATTTTTCAATCAACTTTCTATTTCGGGAACGTTGGATCCAGATGATCACACCTACGGTAATCAAAGCCATAGGAGAGAGCAACATAAATCCATTATTTTCATATCCGAGTGCATATAATCCTGTAGAATCGGCTAGGGTTCTTCCTTTGTGACCTAAAACTTCAAAACCTCCTAGTTTTCCAGATCCGAGAAGTTCTCTAAAAAACGCTACTAGAATCAAAATACCTCCGTATCCAGCAGAATTTCCTACACCATCTAAGAAAGCTTTCCATGGACCATTTCCTAAAGCAAAAGCTTCTAAACGTCCCATAATAATACAATTCGTAATAATCAGACCGACAAATACGGAGAGTTCTTTACTCACGTCGTATGCATAAGCCTGTAAAACTTCATTTACCAAAATCACCAAAGAGGCGACAATAAGTAATTGAACAATAATTCTAATTCTGTTTGGAATCAAGTTTCTCAACAAGGAAACAATGACATTACTCGCAACAAGTACAAATAGAACTGCTATCGACATAACGATTGCAGGCTTTAGTTGAACTGTAATTGCAAGGGCAGAACAAATACCTAGTACTTGAACTGAAATCGGGTTATTATCGTTTAAAGGATCCGATAATAAGGCCCTATTCTTTTTCGAAAAAAGTGCTTCTCTCTCTTCAGCCATTTTAATTCTTTTTAAAGTATGGTAAATAATGTGAAAGACGTTCCTTCATCATATCGGTTACAGCATCGGAAGTAATTGTACCTCCAGAAATACCGTCTACACCGTGGATATCTCCCACAGGAGCCCCACCTTTTACAGCTGCCACAGAGACAAAATCACCAGCATCATCCAGTATCTTTTTCCCAGTGTACTGCTGACCAAACCAAACTTCTTTGATTTCAGCTCCCAAACCTGGAGTTTCCCCTGCGTGGTCAAATTTGGCTCCTTTTATGGTGTTTTCATCTGCTTCCAAAGCTACATAACCCCAGATAGCATCCCATAAACCAGTCCCGTAAAGAGGAACGATATAATACGTCTGTCCTTCTTTTTCAGCGATAAACATCGGATATCTTTGTACGTCAGCAGGCTTTTTAATTTCGTTTTTCATATTGATACTAAACGCATCAACCGAAGGATCTACAGACCCGTCAGACTTCAAAGCAACTTGTTGTTTAATTACAGAATTAAAAACTTCCGCTGCTTGGTCGCGCTCCACGTTCACTCCAATAGAGAGTAAAACGTTTTGCATGGTTTCATTTTTTACATTTTTATTTTGCAAAGGCTTTAAGGACTGAGAAGTAAAGGCCAGTAAACTAGCGATCACTACAACCATTACAGCAGCAAAAATAAAAGTATATGAATTGCTATTTCTATTCATAACTAAGCTGTTTTTAAACGTTTTTGTCTTCGTTTTATATTTCCTTGAATCACATAGTGGTCAATTGTTGGAGCAAAAACATTCATTAATAAAATCGCCATCATCATTCCTTCAGGATAAGCACCATTGAAAACCCTTACTAGGATTGCAAAAATACCAATCAAGAAACCGTAGATCCATTTTCCTTTGTTAGTCTGGGCACCTGATACAGGATCCGTAGCCATAAAGACCGCACCAAAAGCAAAACCTCCTACTAATAATTGTTGCCACCATGGGAAGGACATCAAGGCATTAACACCAAAAGCGTTAAAGATCAAGCCCATAACCGCTCCACCTGCAAATGTAGATACTATAATTCTCCAAGAACCTACACCGGTTGCAACTAAGATTAAGGCTCCGACCATTACCAATAGGAAAGAAGTCTCTCCTACAGATCCGGGGATATAACCCATAAACATTTCCATTACAGAAAAGCTAGCTTCGTTGTTGGCAGCAAGTGTTCCTAAAATCGTTTCTCCCGAAACTCCATCTGCTACAGAATCAGCAACCCAAACTTTATCACCAGACATATAAGGTGCATAAGCAAAAAACGCAAATGCTCTAGCTACTAAAGCTGGATTCAAAACATTCATACCTGTTCCACCAAAAGCTTCTTTTCCGACAAAAACAGAAAAAGCAACTGCTATACCTAACATCCATAAAGGAAGATCAATAGGCATAATAAGTGGGATCAAAAGACCAGTTACCAAATATCCTTCATTCACCTCGTGGCCTCTAAAGACTGCAAAAGCAAATTCAATAGTCAAACCGACACCGTAAGATACAGCGAGCATAGGCATAAATCGCAAAGCTCCGTACCACATAGCATCCATAAATCCAAAAGCTTCTCCCATAAGGGTGAAATGCTGATTACCTATATTCCAAATACCGAATATAGTAACTGGAATGAGTGCCAATATCACAGTTGACATAATACGTTTCAAATCTACACCATCTCTAATATGAGAACCTTGTTGCGTCGTGTGATTTGGTACAAACAAAAACGTGTCAAAACCAAAAAACGCTGGTGCGTATTTTTCGTACTTCCCTCCCTTATCAAAAAGAGGTTTGTACTTGTCGAAAGTATTTCTAATAAATTTCATTATCCTACTTCTTTAATCATTAAATCTAGACCTTGTCTCACAATCTGTTGCGCTTCTATTTTGGAAGAACTAGTATAGTCTACCAAGGCAAAATCTTCAGGAGCTACTTCATAAATCCCCAGATTCTCCATTTTTTCAATATCGCCTTCCATGATTGCTTTTAGCAATTGCATAGGAAAAACGTCTAAAGGAACTACTTGTTCCATTTTACCTGTCTCAACAAGCGCACGAATTTCTCCGTTCATATTTGCTGTGAGTTCATACTCCTTTGATCCTGACAACCACGAAAGAGATGTTCTTGAAGAAGAATGCACAAAGTTTTGCACAAATGGCAACCACCCAAAAGCACGGTAAGTGTTTCCTTCAGGAATCACCGAAATCTCATTGGTTAATGAACCGACAAAATCGCTTTCAGAACTCATCATTCCTGTCAAAACGTTTCCATTGATAACTCTTAAATCTTGGTCTTTATTCAAGTTATTATTCACAATAACACTGATTTCTTGACCTCTTTGAATTTGATAGTATTGAGGATTGACAACAGAAGAACCTACAAGAGCTACTATTTTACTCGATGGGTATTTTCCAGTTAAGAAAAATGCCCCAATCGCAGCGACGTCCTGAGCATTCACAGTCCAAACGCGTTCACCTGCATTAATTGGATTCAAAGCTCCTATCTGTATACCGACATTTCCAGCTGGGTGAACCCCTGAAAAGCTTGTCTTTTCAACACCAGAAAACTGGTTGTAGAAAGACGAACAATCCTTATTCACTCCTAAATTGACAACGCCTTCAGTCAGTTTCGACAAAGCAGTCAAACCAGCCTGAAATTCAGCTTCTTTACCCTTTAAGATAAAAGTGTAGTCTACAGCTAGCGGAGCAGTATCAAAACCAGACACAAAAATAGCTTTTGGCATCTCTTTTGGATCTGCCATGACATCGTACGGGCGTTGGTTAATGTAAGGAAAAAGGCCTCCTTCGAGTATGGCGTTTAAAACGTCCAAACGATTCAAACTATCTGGATTCTTAATTCCAAAGTCCTTACTCTCTTCACCTGAAGCTTGCACTTTTACCGCTAAAATTCTTCTTTTAGCACCACGTTGAATTTCTACAACTTTACCAGCAACTGGAGAGACAAACTTTATCTCTTCTTGGCTCTTGGAGAAGAACAAAACATCTCCACTAGCCACACTATCACCGACTTTAACAACCATTTTCGGAGTTATTCCATGAAAATCAGTTGGCTTTACTGCAAAAATCCCTGAATGTGGCATTACAGCAAGAGTATCCGCTGCACGTCCCTTAAGCTTGATAGACAAGCCTTTCTTTATTCGAATGTCTTTTGACATATTGAGAATTTAAGTTAATTATCTAAAAATCATGCAAATTTAATAATTTAAGGACTCTATTGTAAATTTTGGCAGACAATAATTGGTCAAATTAAATTATTTATATTTATTCTAAATAGGTTTCCGCTGCGTTCGGTTTTTCTAACAGATATGGGAGCTTAAAAAACATTTTATCCTTCCAATTTTGTACATTTAAAGCATGAAATTAAACCGTTTTTTAGCTTTTACACTCGCCTTTCTTTCTTTGCAAGTAACTACCTATGCGCAACAAAATTCAAACATTAAAACCTTTTATTTCACGAGTAATTCCCATAGCTATACTCCATTTTTAAAACAAGGAGAAACCGCCCATTTCAGCTTCGACGACTTGGATGCAGATCAAAAAGATTTTTATTACCGTATTACGCATATGACTTATGACTGGGAGCCCAGTGCATTAAAACCATCAGAATACATTAAAGGCTACCAATCGGATCGGATAAGAAACTTCGAAAACTCGACAAATACGCTACAGTTTTACACCCATTATAAATTCCAACTCCCAAATCAAAACACGCAAATTACCCGAACTGGTAATTATCTCATTGAAATTTTAGACGATTACGATCAAGTCGTTGCCAACAGAAGAATAAGTATTTATCAACCTCAGGCTGCAGTAGCATTGAGCGTTCACAAATCACGACAAATTCAAAATCAACAAACCCATCAAAACTTAGAATTTTCTATTTCCTATCAAAATCTTCGCTCAAACGAGCCCAATCAAGATTTTAAGATTGCCCTTCTTCAAAACGGAGATTGGAATAATGCCATATTTAATATCAGACCCCAATATATCAGCAAGAACACCCTCATTTATAAATACAGCACAGAAACTAATTTCTATGGTTCCAACGAATTTCTTCACTTTGACAGCAAATACTTGAGAACTGCAAATGATCAAATCAATACGGTTTTGAGTGGAAATGATGTTTATCAAACTATACTCTACCCCGACGAGGTTCGCGCAGGAAAAATATACACCTACAACCCTGACATCAACGGAGGTTTTGAAATCCGTATGAATAACAATCCAAAACCTCAAACCTCAGCGGATTACACAGAAGTTGAATTTTCTTTGCGATCCAAAGCTGTGTTCCCAAATAATATTTACGTTTACGGGGGGTTTAACAATTATCAATTACTCGACGAAAATAAGTTAGTTTACGACCAAAAGTCACAGACCTACAAAGTTTCCATGCGTCTGAAACAAGGTTTCTATAATTACAAATATCTCTCAACTGCAATGCAGTCAAATCCTATTTCGGGAGATTTTTACCAAACGGAAAATCAATATCAAGTATTGGTATATTTTCAGACTTATGGAAACAGATATTATGAGATAATAGGGTTTGGAGAAGCAGATTCCGAGCAACTTAGACAATAAATACTTGCTTTATTGCTTCGATTCTTTATATTTGAAAAAAACACGGTTTTGAATTCAAAAACTACAAATGGTATAAACGTAAGCGCCCAACCCAAATATCTTGGGGTGCAAGAAGAGGCGGATAGCACGCTACACGTATTTACCTATAGAATTCAAATTCAAAATAACAGTCCTTACAAATATCGATTGGTTCGCAGAAGTTGGGAAATCTTTGACAGCTTAATGCCAAATCAAAGTGTGGAAGGAGATGGGGTTATCGGAAAAAAACCCATAATTCTTCCTGGGGATTCCTTTAGCTACGAGTCCTTTTGTCTTATCGAGGGAGATTATGGATTTATGCAAGGACATTACAGCATGCACAACATGGATTTAAACGAAGTTATCAAGATTTATATCCCGCGATTTAATTTGTTGTCAACGAGCTTCCTGAATTAATGAAACCCATTATACCTGTCACAACACCTTCAAGATTCAAGTCCTGTTTAAATTGCAATACCCAATTGGATCCAACCGATCATTTCTGTAATAATTGTGGTCAAAAAACCGATATCGCACGAGTTAAGCTCGGAACATTTATTAGAGAAACATTAGCAGGGGTATTGAATTATGAGTCCAAATTTTGGCGGACCATTGCACTAATGACCTCAAAACCAGGAATATTCCCCAAAAGATATACTGAAGGGAAACATGCTAGCTATGTCAACCCCTTTAGACTTTACCTAAATTTTGTTATTCTTTTTTTTATTGTTTTTGGAATATATTCCAGTTTAAATCCAATCGTATTAGACAAAGAAAATCCATTTAATGCAGACAGTGCCTTGGAAACCGATCTCGATCTGGAGCAAATTGATTTCTTTGAACATCTCCCCCAACCGGTCCCAGCATTATTTGAGCAAATAAAATCGGGAGTATCAAACCCCCAAACTGCAATAGAAAATATTAATCTAGAGAACACTTCTTGGAATAGATTTCTCTTTAGCAAAATCAACAATACGGCATTTACAATCGAGAATTTTGACACACAGATAAATAATTATCGGGCGGAATATATCTCCCAATTATCGATTGGCATCTTTCTTCTCATCCCAATTCTCACCCTGTTCTTTAAGTTGATATATTTTAGGAGGAAAATGTATTTTACAGAGCATCTCGTACTTGTTTTTAACCTTCAAACCATATTTACCTTCTTTGGGATTATTGCTGTTTTTGGTTTAATGATTTCAGAAACCTCCTACGCTACCCTCCTAAAAACACTTTCCCTAGTTTTTCTAGTTTATCTTTTCTTGGCTTTGAAAAACTTTTATCAACAAGGCTATTTAAAAACGTTATTTAAGTTTTTGCTGATTAATCTTGTGTCCTTATGCTTATTTTCAACTTTGGCAATATTCCTCATATTTACAGCTATAACTCTGTAAACGAAACACTTCCTGTCTGAAAATCCTCGTACTTGAAATCTATTTCACCGTCTCTTAAACGAATGGAACTCAGACTCACCGTTTCTACTCCCTCTCGTTTCATTTTTATTCCTCGCGAGGGCATTTCCATATTCTCGGACAAATGAAAACCTTCTAGAGGGTAATTCGCTGTGTTGTCCATTCCAATAACATAGGTCGCAAATTCAGATTCTCTCCAAGCTCGCATCTCTTTGTCGTAAAGGGTAGATGATGACCAAACATGTGGTTGTTTTGTCTTTTGTTCAAAAAAAGAATTCAATCCATCCCATACAATCTCGTATAGTTTGACAGACTGCTCCCATTCCAAAACTAAAAGGGTAAATGGTTCAATATTATCAAAATCATATGCATTGTAGTAATCCTTTAAGGACTCACAAGCTAAAAAATCCTTTAAAACCAACCCTCGACTGCGGCGATAAGGTAATTTGCGTTTGTGTTTTTCGAAGGCCCCATTGAGAATACAACATAGACGACTGGATTTATTTAAACCTATCCAGGAACCACCGGCAGTCCTATCTTTTGGAAAAAACAAGTCAGATTCCCATTGAGGAGGCCTAGTATTTCTATTCGGCGTCTCATCTCTACTCGAATTAAATAAAAACTCATTTTCTCCTATTGGATAAAAAGTAACTGTACACATAAGGCTTTGATTAAAAGCGAATATAGAGGCTATTTTTTAATAATTTCATACATTTGAGGGCAAAATAATTAAAAACAATCTTATTTATGTCAAATGCATTTTTCACTGTTCCAAAAGCAGTAAACGAACCTGTGAAGTCCTATAAAAAAGGATCTCCAGAAAGAGAAGAATTATTGGCTACTTACGCCAAAATGAAAAAGGAGACATTAGATATTCCAATGTATATTAATGGTGAAGAAGTACGTACCGGAAATACTTCTACTATGCACCCTCCTCACGATCACAAGCACCTTTTAGGAACCTATCACAAAGCTGAAAAAAGCAACGTAGATCAGGCAATAGAAACTGCTTTGGCTGCCAAACAAGAATGGGCAGATACTCCATGGGAGCACAGAGCTGCGATATTCTTAAAGGCTGCTGAATTGTTAGCGGGACCTTTTAGAGCTAGAATGAATGCCTCCACTATGCTGGCACAATCTAAGAATGTTTTTCAAGCTGAAATTGATGCCGCTTGTGAAATGATTGACTTCTTCAGATTTAACGCGGAGTTCATGACTGAGGTATACCAAAACCAACCAGAGTCTGCTCCTGGAATTTGGAACAGAATGGAATATAGACCTCTAGAAGGGTTTGTATACGCTATTACTCCTTTTAACTTTACTTCCATTGCAGCGAACCTTTGTGCAGCCCCTGCTATGATGGGTAACGTTGTGGTATGGAAGCCTTCTGATCACCAAATCTACTCTGCCAAAGTAATCGTTGACTTGTTCAAAGCAGCAGGTCTTCCCGATGGAGTTATCAATGTGGTATATGGGGATCCAGTGATGATAACCGATACGGTAATGAATCACAGAGAATTCTCTGGACTACATTTTACAGGGTCTACTCACGTATTCAAGCAATTGTGGAAAACGATTGGAACGAATATAGAAAACTATAAAACTTACCCGAGAATTGTAGGTGAAACTGGAGGAAAGGATTTTATCTGGGCTCACCCTTCTGCAAATGCACTTGAGGTAGCTACAGCTATAACTCGAGGAGCTTTTGAATATCAAGGACAAAAGTGCTCTGCCGCTTCCCGAGCTTACGTTCCGCAAAGTATGTGGGCGGATGTCAAGCAAAAATTAGAGCAGGATTCTGCTAGTATGAAAATGGGAGACCCTGAGGACCCTAGCAATTTCGTAAATGCAGTAATTCACGAAGGTTCTTTTGATAAGATTACCTCTTATATAGACGCTGCTAAAAACTCTTCTGATGCGGAAATCGTTGTTGGAGGTAATTACGACAAATCAAAAGGATATTTTATTGAACCAACGGTTATAGTTACAAGCGATGCTAAATACAGCACCATGTGTACAGAATTGTTTGGTCCAGTAATAACTATATATGTATACGAAGATGAAGAGTGGGAATCCATTCTAAAGACGATAGATGAAACTTCTGACTACGCTCTTACAGGTGCAATTTTCAGCGGGGATCGTTATGCTATAAATACTGCAGCGAAAGCACTAGAAAATTCAGCTGGAAACTTCTATATCAATGACAAACCAACAGGAGCGGTCGTTGGACAGCAACCTTTCGGTGGTGCTAGAGGTTCTGGAACTAATGATAAAGCAGGTTCTGTATGGAATCTATTGCGTTGGGTCTCTAACAGAACAATTAAAGAAACTTTTGTTCCGCCAATGGACTATAAGTATCCATTTTTAGACTAAAAAGAAAAAAGCCGCTTCGATAACGAAGCGGCTTTTTAATACTAGGTAATAATTTTATTAAAGTACAGTTACGTTTACTGCATTCATTCCTTTTCTACCTTCGCGAAGTTCGTACTGAACCTCGTCACCTTCTCTAATTTCTTCATTTACACCTGAGATGTGTACAAAAAAATCTTCTTTTGTTTCTGAGTCTGTGATGAATCCAAATCCTTTAGACTCATTAAAGAACTTTACCGTTCCGTTTTTCATGATAATAATATATATAAATAATAAAGGTGCAAATATAAGGGATAAATCTATACCATGTATTAAATAATTGTAAATCTTATTGATATACTCGGATATAATCAATTTCCATAGTTGAATTTTCCCAAGAAGAATCAATTTCTCCACCGAGATTTCCTCCTACTGCTGTGTTCAAAATCAAGAACATATCGTGATCGAAAGGCCAAGTATTAGCGTCTTTTTGACTTGGATTAAAGGTATAGTATATATTCCCATCTAAACTAAACTCCATTTTCTGGGGGGACCAATACAAGGAAAAGGTGTGAAAATCTTCGTAAGCCTCTGATATTCCAGTTTGCTTGTAATTAGTGGTCGCTCCAAAACTCGCAGGTGTATGAAGGGCAGAAGAGATGAAGTTTGGTTCGTTCCCAACATGCTCCATGATATCTATTTCACCACAAGCTGGCCAGCCGACTTCGTCCAAATCAGCTCCCAGCAACCAAAACGCAGGCCAAGTTCCTCCTCCTTCGGGAAGTTTTGCTCTAATTTCCACTCTACCATAGGTAAATTCAAAAACATCCTTGGTTTTTAATTTTGTCGAATTATATCCGGTAGCATAATTATTTTCGTCTCGATTTCCTTTTGTTGCATGTATAAAAAGGGATCCATCGGAAACCTCAACATTTTCAGAATCTGAAGTGTAGAATTGGTATTCATTATTTCCCCAACCACAGATATCTGGGCAACCATTACCAATATCATAAGCCCACTTTTCTGGATTTGGCGCACCCTCATAGTCAAATTCATCAGACCAAACCAAAGTCTCATAGTTAAACTCACTTCGTTTTACAGTTACGGATTCTGTTTTGTCTACTCGGGAACCGTCGGTAAAATAAGCAAAAACACGAACGGCGTAATCATAGGTTCCCACTTGGTTATAATTGTGAGTAAAAACTCCTGACGAATTAGAGTCGTTATTTCCATCTCCAAAAGAAACATCGTATCTCGTGGCGTTTGCAGCCACTACTGTAACGGATATAGCACCCGAACCATCTCCTTCTGGATTGACTTCTGTTGCCCCAACAATCTCTATATTAATATTTTCAATACTATTTGTATCTCCATCGGAACTGCCATCCTCTGAACAAGAATTTAACAGTATAGCAAAACTAGCTATCCAAGTAAAAAGTATCATGCCTCTCTTCATTTTTTCGTTGTTTAAATTTTCGGTTTAAAATATACTTCAATTTGATCTATATTTCCTGATCTATTAAAAATTTCCTCACTCAAAGTCTTATCTAGTTCAAATCCTTGAGAGATTTGATGAGATCCATCCGACTTTGAAACTCTTAACTCGTCCTTGTTCGACTGCTTGTAAATTATTGGGATTTGGCAATAGGTAAAAGCCATGCTGTCTTTAGGAAGCTCGAGGTCCACCCATTTCCCGCTCAAAGCAAAATAAGTCCAAATAGTCCTCTGCGAGAGAAATTCAGCACTCAATAAATCTGAAGGTCTAAAACTCAAAAGACCGGACTTGACGGAGACTCCCAACTCCATCCATCTGGTAAGGACATCCTCCTTTACTTGACCTGTCATTCCGGGCTGTTGCGCTCCTTTGTGGGCTGGGGTGTGGGAATAAGGGTCTGTAGGAATTGCCCCGTATTCTCGAGGATTTTTATGAACACCGATTCCGTATTTTGCCTCTTGGAAATACAGCTTTAATTTTTGAAGGCTCTCTAGATCTTCGCTCGATTCAAAACGCAGTATACATTCCGAAATAGCGAGTACTAGCTTGGAAACCATATGCCAATAAATGGACCCCAAACCTTCATAACCAAAAAAGGTGCCCGATCGACCAGTGAAAAATTTGTGCTGGAAGACCGACTCATACACTTCAAAAATCCTTCCATTGTCTTCCTCAATAACAGAACCCCAATCGGCGGGTAAATTATCCACATATTGCTTTAAATAGCTTGCGTTTTTTAGATTTGAACCAAAGTGATATCCTCCACGTTTGTCTCGCTCGACAATTTCTTTATGATTGGAATCCACCAACTTTTGCAACAAAACAGATTGGCTTAGCAGTTGGGTTTCGATGGTATTCCTATTCAAGAAAGATCGAATTTGTCGATCCGGATAGAGAGTGTAACTAGATTGATCCTCGCGATATAGGGCGCTGGCTTTTAAGGAGTCCAAAAGGCTTACCGAATCTTTTAGATTTAAGTAACCTGAACTCAAAACCGCAACTTGACCCTCGAGCATGATATCTAAATGTTTTACACTAGCTATGCTATGGTCATAATTTATCAGATTATAAGAGTGAAATAACTGATCTTTTCTTCGGTTTGACTCTATACAATGTTCACAGTGATCAATAAAGAGCTTTAAGGATTCACGGAATTTTGAAATCTCTAGCTTTACCCTTTTACCACTAAAGCCTCTCGAATAAATTTTGTTTCTGTATTCACTAGCTGCATTTCCGAGTTCGTCCATCATCTCCTTTCTAGAAGTATCCTCAAAGGGTCTCGAAAGTAGATTTTGATAACTGGAGAAAATGGAAACTAATGCCTCAAAATGCATGTAAACCTCTTCGGACAACTCCAAGTCTGAGATACCATTGTAATCTTGATTTTCAAAAAACTCCAAAAATCGCCTGATATAATACAGGGTGACCATGGATACACCATTACCTACTAATGCGTTATTTGCATCATTCCATTCCGGCCTCTGGGTATTTAGCCAGATACCTGTTTCTGGAATAAAGTTGCTGAGCTTCGCTAAAAGCGTGATTAGAATTTTCTCTTCAAATGTAGCGTATTGAATATTCTCTTCTCCATTTTGAAACAAGGCGCCATCGCTCCCTTTTATCCTCCTTCTATCCCGGACAATGGAATCTAGCTCCTTATCGAATACTATAGTATCCTTTGGATTTTTTAGTATCTCGGAATAGGACTTTATCTTATAGGGAACTTGCGCAAAAACATATTCTCTTTGATTAAAGAGTGTGACAAAAGCACTCGGATTTTGATCTCTTAAAAACTCTAGAAACTTTAGTAAATATATAATTTGATGATCTCCCCAATATCCTATAAAAGCCCACGGATCATCCGGCTCTACAATTTCCCAATCAAACCCTGTTTTGGAAATTCGGTAAGGATTGTATCCATCAACCGTAGAATTATTTAGGAATTTAAAAATCATTCCTTTTAGAAACTCGGGATAACTGTAGGCTAGGGCTTCCCAGTTTTGGAAAATATCCCTCCAATTCCCCTGGTAGTCTAAGAGTTTTTTTCCAGACAACTTATCGATGGTGTTTATGGAAAACTTATTCCACGGTCGGGAAGGATCCCCGTGTCGTCTGCTAAATTTTAATGGTAAATATTCTACCGCTAACCTCGACAAATTCAAATCTTTGCTCTCATAAGCCCAAGCAGAAAGGTTCTGATAGGATAAATTGGCAGGTAAAGTGGTTCTGTTTTTTTCGAAAGTCTCAAAAGTCTTGCGATTAGACAGCTTTAGATATTCTGCAAAATCATCTGGATTCACAGCGTAATTATTATCGAATATTCCGCCTCGCATTATATTAAACATCACGTTGGCAAAGTGACGAACATTTGATAGCTTATCGGATGAGACTTGCAGCCCGTCGGCCTGGGCGACAAGGGACTTAAGTTCTAAACTTCCAAATTCGATATCTCTGGAAATATCCTTCCAAAGTTGGTTTGCATCGGCTAATTTATCTTCGAGATCTATTAGCTCGCTAACCGTCTTACCTTGATCTAAAACTTGTTTCCATTGCAAATCGCTCTCGGCGAGCAAACTATACTCCATCTGCATAAAATAAGCTCCCCTTTGAGCTCTTGTCTCTTCCTGTTGTTCGGTGAGTTTTCCGCTTCTAAAATTACTCACGCATTCCGAACTAATAAAGACGGAAGGCTGCACAGAAGAACACATATTAAATACAGAATTAGCGGTGAGAGATTCACTCGGCTCTGCGCGATCCACTATAACCGCGTTTAAAGTATATATAGCGAGATTTTTGTCTTTTGTAAGCTCATTTCGTTTATAAGCATCGACCAAATTCGATTTGTCGTTTTGAACCTCAGCAATAATATTACTCGGTAATATATTTTGAAAGCCATCCAATAGTTCGAGGTGTAAATCCTCTTTGGAACTGTTGGTTAAACTGCAACTACGAACAAATCCATAACTGCGGCTATTGAACCAAGAATAGGAAAAAGTAAGACCTAAATCCCTATTGTGTTCTTCAAATATAACCTTGTTTCCTAGGCTATTCTTATAAAAATTACGCTGGGTATTATAAAGCCCTTCACTTCTCACAGAAAAAGGTTCCCAAAAGTGAACCTCTTGTCCCCTTGCGACTTTGACAATAGTTTTAGGCCCCGAGTTCTCGACAGATTCGTGAATTTTATCGTCGGTTTTATATGGAAATATTGCGCGATCACGATTTTGTCTTCCAGCAGTTAAACTGCCTTTTGTACTCAAAAACATCCAGTGATTAGAATTGCTCACCACCGTTACAAAAAAAGGAGGCATTTGGTCTATATCCTGTATTTTGTAATACGACTCTCCATCTATTTCGACAGTGCTTGTAAGCATATCGGAATTCGAATCCATCTCCTTATAACGTAAAACAGCCATATTCTTAATTATTCAATTTTAAACGGGATATTTGCAGTGGCAGCGTGATTAGCTCCATCCGTAACATAGACAAACAAACGATACTCACCTGCCGCCTCTGGTGTTTTTAAAACAATATTGCCGTCCTCTTTGCTCACAATATCTAATTTGATTGCCTCTGGTTTCTCTTCGTAATCCCCTCCATCTTGTAAATCTTTACTCTCGTAAAGTATTTCGTAAGTAAATTCCAATTCGTCTCCTTCTGGATCAAAAACAGCCAGCTCAGCACGGATCTCTTCATCGCGATTCATCGTTATACTTTCGTAGGCCGTCTTGTTGTTTATTGTAAATGAATTTATCTGTGGTGTACGATTATCCGGCCAGGAACCATTCCAAATATAATGCATAACATCAACCGATTCGGTTTCCATTCCATTGTCTAGAAAAATACCATACCAAGTTGGAGTTCTCTCTTGTTTGTTACCCCAAAGAAAAACATAGGATCCAACACATTGTAAAGAATCTATTTCAATTCCTTTTTTATAGCGCTTGAGATAATTTGCCGCCTTTAGAGTAGAGTTTTCTTCTATAGGTGCTCCCCAAGAGGTTTGTGGGACTTCCCAATGACCGGTGGCTCCCCACTCCGTTACCATATAGGGTCCTGTCCATCCAAATTCTCTTACTAATTTTGGAAGGTTAGGTAGATCCCCGTACATCTGAATAGATAGTAAATCCAAATCCGATGCCCGTTCTTTTATAAAATCAATCTCTTTTTTTGAAATACCAGCAAGTGTCGTTGTCGTCAAGTGGTTCGGGTCAATGTTGTGAATCATTTCAGATATTTCATTCACCGCATTCCAGACCTTGGGATTTTCGTAGTGTAAATTCAGTTCGTTTCCAATGGCCCAAATAAACAATGCTGGATGATCTTTTAGTTCTAAGACCTGACTCTTTATATCCTCCAGTTGTTTTTGTACCGCGAGCTCATCGTCGTAGTCAAAACCGTGCCTTTCTCTAGCAACTTCAATACCCATGGTTACGAGGACTCCGTTTTCGTAGGCTTCGTCCAAAACTTCTTTTCCACTTCGCTCTCCATTATCCGTTCTCCAAGTTCTAAACGAATTTGCGTTGTGACTAGACAGAGATGCTATATCTCCAAATTCCAATCCAGCACCATTTATATAAAATGGCTCCCCATCTACGAGCAATCCAAATACTCCATCTTTTTCGGAAATCTCAACCTTTCTAATCTCCGGTGTAGATCCGTTTTTTGGACTTGTTTGACAAGAGATAATAACAGATAATAAGAATAGAAAACCGCCTATTTTTTTCATAATGTGTTTTTTAATTAGTTAAAATTTCCTCCAATTCTTCCAAAGATTTTCCTTTGGTCTCCACTACGAATCTTTTTACAAAAATAAAGGAGAGAAACGCTAGAGTGGCAAAAATCAAAAAGGTTATTGTCGGCCCGAGATTGTTTAACTCCCAAGGGAACAACTGGGTAACCACATAGGATACCAAAGAATTAAAAAAGCCTACTATAGATATCGCGATCCCTTTTAGTCGAGATGGGAAAATTTCCGACAGCATCGCCCACATTACGGGTCCTAGGGATATTGCAAAAGCTGCTACATAGAGCAATATCGCAAACAAAACCAAATTGGATTGAATACTTATAAAACTCTTTAAATCATTTTGTTGAAAAGCGGTATAATCCTCCGGGGCCAGGTTTTCCTTTGCAAAATCTAAAAACGAATTTTGGGAATCAAAAACTTTATCGACATGACTTAACAAAACCGCTCTATTCTCCTCTTTTTCCACTTTCGCTATATTATCAGGACTCAAGGTATAGGTAGCGTTGTAAAAGGCAAAGCTGGCCAAACCGAGTGCGATTGTCATCATACCGGTACCAATCAAAAGCAAAGGCTTTCTACCTAAACGATCGATTAGATATATTGCAACAAAAGTAAAAGTCAGATTAGTAAGACCCACCACAATTGCCTGAAGCAATGAAGAATCCGTAGATCCACCTGCCTGCTCAAATATAGTTGGAGCATAATAGAAGATGGCATTAATACCCGTAATCTGCTGGAAAAATGCCAAACCAAATGAGATAATCAAGATAAGCCTCATTCTCGAACTAAAGAATTCTTTAGCACTGCCTTTTTCCTCGACCTTTTTAGAGTTTTTACGAATATCTTCAAGTGTTTTTTCTGCATAGTCCTCCCCACCAATTTTGACTAAAACATCCTTTGCAGCTTCTTGATCCTTCTTGTTCTTTAGAAGCCACCTCGGACTCATTGGAACAATAAACAACAAGAGAAAGTACAAAAGAGCAGGAATAACTTCCACTCCAAGCATATATCTCCAGGACTCATCTCCAATATTTACAAGAGCATAGTTAGAGAAATACGCTACAGAAATACCAATTACAATATTCAATTGATTGAAGGAAACTAGGCTTCCTCTCAGTTTAGCAGGCGCTATCTCTGCGATATAAATAGGTGCAATTAAAATGGCAGCACCAACCCCTATTCCTCCGATAATTCGGGCGACAACAAAAGTCATATAGGAAGTCGCCAAGGCAGACCATCCTGCAGAAATCATAAATAATATTGCGGTTATCAAAAGCACGGATTTTCTACCAAATCGATCCGCTAGCGGTCCTGCGGAGATATTCCCGAACATCGCACCAAAAATCACACAACCAACTGCAAAGCCAAGCTCCACATCGGTCATAGTAAATTGCGTTTTGATTCCGTTTACTGCACCTGAGATCACGGCACTATCAAAGCCTAAAAGGAAGCCTCCCATGGCCACAATTAGACTGATAATAACTAGGTAAGTCTTATTCATCGTTTAGTTGTTTAGAGTTGTTTTGGTTAAAACAGCGAGTTGCTGTCTAGCAAAATACCACAAAACAGGCGTCTTTTTGTTTAAAAAACCCCAATAAGGAGAGTTATACAGACTCCAAACAACAAGACTACTTTACACGGAGGTGAACTAT
Source organism: Flavobacteriaceae bacterium (assembly GCA_042091275.1). Lineage (GTDB taxonomy): Bacteria > Bacteroidota > Bacteroidia > Flavobacteriales > Flavobacteriaceae > JBELHR01. The sequence continues at coordinate 42,666 of JBELHR010000014.1, forward strand.
CTTTTTGGTATCGAAGAAATCTTCTTCAAAATAATCTTTAATATCGTATATCTGAGCTGTTGGGAATCCCGCTAACTCCTCGGTCAAGTCCCCTCCTTTCAAATAAAGTATCCCGTTTTTTAATTTGTGGTTGTGGTGTTTAGAAACCTTGCCCTTTACCCAAGGAACAAATGATTCCATACGAGTGACAGCGCGAGAAACTACAAAATCATATTTTCCATCTGCATTTTCAGCCCTCATATGACTCGCTTTTAGGTTTTCTAATCCTAAAGACTCTGCAACTCCGTTCACTACTTTGATTTTTTTACCAATGGAATCGACAAGATGAAAATCGGATTCGGGAAACATAATAGCCAAAGGAATCCCAGGGAAACCACCACCTGTTCCAACATCCAAAATACGAGAACCTGGTTCAAAATTCTGAACCTTCGCAATGGCCAAAGAATGCAAGACATGTCGCAGATATAGCTCATCAATATCTTTTCTCGAAACGACATTGATTTTCTCATTCCACTCGCCGTATAATTTCTTCAACTCGGAGAATTGCGAAATCTGTAACTCGGTCAATGAATTAAAATATTTTAATAAAATTTCCATCCTGCTTTTGTTTAAGTGACAAAAATAAAACCAAAGATTCAATTAGCCTCTAAAATGATTCAATTAAAGTCCTCGGGATGCATTTTTTTAATATTTTTGTCACTTATTTCCAACTTATATGAAAAATTTACTCTCCGACAGAATCAACAGTTTACCTATCTCTCAAACCTTGGCTATGGCCGCAAAGGGTAGAGAATTAAAGGAACAAGGAAAAGATATAATAAGTTTGAGTCTGGGAGAACCCGACTTTAACACTCCTGATTTTATTAAGGAGGCTGCTGTACAAGCTATTCACGATAATTACAGCTCCTATTCACCAGTAAATGGTTACGAAGATTTGAGATTGGCTATTTGCCGAAAATTCGAAAGAGATAATGGACTGACCTATAATAAGAATCAAATTGTTGTATCCACCGGTGCAAAACAATCTATTGCTAATATAGCGATGGTCTTATTAAATCCAGGAGATGAAGTTTTACTTCCCGCTCCATATTGGGTGAGTTATTCTGCTATTGCTACTTTGGCAGAGGCTACTTACAAGGAAATTCCAACAAGCATAGAACAAGATTTTAAAATTACTCCAGAACAACTAGAGGAAGCAATCAGTCCAAAGACTAAATTGATCTTTTTTAACTCCCCTAACAACCCGAGTGGAACGAGTTATTCTGAAGAAGAATACAGAGCTTTAGCAAAGGTTCTCGAGAAATATCCGGACATCTATATCCTGTCAGATGAGATCTATGAACATATTAATTATGGAGAAAAACCATTTAGTTTTGCTGCAATTGAAAACATGTACGATCGCACAATAACGGTAAATGGTGTCGCAAAAGCATTCGCCATGACTGGTTGGAGAATTGGATATATTGGTGCGGCAGAATGGATTGCCAAAGCCTGTACCAAAATGCAAGGTCAGATTACATCTGGTGCGAACTCCATTGCTCAAAGAGCTACCATTGCTGCATTGGATGCTCCAGTTTCGAAAATTCAATATATGGTCGATGAATTTGAAAAGCGAAGAGATATGGTCATTGGTCTACTGTCGGAAATCGATGGATTCAAGCTCAACAAACCCAAGGGGGCTTTTTATATTTTTCCAGATATTTCTGCATTTTTCGGAAAGACATTCAAAGGTAAGAAAGTGGATAATGCATCTGATTTTGCCATGCTACTTTTGGAAGAAGCCAATGTTGCAACGGTGACAGGAGAAGCATTTGGAGCTCCTGCATGTATAAGAATGTCCTATGCGGCATCTGAAGAGCAATTGAGAGAGGCTATTCGCAGGATAAAAGATCTTCTCGAATCCTAAAAAGGATTTTTACCAAAATAAAAAAGCCACTTGTTTTACAAGTGGCTTTTTTATTTCTATTAACGAAGCTAAAATTACTTGAGAATTCTACCCTTTTGAATCATATCATTAAACTCTTCATACAAGTGCAACACATTGCTTATGCCCGCAAGTAGGTCTTTAGTCTCCAAAAGGATACTAAAGTATAATGTCGTATTACGCGGGGAAGATTCCTCGGATCTTATCCTTTTTATTTGAGACTCAATCGAATCACTAACTCTATTGTTTAAGGCCTCGCGTTGTCCAAACAAATTGTTGATTTCGTCAAAATTTCCTTCGTCAAAAATAACCGCAATATTGGTCAACAACTCCTCTAAGTTCGCCGAGATATGTTTTAAATCTTTTATCTGAGAGACTCGTAATTGCTTGTGATTATTGTTTACGTGCTTGTAACTAGCTCTAGAGATATAACTTATACTCTGAGACATATCCTGAAGATAGCCCAATACTTGAACGTAAAATCTAGAGGCTTCTACAGAATTGTCATCCAAAGACTTGATAAAGTAAAACACCCCATCTTTTAGCTCGTCCACTTCGCTATTGAGCTTCGCAATCTGCTTGTCTGTCTTTTTTAATTTCACAAGATTTGCCATAGCCAAGTCGTTGACTACATTGATATACATCTTCTTTACTCTGTTCGCCAATCCTGAAATATGAGAAGAACTCTCTTCCACTACTCCCTGAATTGAGGTCAGCTCCGCTCTTTCTATTTTTACCTGATTTTTTTGAAGTTTGTCTTCACTTTTGGATTTCACAAAGTTTCTGTACAAAACAAGCAGAACGATAATTATAAAGATCACGACCACTAATACTCCACCTAAAGAGACCAAGTATGCAATTAGTGCCGAGGCAGTAAATGCGATTATCGCCGTTCCGAACCAACCAGCAACTACATTAATAACCCCGGCAACACGATAAACCGCGCTATCTCTACCCCAAGCTCTATCTGCAAGAGAGGCTCCCATCGCAACCATAAAAGTGACATAAGTTGTAGAAAGAGGCAATTTATAAGAGGTTCCAATGGAGATTAGAATACCAGCCACCATAAGGTTAACAGAAGCCCTAATCATATCGAAAGCAGGTAATTCATAATTCTTTTTTCTCGGCAAAGAGACAACCGGCTTTTGAAATTTCTTGTCTATAGTCTTTCGAAGCTTTGCAGGTAATACCGCTGCAATTCCACTATTTAAAATAACGGAGAATCGAACTACTGCTCTAGAAAAACTGTTTGCTTCAAACTTGTTGTGTGACTCTCCTTGATTGGACAAATCCAGTCCTGTTTGAATAACGTCTTTTGATTTTTTAGAGGTCCATAGAGTAACCACCATAATAGCACCTGCTACCAAAAGTAATTCCGTGTTAGAGGGAACTTTTGCAGCTAAAATACCCATACTAAACTCATTTGCAGGCAATCCGGATATGGACCATTCTTGATAAGAATTCCAAGCGGCAATTGGCACACCAATAAAATTCACCAAGTCATTACCCGAAAAGGCAATAGCTAGAGAAAAAGTTCCAATTCCAATAATCAATTTGAAAATATTGATTTTTAAAATTGCTATAAAGAGATAAGAAACCAAAGTCCAAAGAATCAGGGATATGGCTATGATCTCTAAATTTGAGTTTTCTACCAAATCCTTTACTTGACTGTAAAAAGGAGTTCCTTTTAAACCTTTCACAACGATAAAGTAAACGATCGCTGTAATAGCCAAACCACCAAAAAGGGCTTTTAAATAGGTCGGTCTCGTATCAAAGTTAAAAGAAAAAATAAGTCGAGACACAAATTGAACGAGTGCCCCTACTGTAAATGCGATGATGACCGAGAGCAGAATACCCATAATTATCAAAAGCGCTTGATCTGTATTTATATAATTACCTAGGTCTGAAAGCGTCTGACCATCGTTATTAGCTATTTTTACCAAGGCAATTGCTACTGCTGCTCCCAAAAGTTCAAACACGATAGAAACCGTTGTCGAAGTCGGCATTCCCAAGCTATTAAACAAATCCAAAAGCAGTACATCGGTGATCATAACCGCCATAAAAATGTACATAATCTCGTTGAAGTAGTATTCTCCTGGAACAAAAATACCTTTTCGTGCTACTTCCATCATACCGCTTGAAGTAATGGCACCAATAGCAACTCCAAAGGAAGCGATAATCATAATGTTCCTTACCGAAAGGGCTTTGGAACCAATGGCTGAATTTAAAAAGTTAACGGCATCATTACTAACCCCTACAACTAAATCTATGATTGCTAATAGAGCTAATGCTCCAATCATAAAAACGTAAATATCACCCATTTTTTATATTGTTAGTTCGTGCAAAGTTACCTTATACAAAGTTAATTATATGTTATCATATAGGGTCAAAACACACGTAAATTGCGTTCAAAAGTACTAAAAAAAAAGACTAAGGCTTACATCCTTCTTTTAGTATATTTGAAAAAACCTTCTGTATGAGAGAATCTATCTTTAAAGTCCTTATTCTATTCCTAATTTTAGCGATAATTTCTTGTAGTAGCGAAAAAAATAATAAACGAATGGCCGACCAACCGAATACCTTGATTAAAGAGAGTAGCCCGTATTTATTGCAACATGCCTATAATCCAGTGGACTGGTATCCTTGGGGATCGGAAGCCTTGAGTCGAGCTAAAGATGAAAATAAATTAATCGTAATATCAGTTGGATATGCTGCCTGTCATTGGTGTCATGTTATGGAAGAAGAAAGTTTCGAAAACGACTCTGTCGCAGCTGTCATGAATAAAAATTTCGTATCCATAAAAGTAGATCGCGAAGAAAGACCAGATATCGATCAAATCTATATGGATGCCGTCCAATTGATGACGGGAAGCGGAGGCTGGCCATTAAATGTAATTTGCCTACCAGACGGAAAGCCTATTTTTGGAGGAACCTATTTTCCCAAAGAACAATGGATAGCGGCATTGGATCAATTAGCGACTCTATATCAAGAGAACCCGGATAAGGCGACGGAGTATGCAGAGAACCTTCAAGAGGGAATACGTCAAACCAATCTCATTCAAGTCAACAATTCCAATCGCGATATAAATTTGGCTCAAATAGATTCCATAGTAAACAAATGGTCTCAAAACTTTGACGGTATCGAAGGTGGTGTGGGCAAGCAAAATAAGTTTCCTATGCCAAACAACTATGATTTTCTTATGCGTTACGCCTTTCAAAAACAAGATGAAGAATTAAAGGCATACGTCAACCTTACCTTAGAAAAAATTGCCCTAGGTGGAATCAATGATCATATCAACGGTGGGTTTTCTCGTTACAGCGTAGATCCAAGATGGCATATTCCTCACTTTGAAAAAATGCTTTACGACAATGCACAACTTATTGAGCTATACAGTAAAGCCTATAGCCTCGAAAATAAGCAGCTATACAAAGATGCTGTTTACAACACATTTAACTTCTTAGAAACCGAATTGAGCGATGGACAAGGCGCCTATTATTCCAGTCTAGATGCAGATAGTAAAAATGAGGAGGGGCATTTGGAGGAAGGAGCTTTTTACACATTTACAGAGGAGGAAATTAATGCAAATATTAACTCTGATGAACTTCTTCTGTTTAAAAACCTATATCAAGTAAACGCCAAAGGCTTTTGGGAAAACGGACGCTATCAACTTATTCAAAAGGAGTCTTTGATCGACTTTGCTGCAAATGAAAATATTGAGCTAGAATGGCTTCAAGAAGCGGTAAGCAATTGGAAAAACACCCTAAAAGAACTCAGAAGTCAAAAAGAGAGACCGAGATTAGATGATAAAGTACTATGCTCCTGGAACGCCTTGAATATTAGAGCAAATACAGCGGCGTATAAGACTTTTCAGGATGATCAATTTTTAGAAGCTGCATTAAAAACTGCCACCTTTATAGAGAGTAAACTGCTGTCAGAGGAAGGTAGCCTTTATCGCAACTACAAAAATGGTAAGGTTAGTATCAATGCCTATTTAGAAGATTATGCCCAAGTTATTTCAGCCTATATTGAACTCTATCAGGTGAGCAGGGATGAAAAATGGATCGGATTGGCGAAGCAGTTAACAGACTACTGTTTTGATCATTTCTTCGATTCAGAATCAAGAGAGTTTTTCTTTACCTCAGATATGGATCCTGCACTTATTCAACGCAAAATTGAAATGGAAGACAATGTGATTCCTGCGTCGAATTCTACGATGGCTGAAAATCTTTATAAACTTTCCCTCATCTATGGGAATAGTTTTTATAAAAAAACCTCTGAGCAAATGTTGGCTACTGCAATGCCTTTGGCCAAGAGCTACGGAGGTGCTTATTCAAATTGGCTCAATTTAGCGTTAAATCACGTGGGAACTTATTATGAAGTCGCTGTTTCCGGCCCGGAGGCAAGTGCTAAACAAAAAGAGTTTTATGGAAAATATCTGCCAAATACCATTATCCTAGCTAAAGAATCCGACAGTCAAATTCCACTTATGCAGGATCGTTTCTCTGAATCGGAAACACTAATATTTGTTTGTATTGAGGGTAGCTGTAAGCTTCCAGAAGAAAAAAGCGCAAAAGCAATTCAAGAGCTGAATATGTCTCTAAATTAATTTTTTAGGCTTGCTTACCTTAAAATCCTTCAGGTAATAAGGCTCGAAATACGCGAGGTCTTCAAATGACTTATCCACTAGTTTCTTTTCTGCCAAAAGAGCTAATTCTTTGGCGGAAGGGAATGTTTTGGGTAAAAAACTCATGTTTTCTGACCCTATAAAACTTGCAGTTTTCTCCACGGCATCTCCTACAAAAACAATTTCTCCCTCCAATTCACTATAACTATCTGATGTCAGCACATGGGCAGAAGTAGGCTCTAACTCCTCTCCTTTCGCAGAGTAAACTCCTCGGTATACTTCGTCTCTACGAGCATCTAAAACGGGACAAATAAAACCTTCTTCCACCTCGACCTGTGCAGCCAAAACAGCTAAGGTGTTCACAGCTATTAAAGGAATATCCTGTGCAAAACAGATCCCTTTTGCAGCAGAAACACCAATTCGAAGACCAGTATAAGAGCCAGGCCCCTTACTCACCGCAACAGCGTCTAAATCCTCAAAACTCAAATTGGAGTCCGAAATAATATCTCGAATAAATACATGTAAATTTTCTCCGTGAGAATAATCTCCACTATTGACTTCTTTGACAGCGAGGACAACACCCTTGTCACTCAAAGCAACAGAACAATTTTTGGTGGCAGTTTCAATACTTAGGATCATAAAGATATTCTTTCTACAAAAGTAAATATTATTCCATAAAAAAATCAGCACAAAATCAAATTGATCTTATGCTGACTCTCCTAAATGAAAATCTTAAAGTTCGTTTGGACCCACAATTGGCTCTCCATAATAGAACCTAAGAAGCTTCATTTTGAAAATATAATCGAACTTAGAACGAATAAGTGTCGCTTGAGCGTTCACCAATCCATTTCTAGACAAGTTAAAATCATAAGAGGTCAAAACTCCCAAATCAAAACGCTCCTCTGCATTTCTAAATGCCTCTAGCTGAAATTTTAAAGATAATTTTGCTGCATCAAATGTTTTGATCGCTGCTTGAGCATCCAAAAAGGCGCTCTCTATACTCTGATACAGATTCTGCTTCTGCTCTGCCAAGGCAAGCTCAGACCGTTCTTGGTTTAATTTAGCGCGTTTTACTGCAGCTTTGTTTTGATTTCTATTAAAAATAGGAATATTCATTCCAAAGGAAATAGAGTAATTTCGGTTGTCTTTAAATTGATCTCCAAATGACGGATTCCATACATCTGATGCTATCGGTAAATTGGTAAAAGGATCGATAGGCGCATCCGCATAGCTATAAAAATATCCTGTACTCGCTCCTAAATTAAAACTTAAAGAAGGCATAAAACCACTCTTTGCAATTTTTAGGTCGTAGTTGGTACTTTCATAACTAAGCTCTGCTTGCTTAATCTCCGGCATAATCTGTAATGCTCTTTCATAGACCTGAGAAGA
>JBELHR010000014.1:50702-56474 GCA_042091275.1 Flavobacteriaceae bacterium
TTTACTTGTTCTCTAGAAATATCTGCCTGTATTTTTGCTACCTCTAAGTTTTCTCTATTAAACAAAATAGCCAAGTAAGCGTTGACAACATTTAGGGAAATATCATTTTCCATTTTCTCCAAAGCGAGTTGACTTACTTCATTCCCCAGCTTTGCTTTCTTGTATTCAGAGCTGTTTCTAAATCCATTAAAAAGTGTTGTAGAAGAACCTATATTGAAGCCTGTATTCGATCGGTTGTTTTGTGTTGATACACCTGTACTTCCAGGGTTAAGTCCAAAAGAAAAACTCTGGTTTACTCCTGCATTTAGGTTTGGCAAGAAATTTCCTTTAGCCGCCTTAGTCTGAACAGCTGCCGACTCCACATCTAATTGGTTGCGTTGTATAGAAATATTGTTCTCTAGGGCATAGTTTACGCATTGCTCCAAAGTCCAAGGTTCTTGTTGAGCAAAAACACTCAAACTGCTCATCGTGAACAGGGCAATTAGCATTAATTTTTTCATATCAATATATAGTTTTTAAAACGTCAATTATAAGACGAATAAAAGTAGCTATTGTTACAAAATAAGTATCTTATATTCCTGTTAATTTTTTTTGACTGCGCCTTTGTCTGATTAAAAAGAAAATCAAAAGGCCCACAAGGAGATATGGAAAAGCCATCAAATACATAATCCCTCCATTTAAACCACTTGCAAGCTCGTTGTCTCCACTCTCTACAACAGCCTTACACATGGCACATTGAGCAGCAGACAAGGATGGTAATCCTAAAACAAAAACGAGAATTCTTAACTTAAGCGCCATAATAAGGAGATATCATTAAATAAACTATTACTCCCGAAACCGCTACGTACAACCATAAAGGATAAGCTATTCGAGCAATTTTCTTGTGTTGTTCAAATTGACCAAACCAAGCTCTGGAAAAAGTGATTAAAACAAATGGTATAACAACCACAGACAAAACGATATGACTAATTAGAATAAAAAAGTAAATACCTCGTGCCACGCCCTCACCTCCATAGGAAGTAGATTCCGAAGTCATGTGATAGAACACATACATCAAAAGAAACAATAAAGAACAGAACATGGCGAGCACATTCACTTTCTTGTGCGCTTCAATTTTTCCTGATTTTATAAAGTATAAGGACAAAACTAAAAGGACAGCTGTAAATCCATTAATACTTGCGTAAATGGGTGGCAGAAAATAAAAAGGCCCTAAATTGGGTATTTTAATTCCAAAAAGTGCTGCAACTGCCAAAGGAATCACAATGGAAACTGCGACAATACCCTTTTTCATTTTTACTGATTCCGTCTTACTGCTCATCTAATAAAATTTTTATATCCTCTTTTAACATTTGAATTTGAGCTAAATCCAATCCGTCATAAAACTTAATTGGATTTGTATATTCTCCGGTAGTAACTGAACGTGACCTTATAATACCGTTTTTATCCACTAAAGCAAACAAACCTGAATGTTCAAATCCGCCTGGCTCTTTATCATTTTCTCCTACATAAATTTTAAATCCATCCTTGGAAAACTTAAAAATAGACTCTTTATCTCCAGTGAGAAACTCCCAATTTTTCATAGTCGCTCCCTTATCCCGTGCGTAGGCCTTTAATACCTCTGGAGTATCATTCCTGGTATCTATGGAAATAGAAGCTATTCCAAAATTAGGGTTGCCGTAATAATGATCTTGAATCTTAAGCATATTGGTATTCATTACCGGGCAAATCGTTGGGCATTTAGTAAAGAAAAATTCGACGACATAAACCTTACCTTTAAAAAAGTCATTATTGATTAATTCTCCATCTTGATTGATAAATTCAAAAGAAGGTACTTCTTCAAAAGAAACCAATTCCTCTGGGCTAAATTTTGAAATAATTTTAGGCACAGACCAAATTCCAAACATCAAAACCACAAAAGAAATCAAAATATAGGACCAATCCTTCTTTACCTTGTTCATTTATATATCTCTATTTGATTCAAATTCTTTTAAGGAGGAGTTGTATTCATAAAAAACTACTTTGACGTCATCCATCAAATCATTTTTTAAGACAGAGGGCTTAAACATATCGTAACCGTATTGAATTTCGTCTTCCTCATCTATACGACCCCTTAGACGACCATTCATGTCGAGCAAATACACATTGTCATCACCCAAGTATTCCGTCAATTCACTATCTACTTCCAGATTGTTGTGAAGATTTGTAATATCCGTTGTCGATCCGAATACAAAATTCCACTTGTTCAAATCCGTTCCAACCATAAAAGTCAAATCCGATTTCAATTTGGCAACCTCTTCTTCGCTTCCTTCTGGAGCGATAACTACTATCTGAAAATCATTGTACTGTACGAGTTTTTTGTAAATAATTTGATTCAAGTTTAGCACACCCATTTTGATGCGATCAAAATCAGTTCCCAAAAAACTGACAATAGATATTTTACCCACTAGATCGGGATCTTGACTCTCGTTCTCAAAAGCATTCAAACTAATCGGATTTTCATTTAAAACAGGAAGAGGTATAAAGTTAATCTTTCCCTGAATAATGAAGAGATAGGCCGCTAATGGTACGACGAACAAAACAAATAAAACCGTGAATTTTTTCATAAAAACAAATTATATAAGTCAAAAAAAGGTGGATAAACCACCTTATATTTTAATAACTCCAATTAACCCAGGGTGATAAAACTTTATAGAGATAGCCCCCTTCAATCAGCAATAAAGCCGCTAAATAAGGTATCAAAACAACCAAGGGTAAAACAATGGATACTTTAAAGTTTCTCTTTTCATCCGCCAAGTGCATAAAATACCAAACGATATAATAAGCTTTGACTAAGGTTAAGATAAGGAAGATCCAGTTTAGAATAGAAGTTCCGAATACCTGCGTTAAAAACAAGAATTCAGGTTTCCAAATACCAAATCCAACTTCTACTATTGTTATAACTGAAAGTATTCCGAATACCTTCCAAATTAATGCTGTATGTGAATGATCTTGTGACATCTGACTATAAATTATTATTAAACAAGATAAAAGAACGTAAATACAAATACCCACACTAAATCAACAAAGTGCCAGTACAATCCTACTTTCTCAACCATTTCGTAACTCTTTCTCTTTTCATAAGTTCCAACGATAACGTTGAAAAAGATGATTATGTTTATTACTATTCCAGAAAATACGTGGAACCCGTGAAAACCTGTGATGAAAAAGAAGAAGTCTCCAAATAGAGCACTACCGTATTCATTCACTTCGAGGTTAGCTCCTTCGACAACACGTCTTCCTTGAGCTAAATATCTAGATCCTTCTTCACGAGAAAGAACAATTTTCTTTTTTGTTTCCGGATCAACTCTCTCTATTCGAACATTTAAATTCTCATGAGAATCGTAACCTCTTACCACTTCTTCAACGGTATAAGTCGGTATAGAACCTTCGGACTCAAACCAAACTCCATTTGTTGTCAAATGCTCTTCTCTAACATGATTTCCTATAACAAAGTCTCCTAAGGCTACTTGGTGTCCGGTCTCGTCTACAAACTGAATGATTTTACCATCGTTTAGTTGAACTGCTCCGTAACTCCCTTTGATAAAAGTATTCCATTCCCATGCTTGAGACCCGATAAAGATCAAACCACCAATAATGGTCAAGAACATATATAAGGTTACTTTCCCTTTTTGCATTTTATGACCAGCATCTACAGCCAAAACCATAGTTACCGAAGAAAAGATCAACACAAAGGTCATAAAAGCCACATAGTACATTGGATATACCCCATGGAAAAAAGGAACGTGAGTAAATACCTCATCAGCAATTGGCCAGATTTCGATAAATTTAAATCTCATCAAACCGTAAGCGGCTAAGAAACCTGAAAAGGTCAAAGCATCCGAGACAATGAAAAACCACATCATCATTTTTCCATAACTCGCTCCAAAAGGCTTAACATCGCCTCCATCCCAAGTTTTTTCAGACTGTTCAGCAGAAATTGCTTTCATAAAGTATTACTATTTAATTTAATGTATTAATGCGCCAAAAATAAGAATTTTTTATGCTAAGACAATGCGTAAAAAAAGAAAAAAAGATAAATCCATAAAAGGTCGACAAAATGCCAAAAAATAGCACCTAATTGAAGACCAAAATAATCCTTCTGACTATATCCTCCACTCCATTGTTTAAACACCATATAGGTCAAAACAATAATCCCTGCAAATACGTGCAGCATGTGGGCTATTGTAATTACATAAAGAAATGAGGAAGAAACAGCAGATTGAGTACCTGTAAAATAAAGCCCCATACCGATAAGATCGTCAAATCCTTGAAATTGCATATAGACAAAACCAACTCCCAAAATCAACGTTACCGTCAATAAGATATTACTTAAGTTTTGTTTATTTCTCGAAATAGTAAAATTTGTCAACTGCATTGTCAAACTACTAAAAACAATCAATACGGTACTGATAACGAAAGATTGAGGTAAATCGAAACTAACCCAGTCCTCTCTACTCATACTGATATAATAAGCACTGGTTAAACCAGCAAACATCATGGTCATACTGATCATCGAAATCCACAGCATTGGTTTTGCTGTTTTGCGGCGACCTGACTTGAGCTCCTTACTTAATTGTTGTGTGTTATCCATTAAAATATAAATTTATCAAGCACGTATATTACTTGAATCACTGAAATATAAATTACCGATGCGAGCATTAAATTTCTCGCTTCTTTATCGTTTTGTTTGATATATAGTCTAAGTGCGTAATAAAGCATTACAAATCCAAGCAACAAGATTAGCACAGCAGAAAAAACACTTAGGCTGAGGGTACCTGAAAACCCGAAAACTGGGGCTATAGAAGCCAAGATCATAATTATGGTGTAAAATATGATTTGCTTTACTGCTTTTTTATCTTTTTTACCCATGGGCATAAGATTAAAGCCAGCTTTTTTGTATTCGTCATACTGCAACCAAGCAATTGCCCAAAAATGAGGAAACTGCCAGAAAAACTGTATCAAAAATAAAGTTCCTGCTTCCACACCAAACTCTCCTGTTGCAGCGACCCACCCTAACATAAAAGGAATAGCTCCGGGTATCGCTCCTACAAAGACAGAAAGTGGACTAACCGCTTTTAAAGGAGTATAGGCGCTAGTGTAAAGGAAAATAGAAATCGCCCCAAATAAGGCGCATTTTGGATGAATACTATACAAGATTCCGAGACCAAAAATGGTAAAAACAAAGGCTATAATCAAGGCCACATTAGTAGACATTCTCTTTGTAGGCAAAGGTCTATTCATGGTTCGCTTCATCAAAGCATCCGTTCCTCGCTCCACTACTTGATTAAAGGCATTAGAAGCCCCAACCATCAGATAACCTCCCAAAGAGAGCCATAAAACTGTTGATACACTAATGGTTTCAGCACCCAATAGGTAGCCCGCTACTGCTGAAAAAACCACAGATAGAGAAAGGCCAACTTTTGTTAGTTGCTTAAAATCATCGAATAAACTGCGCAGAGCGCCTTTATCGTTAATTATATTCACCGTAAAACTCATTCGTCAATAAGATTTTTGCAAAGATATTCTTTATTCCCCTTTTAATGCTAGAAAAACAGCAAATATTTTAAACTCAAGGTCTTAAAAAAAAGAATATATTTTTGAGAAATTTTATTGTGAAATAAACAAAACCTCTTATATTTGCACTCGCATTTGCAATAGCAATGCTTGTTCTTAAACATAGACTACGCGAAAGTAGCTCAGGGGTAGAGCATCACCTTGCCAAGGTGAGGGTCG
>JBELHR010000047.1:0-3954 GCA_042091275.1 Flavobacteriaceae bacterium
TTTAACTTAAAACCCCATGATTATGAAACGTTTAATTTTATTGCTTTTATTAGTGCCGTGTTGCCTTATGGCCCAAGAAAAAATTGGTAACAAAATTTATAAATATGGCGACGTCTACCATGCAATAGAGGGAAATACGCTAATCTCATTTGAGGAGGCAGATGCCAAAACAATGAGCAAAACTCTTGAATACTTTTCTGATACAGGGGCACCTGTTAAATCCTGGAATTCTCTATTTCTTCCAGGCTCTAACGTAGCCGAAGATGAGTTTAATGGAATACTAAACAAGAATAACATCGAAACCTTAATTTTAATTGATGTTATTGATGCTTCAATAGCTACGATGAATAGAACCACTGCCAGTGCTTATGCTACTTCCAGCGCCTATGCTACGGCAAATCGAAACAAAGTAAAGAGGAAGTCTGAGGCTTCTATGGGATCTGTAACTACCTCACAAGTAGTGGATTATACAACAGAAATGAGCCTACGTTTAACTATTTTCTCTAAGAACGATGGTTTTGCTAAACCTGTTGCCGTGGTTGAAGGAAGAGTAACTAACCAGAGTCCAGACACTACGGATGATCAACTTGCGAGACGAATCGTCAGAAGAATGGTGAAAGGTTTAGAAGAGCAAAAGGCCTTTTAAACTAAAGAGAAAGTAAACAAGAAACACAAGTACGTGTTTATTTAAATATTTTTGAATGCTCTATAAAATGCCCATTGCTTTAAGCCAATTAAGAATGAGATGAGTATTAAAATATTTTAACTTAAAACCCCATGATTATGAAACGTTTAATTTTATTGCTTTTATTAGTGCCGTGTTGCCTTATGGCCCAAGAAAAAATTGGTAACAAAATTTATAAATATGGCGACGTCTACCATGCAATAGAGGGAAATACGCTAATCTCATTTGAGGAGGCAGATGCCAAAACAATGAGCAAAACTCTTGAATACTTTTCTGATACAGGGGCACCTGTTAAATCCTGGAATTCTCTATTTCTTCCAGGCTCTAACGTAGCCGAAGATGAGTTTAATGGAATACTAAACAAGAATAACATCGAAACCTTAATTTTAATTGATGTTATTGATGCTTCAATAGCTACGATGAATAGAACCACTGCCAGTGCTTATGCTACTTCCAGCGCCTATGCCTCGGTAAATCGAAATCAAGTGAGGAGGGAGTCTGAGGCTTCTTCGGGATCTGTAACTACCTCACAAGTAGTTAATTATACAACAGAAATGAGTCTGCGTTTGACTATATTTTCTAAGAAAGATGGCTTTGCTAAACCTGTTGCTGTGGTTGAAGGAAATGTATTTAACTTGGGTCAAGAATACACTTCAGATGATCAACTTGCGAGACGAATCATCAGAAGAATGGTGAAAGGCCTAGAAAAGCAAAATGCCTTTTAAATCACAAAGGAAAGATAATAAGTAAGACAAGGGGAGATGTCCTATAATTTCTTCTTGTCTTCATTTTTTGGATAGCTTATACAGCCCTTTTTAGAGAGGATGAAGAAGATTCTGCTCTTTGTTTAGCCTTTCTATACTTCCATTGCTTCCAAGACTCCTTAAACAACAAGTTTAAGCCCCGATCAATGGTATATAAACGGATTATATTATATAAACCCCTTGCTCGAGTGGTCAGTTTTTCATTGGCCCGCAATGCAAGAGAATATCCTCCTTCGGAATAGTGGACATAATGCCACCATAATTTTGGAATGAATAAAGTTTCTCCATGCTCAATTACGGCTTTATAACCTTTTAAGTTTCTAGAAGCAGGGAATTCCTCGAAATTCGGATTTAGGATGTCTAGATGGGAGTGATTGGTAAATGGTAGTTTATATAGGTTTTTAGAGTCTGTTGGAGGAAATAAGTAAACGGTTTTTTCCGTTTGAAAATGAGTCAGAAATACATGGGAGCAATCTATGTCATAGTGTAGATTCAGTGCTGAGTTTTTACCGCCAAAAAAGAGTAGGGCAAAATCCATAAAACCGTTCATGATTTCCGGTTTTTTATAATCTTTGGAGAGCTCTGGTGCTCGTTTCATTATTTGAAAATTATGTAGCCGTAGGTTTGTTGGTTCCTTTTCAATAATTTTTAAATAGTCCTTGAATTTTTTGTGAACCACAGGTTTCATATAGCCTGATCCAGACTGATGATAGTTTTCGTCATACATTGGGACTTCCATTTCTCCATATTCTTTTTTAAAAAAATCAAAAGTCCATTTGTCTCGAGCAGGCCAGTTTTTTGATAAGTTTTTTAAAATAACCGGTTGAGAGCCTCTCACATAGTTTTGATAAAAATCCGATTTGTTCGGACAGGAAATTTTTTCAACATCAAAAAAATACATACGCTTAATTTTTCTAGGATTAAACGGGGTGGGGATGTATAAAAATAATCAATTTTCAATTAATATTTCTTATTCTTCGTATAGATTTCTTTGTATTTTTGGTTACTTAAAGTGTTTGATCCCAACTAAAAACAATTATGAAAAAGACAATTTCAAAATTTATATTGACCTTAATTTGTGTTTGCTCCGTTTCTTGTGAATTAAAAAAAGAAGAGAATAATCACGACCATCATCACAAGGCGTTAGAAGGATTACACCACTGGGAAATACCAAGTAAGGATCCCGATAGGATTATGTTAAACTTTAACGGTGATCCAGCAACTAAAAGAGCTGTTACATGGAGGACAGATAGTAATGTAAAGGAATCTGTAGCACAAATAGCAGAGGCTACTGTGGATTCTAAGTTCACCGAAAATACCATAACAATTCAAGCCAAAACAGAGTCTTTTGATTTAGGTTTGTACAAATCAAACAACTCTTTAATGGTAAATTATCACAGCGTTGTCTTTGATGAATTAAAACCAAATACCCAATATGTTTATAGGGTTGGAAATGGAGAAAATCACTGGTCTGAATGGATACAGTTTAAAACAGCAAAAGAAGGTTATGCTCCAACTCAATTTGTGTATTTCGGGGATGCTCAAAACGATGTCCTTGCGCATTGGTCTAGAGTGATAAGAAAGGCTTACGAAACTGCTCCACAAGCTTCTTTTGTAATTCATGCAGGGGATTTAATTAACCAAGCGCATAGGGATTATGAATGGGCAGAGTGGTACAAAGCAGGTGGGTTTATTCACAGTCAATGGACGGCAATCCCAGTGGTGGGGAATCACGAATTTAGGCCTCTTTCGGAAGGGGAATCAAAGCAACTCTCCATACAATGGAAGCCTCAATTTACCTTGCCAGTGGAACAGGAATTAGATTCTTCTTTGCACGAAACCGTGTATACAGTAGATTACCAAGATGTAAGAGTGATTGCTTTAAATTCTAACGAGAAATTAGAGCAACAAACCCTATACCTAGAAAAACAATTAAAAAGTTCTACCGCTAAATGGAATATAGTGACTTGTCATCACTCTGTTTTTTCTCCTGCAAAAGGACGCAATTTTCAGTTTGCTAGAGATAACTGGAAGCCTTTGATGGATAAATATAATGTGGATTTGGTACTGAATGGTCACGATCACACCTATGCTAGAGGTCATGTTCCGGTGCGGTCTTTAGATCAAAAGAACTCCGATGATCTGCGTACGGTTTATGTTACTTCGGTTAGTGGTCCTAAACAATACAGTCTCGATACGGAACAAATGAAAGACTA
This sequence comes from Flavobacteriaceae bacterium, assembly GCA_042091275.1. Classification (GTDB taxonomy): domain Bacteria; phylum Bacteroidota; class Bacteroidia; order Flavobacteriales; family Flavobacteriaceae; genus JBELHR01. The sequence goes on from JBELHR010000047.1 coordinate 3,666, forward strand.
CAAGAAAGATGGCTACAAGCTGGATAATGCCGCTGAACAGACCCAGTTTTTTCAAGTGATTACGATAGAGAATAACACATTAGAGTATGTAGCATATACTGCTTTAGGGGATGAATATGATAGAGCTCTTATTACTAAAGATTTTAAAACTGGTAAAAAGAAGTTGACCAGTAAGTAGTATTAGGAAGGTTAGAACATGGCGAGTTTTTTATTTTAAAACAGATTTAAATGAAGAGTGTATTTAGGCTTATAAGTATCTTAGAAGGGGTTTCATACCTTTTATTGTTAT
>JBELHR010000047.1:4054-9941 GCA_042091275.1 Flavobacteriaceae bacterium
AGTGTATTTAGGCTTATAAGTATCTTAGAAGGGGTTTCATACCTTTTATTGTTATTCATTGCTACACCCATTAAATATTTGGCGGGAGACCCATCATATGTGAAATTACTTGGGATGCCTCACGGTTTGCTTTTTATTGCGTACATAATTCTCGCCATTTTCATAAAGAAAGAAATGGGCTGGAAAGGGAAGAAGTTTATATGGATTTTAATCGCTTCTATTATACCTTTTGGTACTCTCTATGTGGATAAAAAGTATTTGAGATAATCGTTGTCAAAAAACTAATTCCTAAAGATTCTAACTTAGAATAGGAGCGTATAATTATACCAAAAGAAAATAGTTTCGACAACTTGAGATAAACTCTTTTATTTATTGAAAGAGATATGCTTAGTTAAAGATTCTTCCACCATTGTAGATGTCAAAATCCATATGTGGACGGACACGTGGTCCATTTGGTCCCCAATCCACATCTAAACCTGCGCCTGTTGCCCAACGAGCATTTCCACAGCTAAATAAAACATTGGATGCACCAATTATAAGAAGAACGATTAATGCTTTTTTATATATTTTCATAATAGTAATTTGTAAAATTAGTAAGGAGAATTTTTTGGTGAAATTTTAAAGCTCTTGAACTGCAAAAATAGCACCTTGAGGATCTACAAAAATACCGAGTTTTCCATCTCTAATATCTTCGTTAGGACTCAAAAGGATATCCGCTTCTGACGCTTTCACTGCAGGTAGCATCTTATTGACATCACTAAATTGAATATAGGGTACCCACTGCGAACCTTGATTGGTAACAGGATTTTGAAGCATTCCTGCGACAGCCTGCCCTTCAAACTCAAAAGTCCAATATGGTTTGTCGTCATAACTAGTTTTATTTGTAGAAACTGCAAAAGCATTATTGTAAAAAACAGATGCTTGTGCAGGATCATCAGCCCATAATTCCATTCCAATCCAATTGCCTTCTTTGGAAGAGCGATCCATTTTCTCGGTGTAATCATTTTTAGAAATTAAGGAAAATCTTTCCCCCAATGATCCTTGAAAAACAACTTGTTTTCCGCGACCAGGAAGTTTTATTGGAGCCAATGCTGCCTTGGCACCAGAGGCGACAACAGATTTGATCCTCGCATTTAAATTTGCGTTATCCAGAGGCAGAGCACTTATCCATGTAGCACTATTTACTTCTTTAACTTCAATCATCCCACCAATTACATTGCCATCGTTATAAATGGTTGCATAGCGCAGTCCTTTCATGTTGACATCTGTAAAGGTCCAACCAAATAGATCTCCGTAAAACGATTTTGAAGCATCGAGATCTGGTGTTATCAGGTCGTGCCAAAGGCTCAGTTCAGCAGCTTGAGTATTGCCGATAAAATTGTTTGTTTCTTTCGCATTTAGAGCAGTGAAGCTCGAAAGAAAAAGGATAAAAATTGTAAAATATTTCATAGCTTTTTTTAAAGTTTTCAAATTCATCTACTTGCAATTTAAAAAAAAACTTCTTCACCAAGAAATACATTTTCATACAAATCTTCTGATTCAGATTTGTTTAATCTGATGTGGAGGTGTTTTGAATCATGATCAATATAACTACTTAGTTTTGAGTTGATTGAGAATTTCATTATCTTTAGTATTCTCCCGCCCTTCATCTTTAAATTTATTGTTATGAAGTATTCTACACTTTTGTTGAGCTGTTTTCTTTTAATTTTTGCGAGTTGCTCGGATGATGGAGGTCAAAAAAATCAAGAATGGAAGATGGATAGAACTAAACTTCCAATTGCTCCTCCTCCTATTGAGAAATTCACAGAATTGGACGCCCGTAACACAAAACAACCTGAGTCATTTGATGTTCGAGCTCCAGAAGGTGCTCCAAATATTTTAGTTATTATGTTGGATGATGTGGGATATGGACAATCTTCAACTTTCGGCGGTCCGGTAAATATGCCTGCCGCGCAAAGAGTGGCGGATGAAGGGTTAAAATACACGAAGTTTGCAGTCAATCCTATGTGTTCGCCTTCAAGAGCTGCATTGATGACGGGTAGAAACGCTCATATGGCTCATCAAGGAGCTGTTTCGGAAGTCGCGACATCTTATCCTGGTTACGATGGTAAGCGTCCTAAAACGGTAGCTTTAATGGCAGAAATGCTTCAGATGAATGGATATACGACCGCATATATTGGTAAGAATCACGAAACTCCAGCTTGGACCGTCAGTGCAGCTGGGCCCTTTGATTTGTGGCCGACTTACAGTGGGTTTGATAAGTTTTATGGCTTTATTGGGGATGAACAACACCAGTGGTATCCAGCAATATTTGATGGAACATCCTCTGTTGATATTGATTATGACAATCCGAATTTTCATTTACAAGAGGATTTCGCGAGAGAAGCTGTCGAATGGATTCAAAGTCAAAAGTCTTTAAATCCAGAGAAGCCCTTCTTCATGTATTTTTCCACAGGAACTGCTCATGCTCCTCAACATGTACCTAAAGAGTATATCGACAAATACAAAGGTAAATTCAATTCTGGGTGGGATGTCTTGCGTCTAAAAACTTTAGAAAATCAAAAACAGTTGGGTATAGTAGATCAAAATACCGTACTCGCTGAGAAAGAACCTTATATCGTGGATTGGGAAACACTCAGTGAGGACGAGCGGATTGTTCACGAGAGAGAAATGGAAGTAGGTTCTGCTTTTATTGAGCATGCCGATGCCCAAGTGATGAAAGTTATTGATGTAATTGACAATTTAGGAGAATTAGATAATACCTTCATTATCTATATAATGGGAGATAACGGTGCCAGTGCAGAGGGAACTATAACTGGTTTGACCAACGTAAACTATTACTACAATAATGTTCTGGATAATACTGCCTCTCATGTTAATGAAATAGACGAATTTGGAGGTAAGGAATATTACGGAATTTACTCTTCAGGTTGGGCTGTTGCTGCATGTACACCATTTAAGTGGACCAAGCAGGTCGCTTCCGGAGGAGGAACATTGGATGGAGCCCTTGTCAGTTATCCAAAAGGAATACAATCAAAGGGTGAAGTTCGTCATCAATTCCATCATTTAATCGATGTCGCTCCAACAATTTTAGAATTAGCTGGACTTCCAGAGCCAACTCATGTCAATGGCTTTGAGCAAATTCCAATGCAAGGAAAAAGTATGTCTTATTCTTTTGATAATGGAGATGCCAAGAGTAATCACACTACTCAATATTTTGAGGGTTTTGGTAACCGTTCGATCTATCACGATGGTTGGTATGCACAAGTAGTTCACAAAGCAGCTTGGGAGCAAAAACCCCGACGTTCTTTTCAAGAAGATATTTGGGAATTATACCATTTTGAAGAAGATTTTTCAATGAGTAAGAATCTCGCAGAGGAAATGCCTGATAAATTGGAGGAAATGAAAAAACTTTTTGACAAAGAGGCAATAGCCAATAATGTCTATCCCTTAGACGATCGCGTGGTGGAACGGATCAATCCGGCACTTGCTGGGCGTCCTGATTTGATGTTTGGAAGAACAGAATTGACGGTATATCCTGGAATGGATCACCTATTTGAAAATGTCTTTATAAATACTAAAAACAGCAGTTTTACAATTGAGTCTGACCTTGAAGTTAACCAAAAAGCGGAAGGAGTTGTTCTGGCAATGGGTGGTCGATTTGGAGGCTATAGTCTCTATGCAAAAGATGGAAAGTTACGATTTGTATATAATTATTTGGGTGATGAGTATTTCGAAATCAACTCCAAAACAGTCTTGAAACCTGGAGTCCAAAAAATATCTGCAGAATTTAATTACGATGGTGAAGGAATTGGAAAAGGAGGTCTGATTACCCTAAAAGTAAATGGTGAATCCATTGCGAGTGGTCGGATTGAGAAAACAATGCCTTTTGTTTACTCTACTTCAGAAGGTGCCTCGGTAGGGTGGGATGACTCCAGCCCCGTGAGTAAAAATTATAAAGCAGGAAAAGCCAATGCTTTTAACGGTAAAATAGATCATGTAAAGATTTCATTGCAGAAGTAGAAGTAGAAATGTTTTTTAAAATATTAATGATATGAGTAACAGAATTAGTAAGAATTTCGGATTAATTAAAATTGATCACCACGGTTGTGCAATCTATCTTTTGGGAGGTGAAAATGAAGAGTTAAAATCTAAGGATACACCTTACGACCCAAACAAGCATCGCTTTCACCTTCATCACAAGAATGCCTTTACATGGAAAGGGCAATACGCGTCTGAGGATCACCATGAATTTAAGGAGATATTTGAATCGATAAAAGACTTAGATGGAGTACTTATTGCTTCTCATGGAAAGGGCAAGGGCAACGAAGGGGACCATCTTGAAAACTTTATTAGAAAGCATCACAAAGATTATGGAGACGCATTCTTTAAAGGGAGAATAGGAGACAACCACAAAACAGAAAAGGAACTTCTGGCTAATGCAGACAAAGAGTTGGGCTTAATTCATTTAGGTAATCACAATCGTTAATCATAAAAATGAAGAAATTAAGCGTGCTGATGCGTAGCTGAGTTTTTTTGTTATTCCTTGATTTTTCCAATCACTGTAATTGATTTCATCAGATAGCTCAAGGTCGTTCATAAAGGTTTTTTCCAGTTGTTGTGCAAAATTTTGGCCGTGGATAGTTGCGAAAATCTCAAAATTTAGATCAAAGCTTCGGATATCCATATTGGCTGTACCTACCACGCTTAATTGAGTATCTGCAACTACAGTTTTGGCGTGTACGAATCCTTTTTTGTAAAGGTAAATTTTAACCCCTGCTTCTAATAGCTCGGAATAATAAAACTTTGCAGCAGCTCCGACAATTGCTGAATCTGATTTTTTAGGCATTAATAAACGAACATCTACACCGGAAATAGCAGCTTGTTTTAAAGCATCTAAAATACTGTCGTTGGGAATAAAATAGGGGTTGGTGATATACAGTCTCTCTCTTGCCAAGGTGAATATTTTGAAATAGGTCAACATGATATTAGAGATCGGATAGATCGGACCCCCGGCGACAATCTGAGTTAGTTCTGTGAATCCCTCCGAAGATGTATTTTTAAATTCGGGAAACAATTCTTTAGTAACAGGAAGCGGAACGGCTTGACAGGAATTCCAATTTACAAGAAAATGACGTTGCAAGCTCCCTACTGCAGGTCCTGTGATTTTGGAATGTGTGTCACGCCACCAAAGACCTGTGTCAATTGAATTGTCATACCTGTCGGAAACATTGAGACCTCCAATAAAGCCGGTGTGGCCATCCATAATAATTACCTTGCGATGGTCTCTGTGATTCAATCTATTGGCAATTTGTTTAAATTTCACAGGAATAACTGGGAAAATTTCTGCTCCTCCATCTCTTAATTCCTTTACTATATTGCTTTTTATTTTGCGACTGGCATAATCGTCATACATCACTCGTACTTTCACACCTTCCTGAATTTTTTGTAAAAGCACCTCTTTAATTTGGTTTCCTCGAATGTCATTTTCCCAATCGTAATATTCCATATGGATAAACGATTTTGCCGTTTTTAGGGTTCTTAATACTTCTGGGAATTTTTCTTCTCCGTTAACAAGGAGTTGAACCTTATTCTTGCTTAGGTTTTCATCGCTTAGACCTCGAAGATATTTTACCAATTCAGAAAAATGGCTAATCTCCGAGGCATTTTCGGCCAGTAACTTTTCAGTTTCATCTACCGTGATTTGTTTAAAACTCTCAGAGACTAGTCGGTATTCATTTAATCCTTTTTTGGTTCTGCTTTGATGTCTGTAATTGATTCCAAAGGAAAAGTAAAAAGCAATACCAACAATAGGGAAAAGGGAGACTAAAAGTATATAGGCTAGTGTTTTGGAGCTCGAATGTGTGTCTAGTAAAATCCGGATTAT
>JBELHR010000015.1:0-3387 GCA_042091275.1 Flavobacteriaceae bacterium
GTTTGGAAAGTATAGGAATTATCCGCGGCGAGGAATTAGCTTTAAAGTCAGAAGCGGAATTACGATCCAATCCTACCCTTGCTTTTGCTATGGATAAAGGAATGAAGCTTTATTTTATAAGTAGAGAGGATTACAAAATTAAAACCTTGAAACCTGTTTCTGCATTACCCGAGAGGTATTACACCATACCGGAGGGGGGGACGAATCGTTTGGCCGTAAAAGGTTGTAGGGAGATTCTCCAACCTGAGGATAGCAGATTCAATTTTGTCGGGGTAGCAATTGGTACTGGTGGTACTATTTCTGGGATTATTGACTCTGCATTCGATTCCCAACGTATCCTGGGCTTTCCTGCTCTAAGGGATTTTTCTTTTTTGAAAGAAGAAATAGGTAGATTTACAGATTCGACATCTTGGGAATTTATCGATGGTTATCATTTTGGAGGTTATGCAAAATACCAAGAAAATTTAATTACATTTATCAATAAGTTTAAAGCTGAAACCGGACTCTTATTGGACCCTATATATACCGGGAAAATGTTTTTTGGTATCGACGATTTAATTCAAAAGAATTATTTTTCCAAGGGAAGTAAAATCCTTCTGATTCACACGGGAGGCTTGCAAGGTATTCAAGGGTTTAATCAAAAGTTGACGAAAAAAGGTCAAACTAAAATTGCGCTATGAAAAAATACACTACTCCACTCTATATTTTAATGACTTTGTTTTTGTTCAGTTGCGGACCAAAGAAAACCGCTGTTTCCAATTCGAATAGCAAACCAAAAGTAGCCAATACAGAGAGTTATGATATGTCGACTCGAGAGAAGAAGCCAACCAAAATAAAAGAAGATCCATATGTAGCCAAGCACCTGAGAAAATTGGAGCGATCAACTAGTGGCTTGGATCCTGTCTCTATAGCTTATATCCGAAAGTATGCAGATATCGCAATGGAAGAGATGCGAGTGTATAAAATTCCTGCGAGTATCACCTTGGCTCAAGGTATGTTGGAGTCTGGGAATGGACAATCGGAGTTAGCCGCAAAATCGAACAATCACTTTGGTATCAAATGTCATAAAGGTTGGTCAGGCGCCAAGGTTTATCACGATGACGATAAAAGAGGAGAGTGTTTTAGAAAGTATAAATATGTGCATACTTCCTATAAAGATCACTCTTTATTTTTGGTAACTAGGTCCAGATATAGTGCGCTTTTTACCTATGATATCGACGATTACAAAGCCTGGGCAAAGGGACTCAAACGTGCGGGATACGCTACAGATAAGCGTTATCCTAGTAAGTTGATAAACCTTATTGAATTGTATCAATTAGAGGATTTTGACGCTTTTGTTCTCGATAAAAAACCGAAAAAATACAAAAAGGAGACTCCTGTTGCTCCAAAGGGAGTTCATATTGTAAAAAAAGGAGAAACTCTATACAGTATATCTAAGCTCTATGATTTGGAGGTAGAAGAATTGATCGAAATGAATGATCTTTCTTCAAATGAAATCGAAATTAATCAAGGTTTGATTATATACAGTTCAAAGAAGGACAAGTCTTCAAAACCAAAGAAAGTTGTGAATAGAGAAATAGCCTCGCGAAAAGGATGGCATACCGTGCAAAAAGGAGAAACTCTTTACAGTATATCGAAATTATACGATATGACTCCTCAAGGTCTTGCGGATGTAAATAATCTAAACTCCAACGAATTGCGTGTCGGACAGGAATTAAAAGTGAATGAGAGAATTAGCGAGTCCGATTCTTTTCATCGAGTAAAAAAAGGAGATACCCTCTACAGTATTTCTAAACAGTATGGTTTGACTGTCGATGAATTAAAACGCTTAAATCAGCTTTCATCCAATACCATATCGATCGGACAAAAGCTGAGGACAAATTAAGATTTAGTAAAGCGTCTTCGCGATTTACGTCTTTTAGATTGCTGTTTTTTCCAGGATTCGTATTGATTTTCACTCAAAATGTTTTGCATGGCTCTCTGGAATTCAATTTTTCGATCTAGAACTGCAATTCGTTTTTCGTAGGAGCTCAGATCGGTATCCCTGTTTTTTAAATCTTTACGGAATTGAACTTGTTCTCTTAAAAGAGGACTAATTTCTTTCACTTGATCATTATTTAAATCCAATTTTAATTGCAGCCTTTTAACAGCGATTTCTGTTTTTTGATTGACATCCAAGTTTTGTGAATTTCTTTGTGCAGTTCCCAAAGATACTGTTGCACAGAATAGTGCGGTAATAATTGTTTTCTTCATTTTATAAGGTTTTATACACCTAAGACTGTTGTTTTGGACTTAGGTTTAAGAACTGTTTTATTTTCAGAGAATTAGACTATCTTTGCCGCATGAATAAACCTTTACTTTCAGATTGGCTGCCGACTACTAATAAAGAAGTCAAATTACGTGGATGGGAAGAATTAGATGTGATTCTTTTCAGTGGTGATGCCTATGTGGATCATCCATCGTTCGGTCCTGCTGTAATTGGTCGTCTACTAGAAAGTTATGGTTTAAAGGTGGCTATTGTCCCGCAACCAAATGTCAATGATAATCTTCAGGATTTTTCAAAACTGGGAAAACCTAGATTGTTTTTTGGTATTACAGCTGGAACTATGGATTCTATGGTGTCAAATTACACCGCATCCAAAAGAAAAAGAGATAAGGATGCCTATACTCCAAATGGAGATATTGGCTTTCGACCGGATTACGCCACGACGGTTTATTCTAAAATTCTAAAAGATAAATTTCCCGATGTACCAGTCTTAATTGGAGGAATCGAGGCTTCCTTGAGAAGGGTTACGCACTACGATTATTGGTCTGATGAGCTCAAGCCTGCGATATTGGAGGATTCTGGTGCGGATATGTTGGTTTACGGAATGGGAGAACAACCACTCAGAGATATTGTAACGCTGCTTAAAAAAGGGGTGCCATTTTCGTCCTTGACAACCATCAATCAAACCGCGTATTTAAAGCCGGGAAGTGAGCCTCTGAAAAAAAATAAAAACTGGAAAGATGTCTATTTGAGTTCTCATGAGGACTGTGTAGCCAATAAAAAGGTATACGCGGCGAACTTCAAGACCATCGAACAGGAATCAAACAAGACAAAAGGGAATAGGCTTTTACAAAATGTCGGAGATAATACGGTAGTAATTAACCCTCCCTATCCAACTATGGTGGAAGCAGAAATCGACGCTTCTTTTGATTTGCCTTATACTAGATTACCACATCCTAAATACAATAAGCGCGGACCTATTCCAGCTTATGAAATGATTAAGTTCTCGATAAATACCCACAGAGGTTGTTTTGGAGGATGTTCTTTTTGTACCATATCTGCCCACCAAGGGAAGTTTATCGCTTCTCGAAGTCAAAAATCTATCTTGGAGGAAGTGGATA
>JBELHR010000015.1:3487-51622 GCA_042091275.1 Flavobacteriaceae bacterium
CAAGGGAAGTTTATCGCTTCTCGAAGTCAAAAATCTATCTTGGAGGAAGTGGATAAAGTTGCAGAAATGGACGACTTTAAAGGATATCTATCCGATATTGGAGGACCATCTGCCAACATGTATCAAATGAAAGGGAAGGTACAATCCATATGCGATAAATGTGTTGCTCCATCCTGTATTTCTCCTGTAATATGTAGTAATCTAGACACCTCGCATCAACCGATGACGGATTTGTACAAAGCGGTTGACAGTCACCCAAAAGTTAAAAAGTCATTTATCGGTTCTGGAATTCGCTACGATATGTTGGTTCCGGAATTCAATAAAAAAGCGGATCCAAAAGAACTCGACGCATATACCGAGGAAGTTATAACAAAACACGTATCTGGAAGGTTAAAAGTAGCACCAGAACACACATCGGACCCCGTATTAAAATTGATGCGTAAGCCTAGCTTTAAGTATTTTCATTTATTTAAAGAGCGCTTCGATCGAATGAATAAAAACTTGAAGCTGAACCTTCAGATTATACCTTACTTTATATCTTCCCACCCTGCTTCTAAACTAGAGGATATGGCCAATTTAGCGGCTGAGACAAAAGATATGGGCTTCAAATTAGAGCAAGTTCAAGGATTTACACCAACTCCAATGACAGTGGCTACTGTGATCTATTACAGTGGATTTCATCCTTATACTTTGGAACCAATGGAAACGCCTCGTACTAAAAAGGAAAAAGAAGAGCAACACAAGTTTTTCTTCTGGTATAAGAAGGAGAATAAGTCTTGGATATCCAATACCTTAAGAAAGGTTGGAAGAGAGGATTTGTTGGAAAAACTCATTCCTTCCAAGGATTATGAAAAAGGTCTTAAAGTAAAAAACACTTTTAACGACGCGGTACCACGAACAAAGTCAAAAGGAAAACGCAAAGGCTCAAAAAAGCATTCTAAAGGAGAATTCGTAAGTGTTCTTCCAAAAAAAGGAAGGAAGCGCTCAAAGTAACTATTTAATTTTCGTGTATCTTTGTTATTAAAACCTATTGAGATGCATAAGATTTTATCGCTGCTTTTTTTGTTTGTTTTCTCTGTTTCCTTTGCTCAGGAATCCGATATGCCTGAGGGAAATCTCAGTTCTCCGAGAAACGCTGTTTACCTTTTTTATTCCAATTCTACTAAGGCCGAAGGCATAGACCCGAATTATGCGAAAGCTTCGCGAATTATGCAGGGTTTGAGTGGAGATGAGGCCATAGAAAAGGTCAAAAAACTTCGAAAAATTATAGATGGTAAAGGACTTAAAATCGTCTACAAGAATATTCCAAACGCAAAAAACTATCGGGACACCTTACTCGATATAGAGATAGCAAATCGTTATGTTTTGTTTCCCAATCGTCTACCAGAGGTATATTTGGAACAGGTTGGAACGAAATGGCTCATCTCTGATAATACCATAGCTGAAATAGATTTAATCTACAGTAATGTATTTCCTTATGACGATATTGAAATCGAGCGTTTTATACCGGAATGGGGGCATTTTAAACTTACCGATTTATTGGAAGTTTGGCAGGTTTTAGGGTTTATAATTACCTTAATTTTAGCCTATATACTTGGTTTTCTAGTGAGATGGATTGTGATTGCTATCATGTCCAAAATCGAAAAATATTTGGTGAATTACACCACGGACCGCATTCACAAAACCATAATTAAGGTGTCCAAGCCGATTACCTATATCATAATAATATTTTTAATTGAACGAACGCTTCCTGTACTGGATCTAGATGTATCTGTCAGCAGTTTTTTATTCACGGGTTTTGATTTTGCTAATATTGTATTTTGGATTAGTGTACTGATGACTTTTATTAGTTTAGGAGTCGAGTTTTACAAAGAATATGCGAGTACTACCCACTCCCAACTAGATGATCAGTTGGCACCAGTTATCAGTAATGTTCTAAAAATTATTGTAATTATTTTTGGGCTTTTACAAGTTCTGACGGTCGTTGGAGTCAATCCTACTTCCGTGCTTGCAGGGGCATCCATTGGAGGTTTGGCAGTTGCCTTGTCTGCCCAGGATACGGTTAAAAACCTTCTTGGTTCTTTTATGATTTTCCTAGACAAACCATTTCACATTGGAGATTGGATAGAAGCTGGAACCGTTATGGGTACAGTGGAAGAAGTTGGATTTAGATCCTCTAGAATCAGAGCTGCGGATACCTCCGTATTCTATATACCGAACAATCAATTGGCAGAACTGGTAATAAACAACAAGGGAGCGAGAAGTTATAGAAGATACACTACACAGGTTGGGATTCGCTACGATACACCTCCTGAATTGATGCAGACTTTTATCGAAGGTGTTCGACAAATTGTTATCAAACATCCCAATATCAGAAATGATGCTTATAATGTGGAGTTCACAAACTTTGGGGCTTCCTCTTTGGATATACTAATCAACGTGTATTTCATTGCTCTAGACTGGAACTCAGAGCAAAGCTCAAAACACGTGCTTCATATGGCAATCCTAAAACTGGCCAATCAGATGGGAGTATCCTTTGCATTCCCTTCCTCTACACTTATGGTAGAGCAGTTTCCGGAAAAGACTTCATTTGATATGCACTACGATTTAGATTCAGATCGCCTGTCGAGTATAGTCGATGGTATACTGAAAGACATGTCCAAAGGGAATAAGTAAAATTTAAATAAAAAAAGAAAGCCCGCTAAACGCAATGTTTAGCGGGCTTTTTAGTTAAAACAGCTAGTAAAAAATGTTCTACTTTGTTGTTTTTAAGATATTGGTAATACGATTCGAAAGATCTTCGTAGTGGTATTTTTCGGTATTACTCTTAGCCCTTTTAGCAGCCTTTGTCAAATCCTTTTGAAGGGTCATAAGCTCTCCCTTTACCATTGGCATCACTTCAGACTCATTCAGTTTTACAAACGTAGTTTTTACATAAGAAGAACTTGGTCCTCTCAAAACATCAATTGCATCATTGAGAATATAATCCATACGCTCGATATAGGCACGCTGTAAATTACGTCTGTAGCTATCGGTTTCGTCTCCAGATTTTACTTCAGCAAAAACTCCTGTTCTCAAATCTTCCATCATATCTTCCAGATAGTATGCACTCGATCCGTTTAATGCTTGATTTTCAGCCATACGAGTCATGCGTCCTGGATTTAGGATATTATTGAGTGTTCTCACTTGACTTCTGCGGATGGTTTCACTGATTCCTGAATACTGAGTTCTAGAGATAATATCTTTATCTATCATCCAATAAGGTGTTTCAAAAAGATTTTCTTGAACAAAATTTAAACAATTTTGCTGGTGTTCTTTGGAAACATAGGTGTAAACAGGCCCTGCTTGATCACTTGTTTTGTAGTTTTCATATACACCTCCAATATTCGAAGATACATGTCCCATATAACGGTTAAACTGAGATACCACTTGACCGTACATAGCTTCTAGATTATCGTAGTTTTCTCCTTTTTCAGAAGTCCATTCGATAAGGTTTGGAACAATGCGTTTTAAGTTTGCAATTCCGTATTCAGATGCTTTTACGGCATCATCTCCTAAATCCTCTGTTTGAGAACTTGGGTCTACAACACCTCCTGCTTGTTGGTGTCCAAATCTATACATTGGATCTCCAGCATGTTCCAAAATCCAAGCATCTAAAGTGCTTTTTTCTGCTCTTGCATCGGCAGCATCTAGGATTGGTCTATATCCCCATGAGATAGAATACTTGTCGTAAATACCAATATTTGGCATAAGTGCAACTCCCTCATCACCGGGTTGAGCCACGTAGTTAAAACGAGCATAATCCATTATAGAAGGTGCTGTTCCATATTTTTGGGTAAACTCTGCAGAACGCAAAGAATCTACAGGATATGCTACACTTGACCCCATATTATGTGGCAAACCAAGCGTGTGTCCCACCTCGTGAGAGGATACAAAACGAATCAAACGACCCATTACTTCCTCTTTGAATTCAACCGACTGTGCATCCGGGTTGATCGCTGCAGTTTGAACAAAGAACCATCCTTGAAGGAGACTCATTACATTGTGATACCAGTTGATATCGGATTCTAAAATTTCTCCGGATCTAGGGTCACTTACGTGAGGTCCATTTGCATTTGGAATAGGAGATGCCAAATAGCGCACTACAGAATAGCGAACATCCTCTGGACTCCACTCTGGATCTTCTTCCTCTGTTGGAGGATCCATAGCTATGATGGCGTTTTTAAAACCTGCTGCCTCAAAGGCCACTTGCCAATCCTCAATACCTTGTTTGATATAAGGCTTCCATTGCTCTGGCGTTGCTCGGTCGATATAGTAGATTATTTGTTTTTTAGGCTCTACTAATTCTCCATTTTTAAATTTCTCAATATCCTCATCTTTAACCTCTAGTCTCCAACGATCCAAATAAGTAACCGTTTTACTCTTTTGAGCATCCAAACCGTAGTCGGTTTGTTCCGAAGTAAACCATCCTACTCTTTCGTCAAAATAGCGTCTTTGCATCGGCTCTTTATCCAAAAGAATCATGGAGTTACTCATCTGTACAGAAACACTTCCTGTGGAATAGTTAGAAGGGGCTGCAGTAGCCTTATACGTTTTTACGTGTTGTACATTGATATTCTTTGGAAAAGAATTTACACTTTCAATAAAGGATTTTTTCCCATCTACAGAAGAAATCTTATAGGATTTTCTAACACCTGCAGGAAGTCCTAAAGCTTTGACATCGGTAGCGAACAAGTCGGTAGCATCGATAACAGTACTCTCTGCGGCGCTGTTTAACGCTTTGATAGGGAATCTGTACAGAACAGGCTCAAAATTAGAGTTTGCCACAGCCTCGCTTACTGGCAAATCTTCGTCGGCAACGACATCGTAAGAAACGACTCTCAACACTACGTGTTTCTCTTGTTTTTGCCATCTCAAGACTTGAGTATTGGCCTTCTGTCCTCCAAAACTTCTGTTGTTATTTATGTTTTTGGCTATTCGGGTAACCATCAACATCTCTCTTTCAAATAGAGAGTCCGGAATTTCAAAAAGGTATTTATCCTCTATGCGGTGAACTGCGAATAGACCTTCGTCGGTAGTTGCTTCTGCAGTAACGACTTCTTCATAAGGTTTTATGCCTCCTTTTTTTTTGTCTTGAGCAAAGGAATTTCCGATGAAACCCGCTACAAGACCCGTCAAAAGCATAAACTTGAATTGCTTTGTAATCATGATTTAATTTTAAGTTTGGACCCCTAAAATAAGTATTCATAGGTGGTTTTACGCAAAAGAAATGTTAAAGCCTTATGGATAAAACAAAAAGACAGGCCTAAGCCTGTCTTTTATTAAAGTAAGTGTAAAATTTATACTTTTTGGGTCACGCTTAAAATGTCTTCGACCATAGCGACCTCAATTAGATTCAATTTTTTAAGACTCTTTATGGTCTTATCCCATTTCTTGTTGGACAATCCAGTCTTAGATTTTAAATCTGCAAGAGCTGCAGGTCCTTCAAAAGTTTTTAATTCTTTCATCAATAACTTTTCCTCGTCATTTAGAGGGATTTCTTTTTTCTCCGGTTTCATTTGAGGGAAGAATAAAACCT
This sequence comes from Flavobacteriaceae bacterium, assembly GCA_042091275.1. Lineage (GTDB taxonomy): Bacteria > Bacteroidota > Bacteroidia > Flavobacteriales > Flavobacteriaceae > JBELHR01. The sequence continues at coordinate 9,066 of JBELHR010000015.1, forward strand.
CTTGGATGGAAGCATTATTAGTCATAAACATCACTAATCTATCAATACCAATTCCAATACCAGAAGTAGGAGGCATTCCATATTCCAAGGAACGGATAAAATCTTGGTCGATAAACATCGCTTCGTCATCTCCTTTTTCCGATAGTTTTAATTGGTCTTCAAAACGCTCTTTTTGGTCTATTGGATCGTTTAACTCAGAATACGCATTTGCTAGTTCTTTCCCATTGACCATCAATTCGAATCGTTCCGTCAAAGCTGGATTGTCCCTGTGCTCCTTAGTCAGAGGACTCATCTCTTTTGGATAATCTGTTATAAAAGTAGGTTGGATATAGTGATGCTCACATTTTTCTCCAAATAGTTCGTCGATCAATTTACCAACTCCCATGGTTTCGTTTACCTCTAAACCTACTTCTTTGCAGACTGCTCTCAACTCTTCCTCGTTCATGCCAGCGACATCGTGTCCAGTGTGAATTTTGATTGCTTCTAAAATTGGAACTCGAGGATATGGAGCCTTAAAGCTAACTTTGTTCTCTCCAATCTGAACCTCAGTTTGTCCATTGGTGTCGACAGCAATCTTTTCGAGAAGAGATTCTGTCATGGACATCATCCAATGATAGTCTTTATAGGCAACATACAATTCCATTACAGTGAATTCTGGATTGTGTGTACGGTCCATTCCTTCATTTCTGAAGTCCTTGGCAAACTCATATACAGCATCAAACCCTCCAACGATAAGTCTCTTTAAGTACAGCTCATTAGCGATACGTAGATAAAGCGGCATGTCTAGCGCATTGTGGTGGGTGATAAACGGTCTGGCAGCCGCACCTCCTGGAATGGGTTGTAAAATTGGGGTTTCAACTTCTAGGAACCCTTTGTTATTTAAAAACTCTCGGATAGAGTTGGTTATTTTTGTCCTTTTTATAAAAGTATCTTTTACTTGATCGTTCACGATAAGGTCGACATATCTCTGGCGATATCTAAGCTCTGGATCGCTAAAAGCATCGTGTACATTTCCATCAGCATCTGTTTTTACAACAGGCAGAGGCTTTAGACTTTTCGATAAAAGAGTCAGCTCAGTTAGGCTCACGGAGATTTCTCCAACCTTAGTTTTAAATACAGTTCCTTTGACACCTATAATATCTCCGATATCGAGGAGTTTTTTAAATACAGTATTGTAAATCGTCTTGTCTTCGCCGGGAGCGAGTTCGTCTCTGTTGAGGTAAATCTGCATGCGACCAGTAGAATCTTTTAATTCTGCAAAAGATGCCGATCCCATGATACGTCTATTCATCATTCGTCCTGCTAAAACGACTTCAGATCCCTCTAGTTTTTCAAAATTGCTAAGTACTTCTGCAACACTAGCACTACTTTTAAATTCTTTTGCTGGGTAGGGGTTAATGCCTAATTCTCTTAATTTTTCTAAGGATTCTCTCCTGATAATTTCTTGCTCTGATAGTTGCATTGCAGACTCTTTTGTTGATATATAAAATTCCAAGTTCAAAGATACAATCAAAAGCTTTCTAAACAAAGCTCCTGATATTAAAGTCTTCTAAAGTTTGCTAACTACAAAGCCAAAGTGTATCTTTGCTCAGCAAGTTCACAAGACTTGTGTTGTGTTGTTTGGCGGGGGGACCTGCCACGGTTTTAGGACCAATGGAAAGCATCCCTTTATTGGGAGGCTTTTTTTTTGCTAAAAAAACAACCCTCTGACAGGCCAGAATGCTTGAAAGAAATAAGTCAAAAGCGTAAAACAAACGAAAAGTTTTATTCCAGTCGAAAGTAAAAAACCAATAAAGGATCCGATAGCAGCACGAAATGCTCTTTGCGTATCTCGACTGTCTGCCACTAGTTCACCTACAAAAGCTCCGATAAAAGGACCAGTAATAATACCAATCGGACCTAAGAAAATACCTAAAATTGCACCGGCAATGGACCCGCGCATCCCACTTTTAGTACCTCCAAACTTTTTAGCACCAATAGCAGGTATAAAATTATCCAAAACGGTAATTGCTATTACAAATAGTAAGGAAATCCAAAGAACTGAAGTATTTGCAGTAACCGGTTTGGTAAAATAAAGGCATACCAAACCAACCCAAGAGGCTAGAGGTCCGGGAAGTATTGGAAGTATACTACCGATAATTCCTGCTATGACTAAAATAAAACCAATAAATAATAAAAGTATGTCCATGCGGCGAAGATAATATTTTAAAAGAGTTTATCTAAATGTTAAATTCAACTAAATAATTAGTTTAAACTAAAAATTTAGTTACATTTGAAATGTACGTACACAAATTTATACTTATGAATGTAGAATTAACAAAAGCAGAAGAGGAAATTATGAAGGTTCTTTGGGTTTTGAAAAAAAGCCCAGTAAAAGGTGTTTTGGCCGTATTGCCAGAACCAAAACCAGCCTATAATACAGTTTCTACCCTAATCCGAATTTTAGAAAAAAAAGGATTGGTAGGGCATGAGGCAAAGGGTAGGGGATTTGAATATTTTCCGTTGATTGCTCAAGAAGATTATTCCAATCAAAGCTTGAACAAGTTAATGGGTTCCTATTTTAAGGGCTCTTTGAGCTCTATGGTATCTTTTTTTGTGAATTCTAATGAGATTGATATTTCAGAATTGGATGAGATAATGCGTTTAATAGAAGAATCTAAATCTAAGAAGTCATGATAGAATATGTTTTCCAAGTTTTAATATTTCAACTAGTATTCTTGGTCTTTTACGATCTATTTCTTTCTAAATTAACCTTTTTCAAAGCCAATAGGTTGTATTTACTTTTGGTACTAGGTGTATCCTTTGTGATTCCGACTGTGGGAGGCTTAATCTCCTCCTATATTTCGGACTTAAGTGGAAATTCGTTCATGGAATTCCAAAGTGCAATACCGGAAATTAATTTAATGCCGGATAGTTCTGTTCCAATTCGTAAAGGAATTTCCTTGAACTCTTTAGTTGTTTTAATCTATGGATTTGGTTTTTTTATAGCATCCTTGCGTTTTACGCAAAAGCTCTTTTCAATTTGGAAGCTCTATAGAAGAGGGAAAGTCATTTCTAATGGAAGGACAGTTCTAGTTATGCTGGACCTGGATATTGCCTCATTTTCATTCTTCAAGTATATTTTTATTTCCTCCAAAGAAGGAGGGAAGGAGCTAGATCTCGTTTTGGATCACGAAAGGATTCATTACAGAGAGTATCACAGCGTAGATAAAATGGTTTTGGAACTGATTAAAGTTGTTTTTTGGTTTAATCCTTTAATATATCTATTTCAAAAAAGGATAGATATTTTACACGAATACCAAACCGATTCCAGTTTGACCCAAACGCATAAAACACATGATTATATTAATATTCTGCTCGAATATAACTTTAAGGTACACGATATGAGTATAGTCAATTCCTTTTACAAGGAGTCTCAAATTAAAAAAAGAATAAAAATGTTAACTAAAAATAATAGTAAAGTAATTCACAAATTAAAGTATATCGCAATCCTCCCTTTGATGTTTCTTATGATGTTTATCAGCTCTTGCACAAGCCAAGCACAAGATGAAGCCGAAAGTGTTGTAAAGTCCAAAGAATTAGATAAAATATCAAGAGTTGAAGAGATTGTCGAAGATATTCCTTTTTCCATTGTTCAAGAGGTACCAGTTTATCCCGGTTGCGAAAACCTGACCAACGAAGAAAAAAAAGCTTGTTTGAATAAGTCTATGCAGAATTTCGTCACAACAGAATTTGATATCAACCTGGCTAATAATTTGGGCTTAGAAGCTGGTAAAAAGAGAATTTTTGTACTGTTTAAAATTGACAAAGATGGCAACGTAGTCGATATTCGCGCCAGAGCTCCACACAAAGATTTGGAAAAAGAAGCGATTCGAACGATTCAAAATTTACCTCAAATGCAGCCAGGGAAGTCAGAAGGTAAGGCAGTTGGAGTCAAATATGCTCTTCCTATTGTGTTTAATGTAAAATAAGCAAACTTTTGGATGTCCTTACTTAACCATCTGTTAATGTCGTGCTTATTGATTTTTTTGTATTTTAGAAAAACAAAAATTTAAAGCCAAAAAAAGCCGAATTATGAAAAAAAGAAATTATTTAAGTCTGTCAGTTGTGTTTCTATCCGCAGCTATGTTAGTTGCTTGCAACACAAAAGGAGATAAGAAATCCAAAACAGAAATGGTAGAGGAGAGTACGGAAGAAGTAATGGAAGTTGAGCCGGCGGTGGAAGCTGTCGAGGCTGCTCCTGTTACCGATATGTCAGAAATTGAGGCAGAGGAAGTTGTCGAGGAAATGGTGACGGAAGATGTCGCTTTTGCAGTTGTAGACTCTGCACCTGTATATCCTGGATGTGAAGAGCTATCGGGAGAAGCACAAAAAGCTTGCCTTACTGCAGGAATTCAAAAGCATATCGCGAGAAACTTCGATAGTGATTTAGCTAGTGAGTTGGATATGGTCGATGCAGAAGAGAGAATCTTTGTTATGTTCAAAATCGACAAAAACGGAGATGTAATGGATGTCAAAGCCAGAGCTCCTCATGCCAAGTTGGAGCAAGAAGCGGTTCGCGTAATCAAGAGTTTACCAGAAATGGAACCAGGAATGCACGAAGGACAAGCTGCTGTTGTAAGTTATTCTATTCCAATTTTGATTGCGACAGAGTAATTTTAATTCCAATACAATCAAATATTTATCAGCGACTTTCAATTTGAAAGTCGCTGATTTGTTTTGTAAAAGTGTGGCTCCAAAAAGCTTCTATAAGTCATTTAATTTTGTAAATTTCAAGTACAAATTATTTCAATGCACAACAAGCTTATTTGTTTTATTTTTTTGATGTTCCTAAGCTCCTGCTTTTTGAATACCGATAGTGCTGTTGAAAACAAGTTTTTGCCTCCTCTAGACACAGTGGTTGATTATAATAAAATCGACAAATTACCACTCTTTAAGGGATGTAAAGTTTTTTCGGACAAGTTTGAACAAGAATTGTGCACTAGAGACAGTCTGTATTTGGCTATCGCAATGCCCCTGCTATCTCACGAGTTTTCAAGTTCTGTTGCTATGAATCAAAATGTAGATGTAAGGCTGCTTGTAGACAAGCAAGGAGCGATAAGCCTTTTCAAAATTGAGCCAGCCTCTATAGAGAAAACACTTCCTATGTTACCGGAAAGACTAAAGTTGATTATCGAGGATCTACCAACAGTTTACCCGGCTGTAAAACAAGGACAGGCAATCACGGTGTATTATACCTTACCCATACACTTTAAAACCGAGTTCTAGTCTGCAACTAGCATTTCCCAAAGCTTGTCTTTTAATTCCATCAGGTTTATTTGTGCGACAGATGAGAAGAAGATATAGGGAATGCCTTCGGGTAAATCCGATTTGAATTCCTCCATAAGTTCCTCGTCGAGCATATCGCATTTTGAAATACCTAACAATCTTTTTTTATCTAATAATTCGGGATTGTGCTCTCGAAGTTCGTTTAGAAGTATCTCATAAGATTTGCGAACGTCTTTGGCGTCAGCAGGAATCAAGAATAGTAGGGTGGAATTACGCTCTATATGTCTCAAGAAGCGATGCCCTAATCCTTTCCCTTCGTGAGCTCCTTCGATGATACCCGGGATATCTGCCATTACAAAGGACCTCTGATCGCGATAATCGACAATACCTAGATTTGGTTTTAGCGTAGTAAATTCATAATCTGCAATTTTCGGCTTTGCAGCGGTAATTACAGATAGCAAAGTGGATTTTCCGGCATTTGGAAAGCCGACTAAACCGACATCCGCTAAGATTTTTAATTCTATTTGATACCAACCCTCCACTCCTGGCATTCCAGGTTGCGCATAGCGTGGTGTTTGATTGGTCGAGGATTTGAAATGCCAATTTCCTTGACCTCCTTTTCCTCCTCTAAGCAAGACTTTTTCCTGACCGTCTTCCGTAATTTCAAACAAGATTTCTTGGGTGTCCGCATCTCGAATTATGGTTCCCAAAGGAACAGGAATTACAGAGTCACCTCCGTCTTTTCCGGTACTTCTACTGCTACCTCCGTCACCACCGTGTTCTGCTCTGGAATGTTTTAAGAATCGCAAGTGATGAAGCGTCCAAAGAGCTCTATCTCCACGAATAATGATATGACCTCCACGACCACCGTCTCCGCCATCTGGTCCTCCTTTTGAGATAAATTTCTCTCGGTGTAAATGTGCAGATCCACGCCCTCCTTTACCAGAAGAAGCATAAATTTTGATGTAGTCTATGAAATTGCCTTCCGTCATATCTATAGATTGTCAATTACTTGAGTTAGTCGTCCGTTAACCTCTTCTATAAGGCCAACTCCATTAATGGAGTGACAAGCATTTTGTTTTGAATAATACTCCTTAACAATAGCCGTTTTTGTACGGTATTCATTAAATCGATTACGAATTTTTTCTTCGTCCTGGTCGTCAGCTCTCCCACTGATTTTACCCCTTTCTAATAGTCTAGTGACCAAAAGGTCCTCTTCTACCTCAAGAGCAATCATGGCATTGATCCCTTCTCCTTTTTCAGCTAAAAACGAATCTAGGGCGATGGCTTGGTCCTCTGTTCTAGGAAAACCATCAAATATAAATCCATTTGCTTCTGGGTTTTTCTCAACCTCTGCTTGAAGCATATTTATGGTAACTTCATCCGGTACAAGGTTACCCTGGTCGATATAGGACTTTGCTAAAACTCCTAGCTCGGTCGCATTTTTAATATTATATCTAAATACGTCTCCCGTGGAGATATGTACAAGATTGTATTTCTCTTTAATAAGATCTGCTTGGGTTCCTTTTCCTGCACCAGGAGGGCCAAATAATACTATATTTTTCATTTTGGGTACTGTGGTTAGTTGGTATACATCCGCTAAATTTCTTCCTAATTCATCATAATCTAGTCCATATCCTAAAATAAATTCGTCCGGAATAGACTTTCCAATATAATCAATTGCCAACTCTTTTTTGTAAACATCTGGCTTAAAAAAGAGGGTAGCTATTTTAAAGCTTTTGACATCGCTGGCTTTAAATATTTTGTCAATCGTACTCAGAGTTGTTCCGGTATCGATAATGTCCTCTAGAACAATCACCGTTCGTCCCTTTAAGTCCGAGTTTAATCCAATTAGTTCTTGGACGGCTCCTTCACTTTTTGTGCCCTTATAGGAACTCAATTTCACAAAAGATACTTCGCAAGGTCTTGGGAAATGTCTAACAAAATCTGAAGCGTAAATAAAAGAACCGTTCAGTATTCCTACAAATAAAGGAATACAATCATCTTCCAGATCGCTAGCGACTTGATAGGCTAAATTTTTAACCGTAGTGTCGAGCTCCTCTGAGGAGATATAACGCTTAAAATATTTATCGTGGACCTTGATTAAACTCATACTATTTTGTTGGGGCAAAGTTAGTAATTCGAATTCTAATTAATGAAAAAAACCGTTCTGACGAATCAGAACGGTTTGAGGAATATAATAACTTATTAGTTTTCTTTATCGTCTCCTTTTTTCAAGGTATCGTACATAATCGGTGTCGCAACAAAAAGAGAAGAGTAGGTACCTACTAAAACTCCAATGATAAGTGCGAACATAAATCCTTTTATGGAATCTCCCCCGAATAGGAATATTGCCAAGAGTACTACTAGGGTTGTCAAAGAAGTATTAATCGTTCTTCCCAATGTGCTAGACAGTGCTTTGTTGATAACTCCGTAGGCTTTTGATTTTGGATTTTCTCTAGTGAACTCGCGAATACGGTCAAAAATTACTACCGTATCATTAAGAGAGTATCCAACTACAGTTAATAAGGCCGCAATAAACGACTGTCCAATTTCCATATCAAATGGCATCCATGAGTATGCGATTGAGAATACAGAAAGAACAATCAAAATATCGTGAGCAACTGCAGCAACAGCTCCTAAAGAGAATTGCCATTTTCTAAACCTCAACAAGATATAGAAGAAAACAACCAATAGGGATCCTACTATTGCCCAACCTGCTGCTGTCTTGATATCATCAGCGATAGTTGGTTCTACCTTCATATAAGAGTATACCCCGATGGTCTGTCCATCGTATCCTCCTTGGAAGGTCTCGTAAGAAGTTCCTTCAGGTAGGTAGGATTGAACACCAGAATAAAGAGCACGAGAAACGGCTTCATCCACATCTGGACCAGTCTCGTCAATCTTGTATTTTGTAGTAATTTTTAATTGGTTATCTGTTCCGTAAGTCTTTACTTCAGGAGCAGAACCAAAATTATCTTTTAAACTATTTGCAACATCTGTAGCACTTACGGTTTCGTCAAAACGAACCACATAAGATCTTCCTCCTACAAAATCTACTCCGTAGTTTAAAGAATTAGTGAAAAGAGAGGCAATTCCCAAAAGAATTACAACTCCTGAAATGATATATCCTTTTTTACGAGCTTTTAAGAAATCGAAATTGATGTTTTTAAACCAATTCTTTGTCATGTTTGTCGTAAAGGTCAAATCTGTTCCTTTATTAGAAGAACGATCGATAAAGAGTCTTGTGATAAAGATGGCAGAGAACAAAGATGTAGCAATACCAATCATTAAGGTATAAGCAAATCCTTTTACTGGTCCAGTTCCAAATACATATAAGATAAGACCTGTTAATAACGTAGTTACGTTGGCATCTAAAATAGAAGACAATGCATTGCTAAATCCAGACTGAATTCCTTCTTTTAAACCTTTTCCTTTTGCAAATTCCTCTTTGATTCTCTCAAAGATAAGAACGTTAGCATCCACAGACATACCGATTGTCAGTACAATACCTGCGATTCCAGGAAGTGTCAATACTGCTCCAAAAGCAGTCAAAATTCCAAAGATAAATACCAAGTTAGCCAATAGGGCTATATCGGCATAGATACCACCTTTTCCGTAATAGAAAATCATCCAAATAAGCACGAGAATCAAGGCGATTCCAAAAGAGCTTATTCCACTTTCGATAGCCTCTTGACCTAGAGAAGGTCCTACAACTTCCGATTGGATAATATGAGCGGCAGCAGGTAATTTACCAGCCTTTAAAACATTTGCTAAATCTTGTGCTTCCTCTACAGTAAAGTTTCCACTAATCGATGTACGACCAGCTTTAATTACATCATTTACACGAGGTGCAGTATATACGTAGTCATCCAAAACAACAGCGACAAAATTTCCTACATTGGCTGCAGTCATTTTTTCCCACAATTTAGATCCTCTACTATTCATGGTCATGCTAACTTCCGCGTTAGAACCAAATTGATCGAATTGCTGAGAAGCATCTTCGATAACATCTCCTTCGATAGGAGCTTGGTTTTTGCGGTTACCTTTAATAGCATAAAGAGTAATTACATCAGAATTCTTATTTGGTTTTGCATCCCAAAAGAATTGCGCAAATTTCATGTCAGCTGTCAACAGATCTCTAACCTCTGGCATTGCCAAGTAATCGTTTACTTTTGCAGTATCTCTTACAGAAGCAAATCCAACCATAGAACTGATTTGGTTTTGGTTCTGAGGAATGTTTGGAGACAAAACAGAGAACAAGTTTTCTTGGACTGTGATTGAGTCTTGTACACTTCCTAATAAATCGTCAACAGACTGTTCTTCTGAAGATTCTTTAACTTCTTCTTTTGTAGCTAACTTAGCTTGAATTACGCTATTTGCTTGAATAAAGAATGCAGAAGTTTCTTGGTTGTTGTATACTTCCCAAAACTGCAACTCTGCAGTACTTTGGAGTAATTTCTGAACTCTTTCAATATCTTTTGCTCCTGGAAGCTCAATCAAAATACGTCCAGAGTTTCCAATACGCTGAATATTTGGCTGAGTAACTCCGAATTTATCAATTCTCGAACGCAATACTTGGAAGGCTGTAGATATAGAGGCGTTAATTTCAGACTCTATAATTGGCATTACCTCCTTGTTGGACATTTGGAAATTGATTTTGTCTCTCAGAGACTTATTTCCAAAAATAGTTGGATCGCTAAGTTTAGCTGTTCCTCCACCAACTTCTTCGAATTGTTCGAAAAACAATTCTGCATATGGTTTGTCACTAGATTTTTGAGCAAGATCTGCAGCGTCTAGAGCTTTTCTAAAAGTTGGATTCTTGGATTCATTGGATAGCCCGATTAAAATATCTTTAACCGAAACTTGAAGGATGGCATTGATACCACCTTTTAAATCCAAACCTAGATTAATTTCTTTGTCTTTGATATCGTTATAAGTGAAACTCACAAGTCCCAAATCCATAGCAGTTTCATTGCCTACTGAATCTAGGTATTGCTTTTCTAATCTCGCTATTTCTCTACCGTCATTTGCCGTTGCTCGTTGTTCTGCGTAGGTAGCAGCTGCATCTTCTACATTCGAAGCGAAGTAGGTAAATGATAGCTGATACAAACTAACCAATCCAAAAAGGATGGCGAACCCTCTAATAAGTCCTCTGTTTTGCATTCTAAATTTATTTAATTAAACAGTTGTAAATCGCGCAAATATATCATTATAAATGGGAATAGTCAATTTTTGACTGACTTTTATAATATAGAAATATCGGGTCCAAATGCAAGGAACTTATCTTTTGTTTTCCCTGCTTTAATACGTAAATTTAAAGGACTAAAATTTAAGGAAATGAAACACTTATCAGATATCGAAATTGCTCAAAATGCAGAAATGAAACCTATTGATGACATTGCCCTTAAATTGGGTATAGAAAGGGATTCTTTAGAACATTTTGGAAAGTATAAAGCGAAGTTACCTTTGGATTTAATCGATGAGAAAAAAGTCAAAAAAGGGACCTTGATTTTGGTTACTGCCCTTACACCTACTCCTGCTGGTGAGGGAAAGACTACAGTAAGCATTGGTTTGAGTGAAGGTCTAAATAAAATAGGGAAGCAAAGTACAGTCGTTTTGAGAGAGCCTTCTCTCGGTCCAGTCTTTGGAATTAAAGGAGGGGCTGCTGGTGGAGGGTATTCTCAAGTTCTTCCGATGGAGGATATCAACTTGCATTTTACAGGAGATTTCAATGCAATAGAAAAAGCCAACAACCTGTTAGCTGCATTGATTGATAATAACCTACAAGCTAAAACTGGGAATTTAAACATTGATCAAAGGACTATTCTCTGGAAAAGAGTTATCGATATGAACGACCGTTCCTTGAGAAATATTACTATTGGTCTCGGTGGAACTTTTAATGGGGTTCCAAGACAAGACGGTTTTAATATCACACCTGCCTCTGAGGTGATGGCTATACTATGTATGGCTCAAAACTTTGACGATTTAAAAACTCGTTTAGGAGATATTTTAATTGGTTTTACTTTTGATAAACAACCCGTTTACGCCAGAGATTTAGAAGCGGAGAATGCTATGGCAATATTGCTAAAAGACGCTATAAAGCCCAATTTAGTGCAGACCCTAGAGGGGAATCCAGCTATTATTCACGGTGGTCCTTTTGCCAATATAGCCCAAGGAACAAATAGTTTACTGGCAACAAAAATGGGAATGTCCTTGTCGGATTATGTAGTTACGGAAGCTGGATTTGGAGCCGATTTGGGAGCTGAAAAATTCTTAGACATCAAATGTGCTCATGGAGGCTTGTCTCCAAAAGCCGTGGTATTAGTAGCTACCATTCGAGCCTTGAGGCATCACGGAGGTGCGGGCAAACAAGATTTGAACAGTCCAAATCTCGAACGAGTGGCAAAGGGAATAGTGAATTTGGAAAAACATATTGAAAATATTCGAAAGTTTAATATTGAGCCAGTTGTAGCCATTAACTCCTTTATTACCGATAGCCCTGAAGAGGTTGCTTTTGTCAAAGAAGCTTGTTCTCGTTTGGGGGTAGAGGCGGTGTTGTCTGAAGGCTGGGCCAAAGGAGGAGAGGGGACTCAGGATTTGGCTAGATCTGTGGTCAAAGTTGCAGAATCCACGGATAAGTCCTTCAAACCCCTTTACGACTGGGAGATGCCAATTAAGGATAAAATTGAACGTATAGCTCGTGAAATTTACGGTGCCGATGGGGTAGATTACGACAACAAGGCTATTTTAAACCTCAAGCGTGTCAGTAGATTGGGAATGGATAATTTTGCGGTGTGTATGGCTAAAACTCAAAAGTCATTTTCGGATGACGATCGATTGTTTGGAAGGCCTGACGGTTTTCGGGTCACGGTTCGCGAAGTGGAAATAGCAGCTGGTGCCCGTTTTGTCATTCCTATCTTAGGAAAAATGATGCGTATGCCCGGTCTACCGGCAAAACCAGCATCCTCTGATATGCATATTGATCGAAACGGAAAAGTTTCGGGACTATCTTAAAAGAAAAAAGCAGCGCCGAGGCGCTGCTTTTTTTTGTTCTTTTCAATGGAAAAGAACTATAGGTTTAAAAGACCATTTGTTTTGCGAACTCCTTCTGCAGAAGTTTTCAAATGAGTAAGTTCTGCCTCTGAAAGACTGATCTCTACGATATCTTCAATTCCATTTTTACCGATAACACAAGGTACACCGATTGAAATATCCTCAAGTCCGTATTCACCAGTTAATAAGGCAGAACAAGGGAAGATTTTCTTTTGGTCACATGCAATAGCTTGAACCATAGCAGATACTGCAGCTCCAGGAGCATACCATGCAGAGGTACCTAAGAGTTTCGTCAAAGTTGCACCACCTACTTTTGTATCTTCTACAACTTGAGCCATGCGCTCTTCTGATAAGAATTCGGATACTTTTACCGAGTTACGTGCTGCTTTACCAATCAAAGGAACCATACCTACGTCAGAGTGTCCTCCGATAACCATACCATCCACATCAGAGATAGGGCATTCTAAAGCCTCAGCCAAACGATACTTGAATCTTGCGCTGTCTAATGCTCCACCCATACCGATGATTCGGTTTTTTGCTAGGCCAAGTGATTTGTGAGTAAGGTAAGTCATTGTATCCATTGGGTTACTCACCACTATGATGATCGCCTCAGGAGAATGCTCAATTATGTTAGAAGAAACAGTTTTTACAATTCCTGCGTTAATACCGATAAGCTCTTCGCGAGTCATACCTGGTTTTCTAGGAATTCCAGAGGTAATAACAGCAATGTGAGAACCAGCAGTCTTGCTGTAGTCATTTGTAGATCCTACTATTTTTGTATCAAAACCATTGAGCGATGCAGTTTGCATTAGGTCCATTGCTTTTCCTTCTGCATATCCTTCCTTGATGTCCACAAGAACAACTTCAGAAGCAAAATTTTTAATTGCGATATATTCCGCACAACTTGCCCCAACGGCACCAGCTCCAACAACGGTTACTTTCATAATTTATAGATTTTAGTTTAAATTTTTTAGCGCCGTAAAGTTAATAAAAACTCTTAGTTTGGCTTTGTTTTTTTTATAAATGTGTGGTTTCTAGACCAAAAAAAAGCCCTACAAAAATGTAGAGCTTTTAAAGTGTGTTGACTTAGGCGTCAATATTTGCATATTTTGCATTTCTTTCAATAAAATCTCTACGCGGTGGAACTTCATCCCCCATCAACATAGAAAAGACGCGATCTGCTTCTCCTTCGCTGTCAATAGTCACTTGTCTAAGAGTTCTAAAGTCCGGATTCATTGTTGTATCCCAAAGTTGTTCTGCATTCATCTCACCAAGACCCTTGTAGCGCTGAATAGAAACTCCACCACCCAATTTTTGGGCGATTAAATCTCGTTGATCATCATTCCAAGCATATTCTCTTTTTTGACCTTTTTTAACCAAGTAAAGAGGTGGAGTTGCGATGTAAACATAGCCTTGTTCAATTAATTCTTTCATATATCGGAAAAAGAACGTTAGAATCAAGGTAGCAATATGGCTTCCATCGACATCGGCATCACACATGATCACAATCTTGTGGTAGCGAAGTTTAGACAAATTAAGTGCTCGAGAATCTTCTTCTGTTCCAATCGTAACCCCTAATGCGGTAAACATGTTTTTGATTTCTTCATTTTCAAAAACCTTGTGCTGCATTGCTTTTTCCACATTTAGAATTTTACCTCTTAATGGAAGAATAGCCTGAAACTTTCTGTCCCGACCTTGCTTTGCAGTTCCTCCTGCCGAATCTCCCTCAACAAGGAAAACCTCGCATTGTGATGGGTCTGTTTCTGAGCAATCGGATAATTTACCAGGAAGTCCACCTATGGACATCACTGTTTTTCTTTGCACCATTTCTCTCGCCTTTCTAGCTGCGTGACGCGCTTGAGCGGCAAGTATAACTTTCTGAACGATTCGTTTGGCATCATCCGGATGTTCCTCTAGATAGTCGGTTAGCATTTCCGATACTCCTTGAGATACTGCGGAAGTTACTTCTCTGTTTCCTAGTTTTGTTTTGGTTTGTCCTTCGAATTGAGGTTCCGCAACTTTCACAGATATAATAGCAGTTAATCCCTCTCTAAAATCGTCTCCTGCTATATCGAATTTAAGTTTGTCCAACATCCCAGAGCTATCTGCATATTTTTTCAAGGTATTGGTTAGACCTCTTCTAAATCCAGACAAGTGTGTTCCACCCTCATGGGTGTTTATATTGTTTACGTAAGAATGCAGGTTTTCTGCAAAGGAAGTGTTGTAAACCATTGCTACCTCAACAGGAATTCCATTCTTTTCTCCGCTTACAGAAATAACCTCTGAGGTTAATTGCTCTCTTGTTGCGTCTAAGTATCTCACAAATTCAGGAAGTCCTTCGTTGGAGAAAAACACCTCGTGTATCGGATTGCCTTCGTCGTCTAAATTTCTCTTATCTGTTAGAGTTATTGTAATTCCTTTGTTTAGGAAAGACAGTTCTCTCAAACGAGCTGCTAAGGTGTCGTAGTTATATTCAATGGTTTGAACGAAAATACTTCTATCTGGCAAAAAGGTAACCTCTGTTCCTGTAGTTTCGGCATCTCCAACCATTTTTACAGGATATTCAGCCTTTCCTCTTTTGTATTCTTGCTCGTATATTTTTCCGTCTCTATAGACAGTTGCTTTTAAATCGTCGGACAAGGCATTTACACAAGATACCCCAACCCCGTGAAGTCCACCGGAAACTTTGTAAGAGTCTTTGTCGAATTTTCCTCCAGCACCAATTTTGGTCATTACTACCTCAAGGGCTGAAACTCCTTCTTTTTTATGCATTCCGACAGGAATACCACGTCCGTTGTCTCTAACAGTTACCGAGTTGTTTTCGTTGATCCATACATTTATAGTATCACAATGTCCAGCCAAAGCCTCGTCAATGGAGTTGTCTACTACTTCGTAAACCAAATGGTGTAAACCGCGTACACCCACATCACCGATATACATGGAAGGACGCATTCTAACGTGTTCCATTCCCTCAAGGGCCTGAATACTATCCGCGGAATATTGTCCTTTGTTAATTTCTTCGCTCATAAGTGTTTTATTAAACGTTATAATACAAATATAAATAAATATCGCGTTTTAAGCGGGGTTTAGCCCGAGGATTACCATAAGTTTTCAACAATAAAGAAAGTAGCTTAAAACGCTTTAAAATCCATTTATAGACAGATTAACGTTTTAGACTACCTTCTTTTTTCTTTGTTAAAGACAATATGGGCTTAAACGGCACTTATGGGCTTAGGCTTTTGCATAGGCTTTGTCGTGAACCGAGGATATTGCCCTTCCCGACGGCTCGTTAGCATCAGTAAAGGAGCTATCCCAAGCCAATGCGGCTGGTGAGGAACATGCCACGGATGGTTCTGATGGAACACAAAGTGCTGCTGTATCGGATGGGAAATGTTTCTCAAATATAGATCGGTAAAAATACTCTTCTTTATTTTTGGGGGTCTGAACTGGGAATCTAAAATGAGCATTTTCCATTTGACTGTCGCTTACTCGTTCTTCTACCAATTCTTTTAGCTCATCAATCCAGCTGTAGCCAACCCCGTCTGAAAATTGCTCTTTTTGTCTCCAAACTACTTCGTCTGGAAGATATTGTTCAAATGCTTTTCTCAAAATCCATTTTTCTTTTCTCTCTCCGTTTATCATTTTGTTTTCTGGATTGATCCCCATGGCTACATCCATAAATTCTTTGTCTAGAAAAGGTACTCTTCCCTCAATTCCCCATGCCGCTAGAGATTTGTTTGCTCTCAAACAATCGTACTGGTGTAGTTTACTCAGTTTTCGAACGGTTTCTTCGTGAAATTCTTTTGAATTTGGAGCTTTATGGAAATACAAGTATCCTCCGAATAATTCGTCAGCACCCTCACCGGAAAGAACCATTTTTACTCCCATTGCTTTGATTGCTCTGGCCATCAAGTACATGGGTGTCGACGCTCGAATCGTGGTTATATCATAAGTTTCGAGATGGTATATTACATCTTCTAAAGCGTCAACTCCCTCTTGAATAGTGAATTTGATTTCGTGGTGGACCGTATCGAGGTGATCCGCTACTTTTTGAGCTGCTTTTAGATCTGGACTTCCTTCGAGACCTACAGAAAAGGAGTGCAATTGTGGCCACCACGCTTTTTCTTTTTCTTGGCTTTCAATTCGTCTATCTGCATATTTTTTTGCAAGTGCAGAGGTTATGGAAGAGTCTAATCCTCCCGACAAAAGAACTCCGTAAGGAACATCAGACATAAGCTGTCTGTGCACCGCAGAATCGAGAGCGTCGTGAATACTTTTAATTTGTGCTTCAACCGTTTCTTCGTTTAATGGGTATTCCCATGGTCTTTTGTACCACTCGGTAAGTTCTCCAGATTTGGAATCTAGATAGTGACCTGGAGGGAATAATTCTATTTTAGAACAATATCCTTCCAGAGCTTTTAGTTCTGAAGCGACGTAGAAAGTTCCTTCTTTGTCCCAACCCATATAAAGAGGGATGATTCCCATGTGGTCTCTCGCAATTAGGTAAGAGCTCGATTCTTCGTCATAAATAGCAAAGGCAAAAATTCCGTTTAGCTTTTCCAGAAAGTCAGCGCCGTATTCTTGGTAAAGAGCGAGGATTACCTCACAGTCTGATTTGGTTTGAAAGTCGAAGTCTGGAAATTCTTCTTTTAAAGTTTCGTGGTTATAGATTTCTCCATTCGCAGCCAAGATGAGTTTTCCATCCTGGGAGATAAGAGGTTGCTTTCCGGAAATCGGATCGACAATAGAAAGTCTTTCATGAGAGAGTATCGCATTGGTATTTTGGTAAACCCCGCTCCAATCTGGACCGCGATGTCTCAATGTTTTGGACATTTTAAGAATTTGTTCTCTTAGACTTTTTGAATCTTGCTTTATATCAAAAGCGCATACTATTCCACACATAATTTGTAATTTTAAATCAAATAAAGGGTATATAGTGTTTAAAAACCTATTAAAAACTTATTTTGATTAATAATTAAAACAAAAAAGGTTTATTTACGCATAATTTTAAACTAAAAATTGTTTTTGATATCGGGAAACAAAAAAATATTAAATTTCTTGATTTTAGCTATTGGTTTTTAGCCTTGCACTTCATACATTTGTTGCATATGATGAATACAAGACATTTAAACTGGTGGTGCTTACTTACGATAAATACGTGAGCAATCCCCCTATAACCATATTTGAACAAGGGCTTATCTCACGATAAGCCCTTTTTATTTTTAAAAAACATGAAATATAACAGTCTAATTAAACAAAAGTTAGCAGATACTTTAACCCCCGTGAGCTTATATCTGAAGGTTCGGGATCGTTTTGCGAACAGTGTCCTTCTGGAAAGTTCGGATTATCACAGCAAAGAGGATTCTTATTCTTTTGTTGCTTTTGACTCTTTGGTAAGTTTGAGAGCAGAAGAAAATTCTTTTGAAATATACCATTCTGGTCACCTTCACAGTCGTAAGAGAATAGAAGATAATTTTTACGATCTATACGAAGAAGCAATTTCAGATGTGGATGTGGATTGTCCAAAAGAGATTATGTCCTTCAACGGATTCTACGGTTACTTTTCCTATGATGCGGTGCAGTATTTTGAATCTTTAAATTTTCAGCAACCTCCTGCAAATTCTGCTATTCCGGAAATGCAGTTTAATTTTTATCGTTTTGTGATCGCCTTTAATCACTTTAAAAACGAATTGCAAATCATAGAGAATATTCCAACAGGCGAGGAGAGTAGAATGCAGGAGGTAGAGAGTCTAGTGGCTTCTCAGACCTTTGCGGAATACAGTTTTTCTCTAGAGGGGGAGCAAGGTAGTTCTCTTAAAGATGAAGAGTATAAGTCTATGGTCAGTAAAGCTAAAGAACATTGCCAAAGAGGAGATGTTTTTCAGCTAGTTTTATCCAGACAATACGAACAGAAATTTAAAGGAGATGAATTTAATGTTTATCGAGCACTGCGTTCGATCAATCCTTCTCCCTATTTGTTTTATTTCGATTACGGGAATTTTAAATTGATGGGTTCTTCTCCAGAAGCCCAGATTCAAATCAAAAAAGACAAAGCAATCATAAATCCTATAGCCGGTACTTTCAAAAGGACTGGAGATGATCTTAAAGATGCGCAATTGGCAAAAGAGCTCGCTGCAGATAAAAAAGAAAATGCAGAGCACGTTATGCTGGTTGACCTGGCGAGAAATGATTTGTCTATTCACGGAAGTGATGTGGAGGTTAAAATCTTTAAGGAGGTACAGTACTTTTCTCATGTCTTGCACCTAGTTTCGACAGTAGAGGGAACTTTAAAATCACAAGAAAATCACAAAGTAGTAGGAGCGACCTTTCCTGCGGGAACCCTTTCTGGAGCTCCCAAGTACAGGGCGATGGAGCTTATTGATAAATACGAAAAACAAAAAAGAGGATTTTACGGAGGAGCCGTGGGAGTTATAGGGCTAAATAGAGATGTCAATTTAGCTATCGCAATACGTTCTTTTGTCAGTAAAAATAATGTCCTCTATTCTCAGGCAGGAGCTGGAATCGTAATCGATTCGAGTGAAGAAGGAGAACTTCAAGAAGTAAATAATAAATTGGCCGCGCTAAATAAAGCTTTGCAATTGGCTCAAAAAATATAACATGAAAATAGCTGTTTTAGATAATTACGATTCGTTTACCTATAACCTGGTGCATCTCTTTGAGCAAATTGAGGATTGCAGCGTAACGGTATATCGAAACGATCAAATCGAAAAGGAAGAGTTGGAGGATTTTGATATGATTGTCCTCTCTCCCGGACCAGGTATTCCGGATGAAGCCGGAATCTTAAAAGAGGTTATATCCCATTACGCCTCTGAGAAACCAATTTTTGGGGTATGTCTCGGGCTACAAGCCATCGTTGAGGTGTTCGGGGGCTCGATTCAAAACTTAACTGAGGTTTTTCACGGAGTTTCCACCCCTATGTATACCGAAGTGGACGATGCTCTTTTGTTTCAAGGTGTAGAAAATGGATTTGAGGCGGCTCGCTATCACTCTTGGATTGCAGCTGAAGATAATTTCCCTGATACTCTGGAGATAACGGCAAAAGACGGTCAAGGACAAATTATGGCAATTCGACATAAAGACTTGCCTATTCACGCCGTGCAATTTCATCCAGAATCGATTTTAACTCCTTCGGGAAAAACACAATTAGAAAACTTAGTTAGATTTTATGAAAAGCATTCTAAATAAATTATTCGACCACAAGCGCTTGACTAGCGAGGAGGCAAAAGAGGTTTTGATCCAAATTGCCCAATCTAAATTTAACTCGGCAGAGATCGCAGCCTTTATGACCGTGTTTTTGATGCGTCCTATTGCAGTTGAGGAATTGAGAGGTTTTAGAGAAGCTCTTATGGACTTGGCCGTAAAAATTGATTTATCGGATTTCAATACAATTGATTTGTGCGGAACTGGAGGGGATGGAAAAAACACCTTTAATATCTCTACACTAACCTCTTTTATTTTGGCAGGTGCCGATCAAAAAGTAGCCAAACACGGAAACTACGGCGTTTCTTCTTCCTCGGGATCTTCCAATATGCTCGCTCATATGGGCTATAATTTTTCCAATGACCAGGATCAACTCAAGAGAGAATTGGATCAGGCAGGAATATGTTTTTTACACGCTCCTTTATTTCATCCAGCGATGAAGGTAGTTGCTCCTATTCGAAAGGAGTTGGGAGTTAAAACCTTTTTTAACATGTTAGGACCTTTGGTCAATCCGGCTCGTCCCCAAAATCAATTTGTGGGAGTTTATAGCTTGGAGGTAGCTAGAGCTTATAATTATATGCTTCAAGAAAGTGGTCAAACAAATTATGGCGTAGTTTACAGTCTAGATGGCTACGATGAAATATCTTTGACAGGGAACTTTAAGCTTCTGAAAAAGTCTGGAGAACAATTGCTTAGTCCCGAAGATTTGGGTCTAAATACCATAGCACCCGAATCCATATACGGAGGAAGTTCAGTGGCCGAGGCGGCAGCGGTTTTTAAAACCATTTTGGAGGGTGAGGGAAGTTTGGAACAAAACAATGTGGTTTTGGCTAATGCAGCCATGGCTTTGAGTCTTGTCAATCCCGCAATGAATTTTGAAACTGCCTTTGAAAAAGCCGAGGAGTCTTTACTATCGGGAAAGGCAAAACAGCGTTTAGAAAAATTAATTGAATTATCGAACTAGTATGAATACGTTAGAAAAAATTATAAATTTTAAGAGACAAGAGGTGGTCAAGCTAAAACAAGACATACCCTTAAATAGTTTAGTAAAAAGCCCTAGTTTTAAGCGTTCTACTCACTCTCTTAAGGAGGCCTTGAGCAAGGACGGTTCCAAGGGAATCATTGCGGAGTTCAAGAGGCAATCTCCTTCGAAAGGAATCATAAATAAAGACGCAGATATTAAACAAGTTACCGAGGCTTATCTCAGTGCAGGAGCTTCTGCTCAAAGTATACTGACCGATACCGCTTTTTTTGGAGGGAGTATAATGGATTTGATAGAAGCTAGAACGGTCAATTCCAACGTGCCTATTTTGAGAAAGGATTTTATTGTTGATGCTTTTCAGATTGTGGAATCCAAAGCTATCGGTGCAGATGCAATTTTACTTATTGCAGCTTGCTTAACTGCAAAGGAACTAAAACAATTTGGAGGCCTGGCATCGGATTTGGGTCTGGAAGTGCTTTACGAAGTTCACGACAGATCGGATATGGATAAATTAGATGTTAGTGACGGATTGATCGGGATCAATAATAGGGACTTAAAAACCTTTAAGGTCGATTTGGAGAATTCGATTGAAATGGTAAAAGAATTACCGTCCACCACTTTAAAGGTTGCCGAAAGCGGAATTTCAGACCCTAAGATTGTCACTGGACTGAGACAATATGGTTTTGACGGCTTTTTGATAGGGGAGCAGTTTATGAAGTCAAATGATCCGGGTGGTGCTTGTAAGGATTTTATAGATCAACTAGACTAATCGCATATGATTTTTAAGGTTTGTGGCATGCGGAATGCAGAAAATATAAGAGCTCTTTGGAGTCTTGAACCTAGTCATATAGGAATGATTTTCTATGAGGATTCATCGCGATATGTGGAGGAAGAGTTGACTGGTTTTCCATTCCATTCCAAAGATTCCAATCCAATCAATACGGGAGTTTTTGTCGATGCTAGTCTGAAGTATATAAGGTCGAAAATTAAATCTTTCAAGCTCAGAAGTATTCAGTTACACGGTCAGGAGTCTCCGGACTTATGTCAAAGCTTAAAAGAGGAGGGAATGCAAGTAATCAAAGTATTTCGAATAGGTGAAGGTTTTGATTTTGCAAAATTAAAGCCTTACCTAGGAGTGGTCGACTATTTTTTATTCGATACTAAAGGAGCAAAACACGGGGGAAATGGTGTGGTTTTTGACTGGAGAATTTTGGATAATTACAAGGAAGAAATACCATTTATTTTATCCGGTGGTCTCTCGATGGAGAATTTAGATTCGATTAAAGATTTTTTTAAACAAGACCGCTCGAAGCGCTGTGTAGGACTCGATTTGAATTCGGGTTTTGAGATTCTTCCAGGTCTAAAGGATATAGAACTTATTAAAAATTTTAAAACACAATTGTATGCAGATTCTTAAAACATTTCAAGTAGATGAGAATGGCTATTACGGGGACTACGGTGGAGCCTTTATCCCGGAGCTTTTACATGCAAATATTGATGAATTGGCCCTGAATTATCAGAATATTATTGATAGTTCGGAGTTTCGTCAGGAATATGTCGATTTATTAAAAGACTATGTAGGAAGGCCAACTCCACTTTATTACGCACCTAGACTATCTGAAAAATATCAAACCCATATCTATCTCAAAAGAGAGGATTTGAATCATACGGGGGCCCATAAGATTAACAATACGGTCGGTCAAATTTTAATAGCGAAAAAACTCGGTAAAAAGCGAATTATAGCAGAGACAGGAGCAGGACAACACGGAGTTGCTACTGCGACGGTATGCGCCTTGATGAATATGCCTTGTGTCGTTTTTATGGGCGAAAAGGATATTGAACGTCAGGCTCCTAATGTCGCTAGAATGCGAATGCTCGGTGCTGAGGTTATTCCCGCTAAATCGGGTTCCAAAACTCTAAAAGATGCGACTAACGAAGCGATTAGAGATTGGATCAGTAATCCAGAAGACACCTATTATTTGATTGGTTCCGTCGTTGGTCCTCATCCTTATCCCGATATGGTAGCGCAACTACAAGCGGTTATCAGTGAAGAAATTAAAGAACAATTATATGCCAAAACCGGTAAGTCTAACCCAGACAAGGTAATTGCCTGTGTTGGTGGTGGGTCTAATGCCGCTGGAGCATTTTATCACTTTTTGGAGGAGGAGTCCGTAGAACTAATTGCTGTTGAGGCTGCTGGTTTGGGGGTTGACTCCGGAGAGAGTGCAGCTACTACTCAATTAGGAGAAATAGGTGTGTTACACGGAGCAAAAACACGGTTGATGCAAGACGAATTCGGTCAGGTAATAGAACCTTATTCTATTTCAGCTGGATTAGATTACCCTGGAATAGGTCCACTACATGCGCATCTGTTTACAAGTGGCAGAGCAACTTTTATGAATGCTACAGATCAAGAAGCTTTGGATGCGGCCTTTGAAGTTTCAAAACTCGAGGGAATTATACCGGCTTTGGAAACTGCTCACGCTTTTGCCGTTTTACCAAAAATGAACCTCTCCAAAGAGGAAGTTATCGTAATTAACCTATCGGGTCGAGGGGATAAAGATTTAGCTACTTATATTAAACATTTTCCAAATAAATGAATACTGTAAACCAAATTATCAAAAAGTCTGAAGGAGATATTTGTTCCTTGTTTTTTACTGCAGGTTTTCCGGAGCTATTAGATACAAGAGAAATATTGATGTCATTAGATCAAGAAAATGTGGACTTTATTGAGGTAGGAATGCCTTATTCCGATCCTATGGCGGATGGACCCACGATTCAATACTCTTCGCAGGTCGCTCTTCAAAATGGAATGAATCTAGATCTTCTCTTTGATCAATTGGAGGAGATAAAGGGGCAAATTAGTACACCATTGGTTTTGATGGGATATTTCAATCAATTTCTGACCTATGGCGAGGACCGATTTCTCAAACGAGCAAATCAATGTGGAATAGAAACACTGATTCTTCCAGATCTTCCCATGATTGAGTATGAGAAAAAATATAAATCACTATTTGCCAAATACAATATGTCGAATGTGTTTTTAATCACTCCTCAAACTAGCGAAAAACGCATTCGTAAAATTGATGAAATGACCGAGGCTTTTATCTATGTAGTTTCTTCTCCATCGATAACAGGAAGCAGCAGTGGTTCAATTGATGTTCAGCAAGAATATTTTAAACGTATCCGTGAAATGAACCTAAAGAATCCGCAAATAATTGGATTTGGGATTTCAGATCGCGCTGGCTTTCAAAGAGCAAATGACGCCTTGGATGGCGCCATTATAGGTTCTGCTTATATCAAAGCTCTCGACAAGGGAGGCGTAGAAGCGACAAGTGGTTTCTTGTCCCAGTTGAGGTCTTAAATTATTATTCGGCTTTGTATACTTCAGTCCCATTGACAAAAGTATATAGAGCCGTAGTTTTTGGTATTTCATTGTAATCGACGGTCATTAGGTCTTGACTGAGTACAGTGAAATCCGCAAATTTCCCCACTTCAATACTGCCTTTTTCCTCTTCTTCAAAATTGGAATAGGCGGCCCATATTGTCATTCCTCTCAAAGTTTCCTCGCGACTCAAAGCTTGATCCATTCTAAATCCTTCAGCGGGATATCCGTTTAAATCTCTGCGGGAAACAGAGGCATAAAAGGTTAGAAATGGATTGACCTGTTCTACTGGAAAATCGGTACCCAAAACAACTTTTCCGTGAATATCGAGTAAATCTTTAAAGGAATAAGCTCCTTGTATGCGTTCCGCACCTATGCGATCTTCCGCCCAATACATATCGGATGTTGCATGAGTAGGTTGTATGGAAGGTATTATTTTATCAAAATATTGAAAATCCTCTGGGCTCACAATTTGTGCGTGCTCTATTCGCCACCTGCGGTCTCCTTTGTCCGCTAGTAACCTCTGGTAAGTTTCCAATACCACGTGATTGGTGGAGTCCCCAATAGCATGAGTATT
Organism: Flavobacteriaceae bacterium; assembly: GCA_042091275.1. Lineage (GTDB taxonomy): Bacteria > Bacteroidota > Bacteroidia > Flavobacteriales > Flavobacteriaceae > JBELHR01. The sequence goes on from JBELHR010000015.1 coordinate 33,555, forward strand.
CATTTGAAACTCAGAATCGGCTATTCTTTGAGCTGTGTTTTCTAGAGTCTCCAAAGAGTTTACCAAAGCCCCAAAATGATTGTCTCGGTCGCTGTAAGATCTTCTCAGGGCAGCACCTCTAGAGCCAAGTGCACCATCTCCATAAAACTTAAAAGATCGAATATTTAGTCTATCTGTTTTGCTGATTCCTTTAGCGAGATAATAATCTAAATTTTCTTTATTTCCCGAGACCATAGCATATATACGCATGGATAGTTCGCCGGAGTTTTGCAGACTATCGATCAGTTCCAACGTTGTCCTCGGAAGTCCTGCGTCATCAACTGTAGTAAGTCCATAAGAGAAACAGATATCCTCGGCAGTTTTTAAAATAGAAATCTTTTCGTTTCGAGAAGGTTCAGGTATTGCGTTAATGACCGGTTGCATTGCTGCATCGATCAAGACTCCTGTCATTTCGCCCTTAGAATTCAAGATTATTTCTCCGCCATCGATTTTTGTTTTTGCTGTCAAATTGGTCAAATCTAAGGCTGCTTGATTAACCAATAGTGCATGCCCATCAATACGCGTAATGGCAATCGGAGTATCTGGAAATAATAGGTCTAAGGTATCCTTGGTGGGAAAGGTTTGGATGTCCCAATCGTTTTGGTCCCAACCACGACCTTTTATAAATTCTGGTTTTTTACTTTTTTCAAAATCTACAATTCTTTGCACAACTTCTCGGAAAGATTCTGCTCCTTCAAATCTAGCAGCTTCCTCAAATAGACCCATATTATAAAAATGACAGTGGGCATCGATAAGTCCTGGAACAATAGTTTTTCCATTGAGGTCCAGTATTTTATCGGAGTCGAAATTATCCAGAATTTGGGAGTCGCTTCCTACACTTAGGAACTTTCCATCTTTTACAGCAAAGGCATTTTCGACGCTAAAAGCATCGTCCACAGTATAAATATTACTGTTGATTACAATCAAATCTGCTTTTGTTTTTTGTTCACAAGAGATACTTAAAATGGAGATAAAACAGAGTGCTAGGTAGGGAAATATCGCCTTCATAATTTAAAATGTTAAGTGTTGGTCAATTAAGTAGATTAAAGATGCCATCGAGGCAGATCCTAGGGCTAGTTCCCTGCGATTGACTTTGTCAAAAGTGTCCTGAGTAGAGTGGTGGTAATCAAAATAACGCTGACTATCCGGTCGAAAGCCCATTAGAGAAATCTCTCCATTTTTTAAGGGTCCTATATCTGCTCCACTTCCTCCTGTAGTAAAGGCCGATGCACCGTAAGGTTCAAATAGGTCAGACCAAGACATCAAGGTTTCATAATATTTCCCGGATGGATCAAAACTAAATCCACGAGGGGTATGTCCTCCAGCATCGGATTCTAAGGCGGCGATATGCTTCTCGTTATTTCTTACCGCTTCTTCTGCATATTTTCTACCACCTCTAAGTCCATTTTCCTCATTCATAAACAAGACTGCTCGAATGGTGTGTTTTGGTGCAATACCTGTTTTTTGAAAGAGATTTAAGACCTCTATAGACTGCACGCATCCCGTTCCATCGTCATGAGCTCCGTCTCCTAAATCCCAAGAATCTAGGTGTCCACCCACAGTTATATATTCGTCGGGATATTGACTTCCTTTGAGTTCGCCAATTACATTAAAGGATGGGGCATCTTCTAAAGTTTCACAGTTTTGTTTGAGGTATACTTCGAGATTTTCATCTGCCTTAAGGGCAGCGCTCAAAGCTTCCGCAGCTCGCGTTGAAATTGCAGCTGAGGGAATGTATTTGGACTCTTCCAAATCTCCATAATTCATTGTCCCCGTATGTGGATAAGGGTCGATATTGGAACTCATAGATCTTACAAGAACGGCTTTGGCTCCGAATTTTCCTGCTACAGATGCTCCTCCAACTCTCTGATCTACGCAAGATCCATAAGCTGCAAAGGTGTTGATCAAGGTCGCATCAAAAGGACGGTTAAAAAACACGATATGACCTTTTAATTTATCCCCCATAGCCTCTGCCTCCTCGAGACTTTGAACCTCTATAACTTTTGCTTTAAGTCCTTTCTTTGGAGTGGCAACTGACCCTCCTAGAGCACAAACTTCCATATCGATTCGCCGTCCATTTACCTTAAAATAGGCGACTTCTTTGTCTCCTCGGATCCAATGTGGAACCATGACAGGTTGCAGATAAACGGTGTCAAACTCTAATTCTCGCATCAAGTTTAGCCCCCATTGAACTGCTTGTTCTGCCTCCGGAGAGCCACTGAGTCTTCCTCCGACTTCTGAGGTTAGCTTCTTTAACCAATTATAAGAACCTCCTTCGGTTAATGCGGTATCATAAATAGATTTTATCTGTGCGCGATCTCCTTCAAATTTATCGATTTCTTGAGCGCTTATAGTCGTTATGGATACTAAAAGTAAGAGTAGGGTAGTAGAAAATGTTTTCATGTTTTAGAGATTAAATAGATAGGAAAAACCACCGAGAACCTGAAATCCTTGGACTTGATAGCCAGAAAATTCGCTGTAGTTTTGATTTAAGAGGTTGTTTAATTTTAGGCTAAATCTCATCTTTTTATTCAGTTGATAGGAGCCTTTTAAGTTGAGGTCTACAAAAGCCTCGTTTATAAGGGTAGTACCCAGATAGACATCTTCACTTTCTGTTGCCGCAAATAAAATTAAATTGGCAGACCATTTTTGGTCAAAATCATAAGCTAGGTCTAAAGAAGTTTTTAGCGCAGGCTCATTATACAAATTAGCTAGATTCGCAGTTTCAAAGTTTTGATACATGAGTCTAAAGTCGAAATCTATTTGCTCACTTACATTTCCCGAAAAGTTTACCTTGAAATAGGTGGTTTGAACCTCGTCGTAAACAACAGTAAAGGAATTGCCCAATTGATAAGAGAACTCAGGAGAAGAGACTAGGGCATTACGCGTAAAAACGGCTTGATCTTCCGTGTTTTTATAACCCACATCAACACTGAAATCAAACATTTCAAAAAGAACGGCATTTGCTGTTATGGAAATATCGTAAGGAGTGTAACTAGGTTTTAGGTTCAGACTCGGAGAAATCCAAGGATTTTCCATATTTAAAGCACCAAATGAATTTGTGTTCAATTCACTTTGCAATCTTGTGGAGAAACTCAGTGTTTCGTTCACTTGAAGGGCAGCTTGGAACTCTGGTAAAAAATAAAATTTACTTTCTCCCGGGGCTCTTACTTTGAAATAGTCGGCTAGTGCTCCAATCTTTATATACGTTTGATCGCTTGGGGTCCAATCTAGAGATACACCCGAAGCTGCATTGACAAATTCATAACTATTATCGCCTCCAAGAGCGGCGCTATTCGGATAAAATTCTTCAAATTGCGTATTTTGATAGTCTAGTCGAAGGGGAACTACAAAACGAAGCTGATCCCAATTTAACTCAAAATCTAAACCAGTTTTTGCTATGAGCTCTTTGGTCTGATAAGAATCAAAATTAGTTTGAAGGTCCACAAATACTCGAGATATTTTAGCTTCTCTTTTGTGATAAGACAAACGACCATTTACGCCGTGTACCATTTGATTTTCATTGAGTAAATCCAAGTAATTTGTATAGAGATCTCTGTCCAGAATACCGTACCAATATTGAGAATTTAGACGGTAGTTTAAGTCTGCTGTCCATATTCTATAGCGGTTCTCCTCCTTGAAGTTAATTTCAACTTCTGCATTCTGAGAATTTACATCCGATAATACATTTGGAATACCATCTCGAGTACCAGAGTAATTGGCATAAACAGCGAGCTTCTCAAAATTCAGTGAGGTGGTTACTCTAGGCATACTGTTCATACCATAGTCACTGTAGATATAATTGGCAAAACCTCTTTTGGGATTAAAAATAGCTAGTGGTTGAATACTTCCTTTTTGAGGATTAAAAGTGGAAGCGACCTGTATGGGCTTTATGCCGTAATTTAAAGTTCTTTTTTCGCGGCTGAACGCGTCTAAAGAATCTTTCTGTAACGGAATTCTATAAGCCTCTTCCACAGTGGGATTATAGGAACTATTTACATTGATTACCTGTGTGCTTAGACTATCTAGTTTTTGAGCAAATACAGTATTCGAGAACAGGACTATGCTGAGAAACAGCGCAGAGCGGTAGATATTATTCTTCATTCTGTGTCGCTTTTAAAGTTTTGAGTAAATCAGATGCCTCTTGAGTTAGATCTTTGTACTGCGGGTAGTTTTTGATCAAGGACTCCAAAATATAAGAGGCTTGAAATTGATCGTTTAGAGCACTGAAGTTTTTGGACATAATTAATAGGCCTTTCGCACCCCAGTATGGATTGGAGGCACTTTCTTTGATCAGCGATTTTATTTGAGAATTAGAGTCCTCAAAGGCGCCTTTTTGGTTTAGATCATATGCCATGTAATAACGAGCTAGCATTTTGTCCTCTCCATTTAACTGATCGATAATTGTAGTGAAATTGTTTGCCGCAGAGCTGTATTTCTCAGCTGCTACATCGGCTCGTCCCAAGGTGAAAATAGCATCCCTTTTCAGATCGGAATTCACCTTGCTATTGTTTAATACCTTCTGGGCGTAGTTCCCTGCTTTTTGATAGTCTTCTTGCTCGGTATAACACTTCATTATGTTAGATTGAGCAAACCTTAAAAGTTCTTGATTAATATTTAGTCCTTCGAGCTTTGTAAGAGGAACGAGGGCTTCTTTCCATTTATTTTCCTCCAAAAATATTACAGCTGTTTGTTCTGCAGACTTTACTGTGAAGGTGTTGTTGCTAGCTTGGTTTATAGTTTGAAAGTGGGGGAGGGCTTTTTGGGCCATTTGTTCCGCCATATAAGACTGTCCTGCATAAAAATGCGAGGCCAATGCTTGCCTGCCATTAGGAAATGAACTGAGATAATTTTCAAACAACTTACTAGATTCTTTGAATTGATTTGATCTAAACTTTTGTTCTGCCGAACGATACATGGCATCTGCTAGATTCGAATCGGTATATTCTACATAGTCCAAGGTTTTTACCCATTTTGCATAAGCTTCCACATTTCCTTGATCCACATAGATTTGCTCAATATTGGAAACGGCTTGACTAGCTTCTTCTGAGCCACTAAAATTTTCTGCTAAAATTTTAAATACATTAAGGGCCCTTTCGTTTTCTTCTTGGTTGTAGTAAATAAGACCCTCTTTGAGATAGGCTTTTGCGCTATATTGACTTTTCGGAAACTCTTTGTTTAGCTTTTTAAAGCTTTCCAACGCCTTTTTGTTATCTCCTCGGTTGGCTAGTGTAGATCCCAACTCATAATAGGCCTCATCTCTATAATTTGATTGGGGAAATTTATTTTGAAAAGAAGATAGTAATTCTATTTTTTGATCTCCTCTTTGCACTAGTCCAAAAGCCAGGGCTTTCTGATAGGTCGCATAATCTAAATCTTGCTTATCTGCTTCAATTACTGAATTGTAATATTCGAGAGCTGGCCAATAGTTTTTGTTTAGAAAGCTAGCGTCTCCAGCGCGCAATTTGGCGTCGATTAGCTTTTCTTCGGATGCTTGATTTTTTTGAACAAAGGATTTGAAATAATCTCTAGATTCCTCGTATTGACTATTTTTGAAATAAGCATATGCCAATTGATAATCGATGTGTTTCTCTTCTAGTTTATTTCCTTGCCCTGAAGTTTGTATGAATAGTTTATAATTGGAGATTGCTCTTGGAAAGTCTCCTAAACTGTAAGCTGCCTCTCCAGCCCAAAAATAGGTGAAATTTGTCTGTTTTTTGGAGCGATTCCAGGAGAGGGATTTTCTGAAATATTCCAAAGCATCCAAGGCTTTAGATTCCTCTAATAGTTGAATGGCCTTTAGATTTAATAGAACTTGATAGTCTTCTGAGAATTTAGACCTCCCTTGGGCCTCCACATATTCTAACGCGATATCGTAGGTTTTTTCTGTTATAAAAGAGGATATCAGTAGGTCAGAGATTTCTTTGGCATGCGGTCCATCGGGATAGCTGGCTACATAATCTTTGAGGACAGAAGAAGTCATTTCATAAGGATTCCCTATTTCATAGCTAAGTTTAGCATAGTTATAAAAGGCGTCCTCCGTGATACTTTCATTGAATCGCAAACTAGTTGCATTGCGAAAAGCATTCAAGGCCTCACTTTTTTTATCTAACTTTAGATATACGGCAGCCAAGTGGTAGTAAGCGTTTTGAGCGACTTCATCTTTACCCGAAACAATTTTATTAAATTGGTTGAGAGACTTTGCATATTCTCCATTTAGATAATAACAATATCCGAGCATATAATAATGGGTGTCGTCTACTTTGATTCCTGAGCCGGAATAATTTTCCAAGTAGGGTTGGGCTCGATCAAATTGTTTTAAATTAAAATAAGACTCTCCCAATACTTTAGAGATGTTTTTTTTCTCTATTCCTCGAGATTTAGGATAGAGTACAAGACCTTCTTCTATAGCTTCATCAAAGGCTCCCACTCTAAAGGCGATATCCATTTCGAGATAATCGATATCTGTACGTTCACTGGATTTTAGCAATTCCTTAGCCCTTTGTAAATCCCCTTCAGAATAAGCCAGATAGCCCTGGAAGTATGCTATTTGTTTTTGGAAGTCTTGAGAGTCCCCAATGCGATCCAGTTCGCTTTGTGCCTTGCTGTATTCTCCAATTTGAATATAGGCATAAGTCTTTCTCAAACCAGTTAGTTCAGATTGCTCTTTGTCGAGTCTTGATCGGTCTACTTTTTCCAACCAATCGATTGCCAGTTTGTAATTCCTATTTTGGAAATAGTAAACTCCGAGACTCTTTTTTGCAAAATTAAAATCGGTATTGACTCCTTTGTATTTATTCAAATAGTTGGTTAAATCTTCTTCCGATTGAATTGTTCCGGCATTGAGCTCAGAGATTAATTTTCGAAGTTCTGAGGTGTCCGAATAGAGGTTTTCTAAAGGATCTAAGCGATAGAGGTTTGCGGAATTCAAATAGGATTCTTGCTGGTATACCTGTTGAGCTTGACCAAATACTTCTGTGCTGTTTTGATTGTTTATTACAGCCTGAGCGAAAGACAAAAGAGGGCAGATAAGTGCAATTATCACGAATTTTGCGGTCAGGTGGTTTGTCATTATTCGTTGATTAATTCGTTCATTAAAATGTTAAATTCCTCCACATATCGCGTATAATACTTTCCAGTTGCAGGACCTGAAAAACCGGTGTGTATTTTTCTGACTTCTCCTTTTTTGTCGATAAAAATAGTTGTCGGAAAAGATAATACTTGACTCAGCATCGGCAGAGATTCGGATGCTTTTTGTTTGCTAGATGTTCCCGCGATTACAAAGTCGTAAGGCACGTTTAGCTTTTCTTTCATCTTTAAAACTCTACTTTTTGCGTATTCAAAATCGTCTTTTGACTCATAGGCCAAACCGATTATTTCCACTTGCTCTTTGTCTTGCTTACTGTACCAGTCAGCAAAGAATCTTGTTTCGTCCATACAGTTTGGACACCAAGTCCCAAATATTTGAAGAACCAATACTTTACCTTGATATTTAGAATCTTTTGGACTGACTGCATTTCCATTCAAATCCGGAAAGGAAAAGTCAACACCGTCATAGCCTTCTTTTATATAGGTCATTTCGTAGGCATCTGGAAGACTAGCATTGTCATCTGGAGTAGCTATCCAGGACTCATTCCAAGATTTTCCCGAATAAAATTTACCATTGAGGGTTCCGTCGTCATTTCTTTGGGCGGTAAAAATAAAGGCGTGATTCCCGTCGTAAGTGTACAATGTCATTTTCTGGTCATCTGCATAACCATCTAAGTATCTATAATCTCCTGTAGGAGTCAAAAAAGTTCCTCTCATTACGGTTTGATCTCTTTCAAATATCCCTATTGCTTTGGATATATTTCCTTGATCATCGATAAAGTCCACTGCATAGGTGCCATCAAAAAGATCTGTACTAGTCTCTTTGACCAAACGTTTATTGCTTCCATAAACAGCTCGGAATGGCAGACGATAGTCTTTAGCGTAGTTTTTTATATAAACTCCCTCTAGGCCAGTTTCTGTTATTTTTGCTCTAAGCGTGATGTCGAAAATATGAAGCGGAAGAATAAGAGAATCTCCTTTTCTCTCAAAATCATCTAAGTCTAAAATTTCCTTTCCGTTGTGAAGTTTGATACCAGTTATTCCCTCCGAGTCTGAATCGCTTGAAAATTCAAGAACAAAGGGTAGTTTTTGGTTTTGCATATCAATTTCTGCATTCAAAAAACCAGCTTTCAAGGCAGTGGTCTTTTGATTGTTACATGATAGAAAGAGAAGTACAAATAGTAAAAGGGGGTATAGTTTATGGTTTTTCATGTCGGTGTATATAGTTCTTTGGTAAATATATTAATTCTATCTATTGAATTTGATATACAAATGGGATTGTTTAAGTTTGTTAAAAAATTAGTTATGAGTAGTCCTATTTTACAGTTGAGTGGTGCATCCATTTATCAGGGTAGAAATCTTATTTTATCCAAAGTTGACTTGGATTTGCCGAAAGGCGAGTTTATGTATCTCATCGGTAAGACAGGAAGTGGAAAGTCTAGTCTCTTGAAGACTTTTTATGGCGATCTGAGTTTAAAATCCGGTAGTGGCTCAATTGTAGGTTACGATTTACCGAAATTAAAGACCAAACAGATCCCTTTTTTAAGGCGAAAATTGGGTATCGTTTTTCAAGATTTTAAACTGTTAAACGATAGAACTGTTTTTGAAAATCTTGTATTCGTTCTGCGAGCTACTGGATGGCGATCAAAAAAAGAGATTCAACTTAAAATAGATGAGGTCTTAAATGCAGTTGGTATGCAGACAAAGGCTTTTAAAATGCCATTTAATTTATCGGGGGGAGAACAGCAAAGAGTAGCAATAGCTCGTGCCTTATTGAATGACCCTGAACTAATTTTGGCAGATGAGCCCACGGGAAACCTCGACCCCAAAACTTCCTTAGAGGTGATGAATTTACTCGAAGAAATTAACAAATCGGGTAAATCTATACTGATGGCCACCCATGATTATTCCTTGATTATGAAGTATCCCCATAGAATGATAAAGTCCGAAAACGGTACTTTAGTCGAAGTAGCTCAAAATAAGTAGAAACAATACTATATCGGATTTTGCAGATAGAGCAAAATCTATGAATCAGGATATTATTTTTAGCCTTGATTCAAACTGAAGTTTTTAATTTAGGTGGGGTTTGGAAGAAGAAAAAAGACAAAAAAACCGAGGCCTTAAGCATCGGTTTTTTGAGTTGTTAATAGGTCCAAATGATTCCTATCCCATAATTCAGGCCTTGCAGGCCATCTAAGTTGGCGAGTTCCTCTGTTTTATTGGAAGCATAGCTATATGCGACATGTACATTAAAACCAAAGCCACTGGAGTTGAAAAATTGAAATCCTATTTCCGGTCTTACAGCGAATCCCCAAGTTTTTTCATCGCTTACAAAAATATTGTAATAAGAGGCGACCTTCGCATAATTAGCTCCAGCTCCTAAGCTGACGTAGGGTTTTCTATCTGCAGAGTCCGAAAGGTAATAATGTACCGTAGCCAAAATAGGTAATAGTTGAATTTGTCTCACCATATCTGTGTAAACAGTTGAGGTTTGAGACTGCTGATAAGTGTCAGGAGATTGGTATTGCTCCAAAGTATTCCAACCTATACTTCCCCCAACGGAGAACGTTCTTGTGGTAAAATATCTATATTCTAAACGCGCCCCAGCAAAGCCTGTTGAGCTGATATAGTTATTGGATAAAGGAGTCGCTATATCCCAACTCAAAAGAACTTGAGATTTATCGTAATAGCGATATATTTTTTGTTCCGTTTCTTGGGCTTTCGTCTGAAAAGAAAGGCTTAAGAAAACTATCGTAATAAGTAGTGATTTTATCTTCATAACTAGTTCTGAATGTAAGGAGATTGTTCAAAGGCTTGTTCTATGGAAGTTGCAGCTCGATCCAAGTTTGTCTGCTCATAAGAGCTTAGAACTCCAAAACTGATAGAATTCCAAAGCACGTTGATGTTATCGTTACTCGATACATTTTTTAAATCAAACATCTCGATATTTAAGGATCCAGTATTGTATTGGTAATAGCTGCAATAAGGATAGTTGTATCCGTAACCTGGATATCCCCACCAACCACCGGGGTAATAACCTGGATATCCCCACCACCAGCCGTAGCATACTTGATCAAAATTTCGGTCTTTGACTACAGATCCTAATATCCCGAGATCCGGGTTGTCGGCTCTTGAGACAAATTGATATCCTCTGGCATTCATTTCCTGCTTGATCTTGTCAACAATAAATCTCGCTTCCGCTCCAACTATAATACTATCGTTCGGATTGCTCGATATGTTGATTAGGGTATCGGAAATAAAATAGCTTTGATAAGCGCTAAAATCTCCGCTTACGTCATAGTCGGTAGCAACGACAAGTTCGTTGCGTAATTTATCTAGATTCGGTTCTTTAAAACAGGAGCTCAAGCACAACGCGCAGACCACCAGGAACAAAAAGGATGATTTTTGATTCATAGAATATATTTTTACCAAAATTAAGGAATTAAAAGAATTATTCCTCGTTATTATTCTGTTGATATCCCCAACTCGGGTAGAGTCTCAGTCTAAAGTAAATCGAATTGAAAGGGAGGTTTGGTCGAAATACATCCTGTCTCTGCCAGGTAACCTCCATTCTGAATTTTCTACTCCTATTAAAACTTCTTTCCAGCCCCAAAGTGAGGCGAGATTGTTCAGAAATCGTATAGTTTGTATTTTGAGTACTTATAAAAGCCTCCCCAGCAACATAAAACTTCCAATAGTTTAGGCGATTTTTTAAGAAAGCGCGGTGTAAGTAGTTCAAACGAATTCTGTAACGCGCTCTGAGGGAAAAATTAAATTCCTCATCGTCTATATCCCAAACAAACCTTTGCTCGGATCTCAGATAATGGCCAATCTTAAAGTGTTCGTTGTTGGGCCAGTTTTTTTGAATCCCTTGGAAAGGGCGTAGTTCGTATGTGAAATCGTCTTCTCCGTCGTATTCCGTTGTTATAAAGTTTCCTATTCCTCCAGTTAGATTGAAATTTTTAAGTGTTTTTCGGATACTGGGTCTAAATACGTAGCGATTCCAAATATTGTCGCCAAGTTCTATTCTATAGCCCAAATCTCCGTAAAAAGTTAGGGTTTCACTCGTGACTATATATGGGTTGAGGTCAATCCAAAATTGTTGGTCTGTCTGACCAAAACCTTTACATGCAAAGCAACTGAAGAGAATAAATAATCGAACTAATTTCATTGGAAAACCTATCTCTTAAAGATACGAAATTAGCTCGATACTTGTGACTGTCTTATTTGACTTTTGTAGTGATCAGAATTACTCCATTCTTACCTTTCGATCCGTATTTTTCGATCGCTGATTTGTTTTTAAGTACGGTTACGGACTCTATATTATCTGGGCTTATTTTATCTAGATCATAGTCCTTAGTCAATACCCCATCTACATATATTATTGGCGGATTTTTTTTTGGTACTCCAATTACTTTGTCCATAGACATTTTGCGACCTTGTTGCTCTATATGTCCTTTTTCATCTATTACAATCTGTGGGTAATTTTCATCCTGTATTTTACTTTCACCAAGCTCTTTTTGACGCGTGTATGTAAAACTTGTAGGTTTTTGTTGGGCAGGTGGTGGCGGAGGGGGTGGCATTGAACTATTTTTTTGTTTTGTAGTCATTTTATTTCTTATCTCCTTCATTCTATCAACATCTTCTTTAATATATATGTTTGATCCCTCGTTCAAGATCTTTTTAGAAATATTACGATATTCTGTCATTTCCTCAGATGACGCACCTTGGCGAGCAGGTGGTGGTGGAGGTAATTTAAAAGCTTCCTCTTTTTGTTTATCTGACATTTTATTTCTTATCTCTATTATTCTATCCATATCCTCCTTTTGAATTACAGGAGAATAAGGATCTGCCATATTCTGATATCGCAAGGCAATTTCATTGTATTCGTCCATTTCTTTTTGAGAGGCTCCAGGTATAGGTGGAGCAGGCGGTGGAGGTGGAAGTTTTGGCAGTGCAACTGCAGAGGAGCGTTGCTCAGGGGTCATTTTTTTATAGATAAAGTTCATACGATCTATATCCTTCATTTTAATGATTAATTCACCTGGGTTATCACTCGTTAATTTTTTAGCTAAGCTGTTATATTCTTTAATTTCTTCAGCAGACGCTCCTTCCTGAATCAAAGTTTGTTCGCTGTATATATACTCTTTTTCTGTTGAGCTAAATGCCCAAATACTTATTCCAAAGAGTAACATTAAGAGCAGTAGATTGACTCTTTTTTGACTAGATGTAGTTTTCATATTCATAGATTTTATTCTTTTTTTAAGTTGTTGATGATTGTAGTGGTTCGCAATGGGGATTAAAGCTTTATTTCTCGCACTGCTTTCCAAAAGGCTTATACTGTATTTTTCTAGAGTTGCTCCTTGTTCGAGCACCGCAGAATCCGCCAAGAATTCATGATTTAGTTTTATGGAGTTTCGAAGTATCCAAAAACTTGGATTGAACCAAAACACACTAGTCAAGATCTCAATAAAAATAAGATCGAGGCTATGTAGCTGCTCGGCGTGCGCTCTTTCATGACTCAGTATATGTCTATCTATAGAATTGTTTTCGAAATCTTTTTTTGAAAGAAAGATATTATTCAAAAAGGTATGTGATCCCTCTTCTCCGTCTATTAAAATATAATTGAATCCAGCTTGTTTTACTTTTTGATGCTTGCGAAGAGTTTTTTGGATCCCAATTAAGTTTCTAGAGAATCGAAATAGAAAAACGACTAGAGCACTAAAGTATATTGTGGATAGGGATATAAGTACATAATTTGTGTTTTGCTCTTCCGAAATAGTTGTTGCAAAATTTTGAGTTTGAGTTGCAATCCCATTCACTTGAACGTATACAGTTTCTTTAAAAGTGATTAAAGGAACTATTAGGGCGATAATTGGAGTTAGAATCAGATAAATGCGATTAAAGACAAACCAATTGGATTTGATTATTACCGTTTTGTAAAGTGCTATAAAAATACCACTTATCAAAAGCGTCTGAATTAGGTAGTTTAGCATAACTTATTTTTTATCGAGTTTTTCGTCAATTAACTTTCTGAGATCCTTTAATTCCTCTCTAGTCAAATCGGTTTCTTTTGTAAAATAAGAAGCAAATTGTGCATTGGAATTATTAAAGAAATCGTGAACCATATGATTCATGCGATCTGCGAAATAAGATTTTTTACTCACTAGCGGAGAGTAAATTCGGGTCCTTCCTTGAGATTCATAGCTGACAATTTCTTTTTCTTGTAGTCGTTTTAGAAAGGTAGCCATGGTAGTGGTAGCCGGTTTTGGCTCATCGTAGGTAGATATCAATTCCTGCATAGAGGCTTTGTTTAACTTCCAAAGCGCTTGCATTACTCGTTCCTCTGATTTTGATAAATTCATAGATAATTTGTTTAATACTCTACAAATGTAGAATAATATTTTAATTCTACAAACATAGAGTAATAAAAATTATCAAAAGATTTTATTCGTCTGCAAATATTTTGACTTGAAGTAGTCCTTTTGCGTCGATTTGGGCTCTATACATGCCAGGAGTATTCATTTCAAAGGCAATATTTCCCTTTGAATCTATACCGATTACACCGCCTGTTCCTCCTAATTGTCCCATTTTCTCGTGAATTACGGTACGTTCTGCTTCCTGTAGAGATAAGTTTTTATACTCCATCAAGGCAGATATGTCATAAGCTACGACACTTCGAATAAAATATTCTCCCCAGCCTGTCGCTGATATAGCACAAGTCTTATTATTGGCATAGGTTCCAGCTCCAATTATGGGTGCGTCTCCGATTCGATTCCATTTTTTATTGGTCATACCGCCTGTCGATGTTCCCGCGGCTAGATTCCCCTCTAGATCCAAAGCAACGCATCCAACTGTTCCGTATTTTTGCTGAAGTAGAAAGTTTTTATTTTCTATTTGGAGCGCTTGATTACGTTCTTTAGCTTTTACCTTTTCCAGTGCGTTAATCCTTCTTTGGGTCAAAAAGTATTCTGGAGAGACTACTTCTAGCCCTCTTTCGGAACTAAATTGATCTGCTCCTTTTCCCGATAACATTACGTGAGGAGATTTATCCATGACCTCTATTGCTGCACTAATTGGATTTTTAATAGTCTGCATTCCACTGACAGCCCCTGCATTTAAGGTTTCTCCGTCCATAAACGAGGCATCCAATTCTACTTCACCTAGCGAATTTAACACGGCTCCTTTACCTGCGTTAAACAAAGGGGAGTCTTCCATGACGCGTATGGTTTGTTCTACGGCCTCTTGACTACTTCCTCCATTTTTTAAAATTTCGTGCCCGGTTCGCACTGCAGTTTCCAAAACATTTCGGTATTCTGCTTCCATCTCGGAAGTTAAATTTTCTCGGAGTATGGTTCCCGCTCCTCCGTGAATGGCAATTGCAAAATTTGATTTTTCGGATTGTTCGCAGGACACTAATAAGAAGGATAATAAAACAAGTAGGCTAAAGTTTTTCACAATTTGAGGAATTTAAGGATGGTAATTTTTACAATTTCTAAGGTAATCAAATTTTAAATTAATTATTCTATCTTCAAACGGACGTAAACAATTTTTGATCTAACATCGATTTTATGGCAAACGACAAGAATACCTACTGGAAAAAGAACCTTCTTTATATTTCTATTCTTTTGATTATTTGGTTTGTAATTTCTTTTGGTTTTGGTATCATCTGGGTGGATGAGCTCAATCAGATTTCTTTGGGAGGATTTAAACTCGGTTTTTGGTTTGCACAACAAGGGTCTATTATCGGTTTTGTTTGTTTAATTTTTATTTATATCGTTTTGATGAATCGTTTGGATAACAAATATAATTCTGAACATTAATATGGATTTACAATATTGGATTTGGATAGCAGTAGGCCTTAGTTTTAGTATTTATATCGGAATTGCGATTTGGTCCAGAGCGCGTTCCACTAGTGAGTTTTACGTAGCTGGGTCAGGAGTGCATCCCATAGCAAATGGAATGGCAACTGCAGCGGATTGGATGTCGGCAGCGTCTTTTATCTCCATGGCTGGAATTATTTCTTTTCAGGGCTACGATGGTTCGGTCTACCTTATGGGTTGGACGGGAGGCTATGTGTTGCTGGCTTTACTCTTAGCTCCTTATTTGCGTAAATTCGGAAAATTCACGGTACCGGACTTTATAGGGGATCGCTATTATTCCAATACAGCTAGAGGGGTGGCTGTTTTTTGTGCTTTGATTGTTTCCTTTACCTATATAGCTGGTCAAATGAGAGGAGTCGGAGTGGTTTTTTCCCGCTATTTAGAAGTAGATATCACGACTGGAGTAATTATTGGAATGGCCATTGTTCTTTTTTATGCGGTATTGGGAGGAATGAAGGGAATTACCTATACTCAGGTAGCGCAATATTGCGTTCTAATATTTGCTTTTATGGTTCCTGCCATATTTATTTCTATTCTAGCCACAGATCAAATTATTCCTCAATTGGGTTTTGGATCCGCAGGGGGAGATGGGATTTATCTTTTGGATAAGCTCGACGGACTGCATAGAGAATTGGGTTTTCACGAATATACCTCAGGTAACAAAACCACCTTTGATGTTTTTTGTATCACTATGGCTTTGATGGCAGGGACTGCAGGATTGCCCCATGTAATAGTGCGTTTTTTTACCGTTAAAAAAGTGAGTGATGCAAGAAAATCCGCTGGATGGGCGCTTTTGTTTATAGCAGTTTTATATACTACAGCACCGGCAATTGCTGTTTTTTCTAGAATCAATTTAATAGAAACGGTTAGCGAAAAGCAATACGATCAAATGCCGGAATGGTTTAGTAAATGGGAGGCGACAGGGCTACTGTCTTTTTCTGACAAAAACGAGGACGGAATCATTCAATACACAGGGTCGACAACGTCTAATGAGCTCGATGTAGATGCAGATATTATGGTTTTGGCAAATCCAGAAATTGCTCAGTTACCAAATTGGGTAATAGCTTTGCTCGCAGCAGGAGCCTTGGCCGCCGCTCTTTCCACAGCAGCAGGTCTGCTCTTGGTAATATCTTCTGCCGTGTCTCATGATCTATTGAAAAAAATGATAAAACCCGATATTTCGGAAAAAGGAGAATTGATCGCGGCGCGATTGGCTGCAACCGGCGCGGTATGTCTAGCAGGGTATTTCGGAATAAACCCTCCGGGATTTGTAGCTGCGACTGTCGCTTTGGCATTTGGTCTTGCGGCGGCTTCTTTTTTTCCTGCAATCCTATTGGGAGTATTTTATAAAAAAATGAACAAAGAAGGCGCTATTAGTGGAATGATTGTGGGTGTTTCCCTTATGCTATTCTATATGCTGAAATTCAAATTTGGATGGTTCTCAGGTGGGTCTCAAAAGGATTGGTGGTTCGGTATTTCGCCCGAAGGTTTTGGTACGGTGGCGATGTTTGTTAATTTAGGCGTTTCTCTAATTGTTCAAAAGTTTAGTCCTGCCCCGTCAAAAGAAATTCAATTATTGGTTGAAAATATCAGAAAACCCTAAAATATATTTTAAAGATTTATGAAAAAATTCTTTTTAGTTTTATTCCTCTCTTCCCTAATTTTCTCTTGTGCGAAAGAGGATAAAATGGCACAAAACAAGGCTTTATATGACCAAAAATGCGCTGCGTGTCATATTATCCCGAGTATTGATGTTTTACCAAAACGTCTATGGGATGAAAAATTATTACCGGAAGTAGCTGCTAAAATGGGTATTCTCGAACCGGGATATTCTCCTTTAGAGGGTATGGATTACGAAGAGCGAAAAGCGGTTATTGAATCCGGAGTTTATGGAAGTGTTCAAATCGTTACACCAGAAGAATGGGCGCAGTTAAGAGCTTATATTTTGGAAATGGCTCCCGATTCGCTAGCCCCAACTCCACGAGAATCGCATGACTTTCATCCAATAGAAAACTTTGAGGTCCAAAAAGTTAGCTTGGATGATTATCCAGGAACCTATATCTCCTATTTATCCCTCAAAGAGGATGGTCTTTATTTTGCGGATTTGTCCGGAGGTTTTTATCAATATAATCACCAAGAAA
The DNA here is from genome assembly GCA_042091275.1 of Flavobacteriaceae bacterium. Classification (GTDB taxonomy): domain Bacteria; phylum Bacteroidota; class Bacteroidia; order Flavobacteriales; family Flavobacteriaceae; genus JBELHR01. The sequence continues at coordinate 50,707 of JBELHR010000015.1, forward strand.
AAGCGGTGTCTGAATATCGCAGATTTGACAAACCGGTGGTTTGGTATGAGCAACTGCAAGATGGTAAAGAGGTTTATACAGAAATCGGAAAACTAGATCCGTCGGAGCAAGTCCTCGGTAAACTATGGGAGTTAGATCAAAACGGAGACCGACGTGCTGTTCACGAAAGTTTACACAGACCAGTGAATAGTTTGACTGTAGATTTAAACGGAGATGGTCAAAATGAATATGTCGTTGCAGAATTCGGTCACCTAACAGGAAGTATAAGTATTATAGATTCGGATGGTTCAAAAAAGATGCTTTGGCCAAAGCCAGGAGCTACTCAAATTGAACCTTATGATTTGAACGGAGATGGTTTGATGGATCTAGTCTGCCTAGTTGCTCAAGGAGACGAAGCAATTTTGGGATTAATTCAAGACGAAGATGGAAGTTTCAGACCGGAGTATTTGTTGCGATTTCCGCCCATTTACGGGACGAGTTGGTTTGAGATGTTAGATTTTGATGGTGATGGAGATTTAGATTTGTTAACCGTTCACGGAGATAATGCAGATAGAACCTATATTCAAAAGCCCTATCACGGTATGAGGATATCTCTTAATGATGGGCAAGGTAATTTTGAGGAAGCTTTTTTCTATCAATTAAATGGAGCTACAAGAATATCGGCAGCGGACTTTGATGAGGACGAGGATATCGATATTGCTTTGATATCTACCTTTCCAGATTATGACAATCTTCCAGAGATGGCATTTATCTACCTAGAAAACCAAGGTGGTTTTAACTTTAAGGAACAAATTATCGAGGAGGTGAATTTAGGTAGGTGGTTCCTAATGGATAAAGGAGATATTGATAAAGACGGCGATATCGACCTTATGATTAGTTCTTTTTCCTATGTTTTTAGTCCAGTTCCTCCAGAGTT
>JBELHR010000048.1:0-8994 GCA_042091275.1 Flavobacteriaceae bacterium
AGGTACCTTAGCTCAGTTGGTAGAGCAACGGACTGAAAATCCGTGTGTCCCTGGTTCGATTCCTGGAGGTACCACAAAAAAACCTATCCGTTTTGGATAGGTTTTTTTTGTTTTAGTACCTAGGGATACTTATATCATCTTCAGCGTATTCACCTCTTGCTGGGTAAGGTGACGGAAAAAGCCTCTTGGAAGATTCTTTTTTGTCATACCTGCAAAAATTACGCGATCTAATTTCACTACGTTATAACCGAGACTTTCGAATATCTTACGGACAATTCGGTTTCTTCCAGAGTGAATCTCGATACCGATTTCTTTTTTAGTCGCTCCTTCGACATAGGAGATAGCATCTACAAAGACACGTCTACCTTCTACTTGAAATCCAGGATCCCCAATAGCTTGAAGGTCCTTTAGATCTAACTTTCTATCCAAACTGGCATGGTACAGCTTTCTGACGTTATGCTTTGGATGTGTAAGTTTTTTCGCCAATTCTCCATCGTTTGTAAAAAGAAGCAAACCAGTGGTATTTCTATCCAATCTTCCTACTGGATAAATTCGTTCTTTGGATGCCTTTTCTACCAAATCCATAACCGTTTTGCGACCGCGCTCATCTTCCATAGTCGTTATATAGTTTTTGGGCTTGTTTAAAAGAACATATCGCTTAGTTTCTGGACTGATAAGAGTACCATCAAAACGAACCTCATCGGTCTCTTGGACGCGATACCCCATTTCTGTTACTACTTTTCCATTTACTTTGGCAGAACCAGAACCGATAAACACATCGGCCTCACGACGAGAACAAATACCTGCATTAGAGATATATTTGTTCAATCGTATTCCTGACTTTTCACTGTCTGTTTTTTTAGCATCAACCTTTACTGTCTTTTTAAAAGGTTTAGACCCCGCTGTTTTGCGACGATCTTTAAAATCTCCAGTTTTAGACTTTTGATTTTGACTGCTTTGTCGTCCTCTCGACGATTTTTTATTTTGTTCCATGAAGGTTTAATTATATTTTGCAAAAGTACATCCTTTTTTTAGACTAAAAGGAAAAATAAGTTATTTGAGTAAAACAATACTCAGCACCCCCATGACCAAGAGGAGTCGCAACAAGAAATGTAGGGAAAGAATACTTCGTTTATCTCTGTAACGGTATAATATAACATTGCCAACTAGCAGGGATCCATATGCCAAACCAAAAAACAGTTTCATATACCCGATGTCTTGATAATTTAACAGATAAAAAAGCGGGATTAGCATCAGTACGGTCAAAAAAGTAAACAAGCGCTTGCTAATTTCAATACCATAAATCACGGCAAAACTATAGCGATTAGAAACTTCATCTCCATCCAAATTCTCTAAACTCTTTATCAGTTCCTTCAAGAGGATCAATAAAAATAAAAAGGTAGCGTGAACAAATATGATTTTGGAAAAATTCCTGTAATAGACAAAAATCACAAAAAATGGAAGCAACTGCAACAAAGCAGCACTGAGAATACCTATAATAGGAAAGGATTTAAGCTTGTGGGAATACAACCAAATCACAAAAATATAACTCGCAAAAAAAAGCCCAGCTCTCCAAGAAATATTCAAAGAAACCAAAAACGCGAGCAGATTTAACAAAAAGTATAAAGCCAGTTTCTTGCGTTGTGCAATACTGTTTTCAAGAGAGGTTTTGACCGGTCGATTGATTAAGTCCGCTTCAAAATCATAAAAGTTATTTATCAAGTAACCCGCAGAAACCGCACAAACCGTTGAAAATATGATTCCTATTAAATTGAAATCGCTAAAAATCGCAGACCAACTTTGATCTTGGGCAAAAATATATTTAGAAGCGAGAATCTGAGCTAAGACCAATAGCAACACATTTTGGATTCTCAAATTAGAGAACAGTGCTACTAATTTAATTCTCAAATTACTTTTGGAAGTACTGATTTTAGTCAGCTGTTGCATTTAGAAGCGGTAAACCAATTCCAATTTGTAGGGCTTTAAAATAGATTTTGCTTTTTGAAAATCCTCCGTAAAACCTAGAATATAACCTCCACCACCTGAACCACAAAGCTTTAAGTAGTAGTCATTTGACTCGAGTCCTTTTTTCCAAACCTCGTGAAACCTTGCTGGAATCATAGGTTTAAAGTTATCCAAAACAACTCTTGACAATAATTTTACATTTTTAAACATAGTCTTGAAGTCTCCCGTTAGGAAATCTTCAATACAAGCATCGGTATGTTTGGAAAACTCTTGACTGAGCATTTTTCTAAAACCTTCCTGTTTCATTTTATTCATGAACAGGTTTACCATTGGTTCTGTCTCTCCTATCATTTCTGAATCTAGAAGAAAAACAGCACCCTTACCTTCGGTCTGAGAAGGAATACCTGCCGGCTCAATATTCTCTTTTGAATTGATTAATATCGGCAGACTGAGATAAGAATTTAGTGGATCCAATCCAGAACTTTTCCCGTGAAAATAAGATTCCATTAAAGAGAAAACACTCTTTAAGAGAATTAATTTCTCTTTGGTTAAGTTTTCTAAAACAGTAATCTTATCCTTTGAATAGAAGTCGTAAATAGAGGCGACTAAAGCACCTGAGCTACCAACTCCATAACCCTGTGGAATACTAGAATCAAAATACAAACCATTATCTAAATCCTCATTTAGTTTATCCAAATCAAATTGAACAATAGTCGAATCTAAACCCCCTAAATAATCAGCGTACTTTCTAAGACTCTCATTGGAGTTTTGAGCTTCCTTAGAATCTAAGGAGGACATTTTTAGAGCCCCTTGATAGGAATTAAACGGGATTGCTAATCCTTTAGAATCTTTGATAATGCCATATTCACCAAACAAAAGAATTTTGGCATAAAACAATGGTCCTTTTCTCATAGTCACTTAATAAGTTTCTCGACAAATATAGTGTTTATTTTTTGTCTACTATATTTTCTTTTTCCTGACGAGAGTTTTCCCAAATTCCGGAACGAAAACCATTTTCGTATTCTCCTTTTTCCAAAACAATTCCTTCGCTATCGTAATAGGTCCAAATTCCGTGTTTCTCGTCCTGGAAGTAATAACCAGATTGTTCCAAGTTACCATTCTCAAAAAATGCCGTCCAAGAGCCGTCGAGAGATCCATCCTGATACTTCCTCTCGTTGCGTATCCCCCCTGACTCGAAGTACACCGTTCTATCGCCGTGCAAAACTCCATTTTTATAATTGACAATTTGAAAGACATTTCCATTTTCAAAATACCAAATTATCTCTCCGTGATAAACTTCGTCTTTACTGGACATAGAAGTACCTCTCATCTGTAAGGAACCAGAAGTATAAAAGTCTTGAAACAGAAAACCATTTTCGACTTGAATCGGTTGCGGCCTGTAAAAGTCAGCCTTGTCTTTGGAAGTGATCAACCAGTTTTGATCAAACCATATCGTATCATTTTGTGCGCTCAGAGCGGAATAAGAAAACAGAAAAATTAAAAAGTAAAATAACCTCAAGATTTATGCATTTTGAACTTTTAAGAAAACAATAAAGGATATTACCCAGTACAAAGACCGTTAGAGACGAAAAGCACCTCTACCACAATTATCCTTAAGATACTGATTATTTTCGCAAAATTCAAGCAATTCTCGTTCAATGAAAGCCAAAATCTCTTCTTTTTCAGATTCTGGATATAAAAGATGCACATTTGCGCCAGCATCCAAGGTAAAACACAAATGCTTTCCAGAATTCTCTCGATACTCCCAAACCTTTTCTATAATTCTCAAAGTATTAGCCTTCATCAAAATAAAGTATGGCTTGGAACACATCATCATCGCGTGTAATGTCAGCGCTTCGGACTCTACAATTTCCATAAATTGATCCAAATCTCCGTTTTGTAAAACAAGGGATAAAGCAGTTAAGTTTTCTTTTGCTTGCTCAAAACGAGAATCGGCAAAAGGATGACCATCCATAAGTTTATGTCCCAAGGTAGAGCTGACTTTCTTCTCCCCTTTGTCTACTAACAAAATAGTGTCTTGATAATTCTCAAAAACAGAATGTACCTTATACGGATATGCTGTACCGTATAAATCAGAACTCCCTTTGATCTCTGGGTGTTCCCCCCAAACAACTAGTGGTCCTTCCAGACTTCTACATGCTGAACCAGATCCTAACCGAGATAAAAAACTTGTTTTCTCCAGAATAGAATCTTTTGAAGTTTCGGGAAAAAGATCTTCTTCCAAACTCATCAAACAAGAAGCAATTGCACTCATTCCACTAGCAGAGGAGGCAATACCACTCGAGTGAGGAAATGAATTTTCAGATTTAAAAACAAAGTGAAAATCTCTTAAGAAAGGTAAGTAGGTTTCTATACGTTTGAAAAAACTCGAAATTTTTGGACGAAAAGAATCCTCTAAAACACCTTCAAACCAAATTTCAAAACTGAAGTCCTCAGAAAAATCGGATCTCTGACTAACTTCCATTTCCGTTTTGCTGTGACAGGTATCCAAAGTAAAACTGATAGAAGCATTTTTGGGAATTTGAGGATCTGTTTTCCCCCAATATTTCACCAAAGCAATGTTCGATGGGGATTTCCAAGTGTAAACTTTATTCTTTATATCGCGATTGAGGTATGCTGACCTAAACTTATTACTGTCCAATTGATTTGTTTTACCGCAAATATAATTTAATTATTTTTGTTCTATGCCAAATAAAATAGCCCTTCTTTTGCTCAATGGGAATGCCCCTGAAAAAATCACTAATCCGCAAGATTATGACATATTTGTAGCCACGGATGGTGCGATTCAAAAAGCCATTCAACTGGGAGTAATCCCCGATTTTGTTTTGGGGGACTTCGATTCCATTGATAATGAATTGGCAAAAAATCTAAATGTGAATTTTGTCAGAACTCCAGATCAAAATTTCACAGACTTTGAAAAAGCTCTAGCATTTATTGAAGAGAAAGGCTTTTGTGAGGTTCATGTTTACGGAGCCTCGGGAGGAGAACAAGATCATTTTCTAGGCAACCTGTCCGCTGCCTTGGCTTGGAAATCCAAAATAAAACTTACTTTTTTTGATAAATATGGGACTTATTACTTTTTGAAAAAATCAGAACAAAACCGTATCCTTGAGGTTAAGGGTAAAACAATATCGCTTCTCCCCTTGCCCAATGCGGAGCAAGTGTCTACAACTGGTTTAGAGTTTCCGCTTCAAAAAGAGGATTTGAATTTTGGCAAACGAATAGGAACCCGTAATTTTGCTATTGAATCTGAAATTGAGGTTCATTTCACTGAGGGAGACCTCTTAATCTTTATTAATGACAGAGAAACTTAAACTTATTTGGGATTTTTACGGAGCAGATGCCTTAGAAACAGCAAAACACCATTGTATACATTTAAAAGAATTTGCGGCCTTGGAATCCTTACCTTTTGAAAAATGTGATATTCAAGAGTTGGGAGAATCTCATTCCATTGCCTATATCGTTGTCACCAGACAAAATATGATTCCGTTCAGAGATGCATTGAAACCTCATCGCGGCCAAAAGGCTTAGACTTTGAGGGAAATGGTTCGCCCTATCATATACCCCCCGGTCCAAGCATTCTGGAAATTAAAACCGCCTGTTACAGCGTCTACATCAATAAATTCCCCGGCGAGGTATAGATTTTTATAGTGTTTACTCTCAAAACTTCTAAAATCTAAGTCCTTGAGAGATACTCCTCCGGCGGTAACAAATTCCTCTTTGAATGTGGATTTCTTATCGACTTTTAATTGTGTGTTTACGAGTACATCCAAAATTTGATTCCAATCTTTTTTGGACAAATCACCCCAATTCTTATTTTTCGAAACTCGTGATTTGGTCAGTATTTTATCCCATAAACGTTTGGAGATAATCGGGTCTACAGATTTGTTAACTACTGTACTACCCTTGTGTTTGATTTGAGCCTCTTGCATCATTTCTTCTACCTCATCTCTATCTTTTCCCAGCCAATTGACCGAAATAGCAAACTGATAATTCAAACCTTTTAAGTAAATCGCTGCAATTGCAGATAATTTCAATACTGCGGGACCACTCAAACCCCAATGGGTAATTAGCAACGGGCCTGAAGTCTGAAACTTAGAAGAATTTATCTTGACTCTAGCATTTGGTACAGATATACCTGGAATATCCTCTAAAATCTCATCTTTAATGTTAAACGTAAATAAGGAGGGTACTGGGTCAATAATCTTGTGCCCCATAGATCCCAAGAGTCTCCACATGGGCTTACTACTTCCTGGACAAAGCACTAAATGTTTAGTCTGATAATCTCCTTTACTTGTTTCTATATCCCAAAGGTCTCCTTCGGACTGCCTAAAGTTTTTTACCGCAGTACTCTTCAATACTTGGATGTCATATTTTTCACATAGAGACATAAAACAATCGATGATACTCTGAGAGGAATTAGATTGTGGAAAGACACGATTGTCTTTTTCAATTTTTAAAGGCACTCCTCTTTCTTCGAACCACTCCATAATGTCACCTGTCATAAATTTGTGAAAGGGTCCGAGTAACTCTCTATTTCCGCGAGGATAATTCTTTGCTAAATCTTTAGGTATAAAACAGGCGTGGGTCACATTGCATCGACCTCCTCCTGAAATTTTAACTTTTTGAAGAACATCAGCGGACTTCTCCAAAATTACTACAGACAGATCCGGACACTCTTCTTTGATTCGAATGGCACTAAAAAAACCAGCCGCTCCTCCCCCAACAATTACTACATCTTTCATAAAATCATTTCTTCATATGGCAAGATAACTTCATAGCCTTTGCTTTTGAAATATTCCATATCGTTTAAATTCCCGGACACCATAACAAAATCACCTCCCCAAGCTCCGAGACTTTTTACCATCTTTGGATAATCTGAAAAGTAGGTTTCTTTGGCTGTTTTCAAATTCAAAAGCTCAGATAAAATTTCTTCGTGTTCGGACATTAACTGCTCAAACTCTTCTATTTTTTGACAGAGAATCAATTGTCTCGAAATCTGAGAAACTCGATTTTTCCTTTTGGATATATTTTCTTTATTCTGTTCTCTGTAGTGTTTAATGCCCTCCCGAGAATTCATTTTTTGATTGAGGTATACAAAGAATAAATTATCCTTAAAAGGAGGATTAAAGTCGACTGCTTCAACCGTAGATCTAGAATTGGTTTTCTTGTAGATAATTGCAGAGTCTGCCGCAGCACATGCCAAATCATAACCACTTCCTCCAAAGGTGTTTTGCAACAAATCATAGGGGTCAATTTGAGCCCAAGAACTCAAACAATGAATCAGCGTTGAAGAAGATCCCAAACCCCATTCTCTATCGAATTCTAGATAAGTCTCCATCAGGAAACCTCCCTCGTCAGAGAATAGCAATGGGTTTAAGTCTTTAATCTTAAACAAAATATCCTGCAGCCTCTCGGCGTAATCATTATCTTCAGTTTCCTTATCGGTGTTATAGGTCGAAGAAACCAAGCGCAATTCAGGCAAGGTAAAAACTACCTCCAACCAACTTTTATAATTTTCGTCAAAACTTCTCCAAATCAATTCATTTTCTTGAAGTCTCGTACATTCCAAAGATTGTCCCTTTTTGGTTGGAAGAGCCAAGGAATCCGCTCCGTCAAGAACTACATATTCTCCACTTAACAAAAGCTTTCCGTGTCCGTAGTAGCGCTTCATATATCCAAGTTAAGATAAGACAAAACTGCCTTGTGACTAATGGTTCTATTTTGAAAATAGGCTTCTACCTCTTTGCGTTTTTCGCCGACAATACCCTCTTGATTTAAGATATTACTCAAATGCATTTTCATATGTCCTTTTTGTATCCCACTCGTTACTAAAGCTCGAAGGGCAGCAAAATTTTGAGCTAATCCAACTGCTGCTACTATTTGCATAAGCTCTTCTGCGTTTGGACGACCTAAAAGATCCATAGAAAACTGAGCCATTGGATGCAAAGCAGTCAAACCTCCCACAGTCCCAAGAGCAAGTGGCAAAGTCAAACTAAAAGTGAAATATCCATTTTCTAGACTACAAGTAGAGAGACTAGAGTATTTGCCGTTTCGAGCTGCATATGCATGGGCTCCGGCTTCAATAGCTCTAAAGTCATTGCCTGTGGCCACTACTACAGAATCCACACCGTTCATAATCCCTTTATTATGAGTAACTGCTCGAAATGGTTCAATTTCTGCAATTCGTACTGCTTCGTGAAATTTTCGTGCAAAGAGTTCCGGATTATCGACTGGGAGATCTTTTATCTGACAAGACAACTCTGCCTTTACTGTACAATTGGGAAGATAATTGGACAGGATACTCATGATTACCTCAACCTCATCCGACTCTATCACTTTTGCCATCGCCTCCAAACAAGAGTTAATAAAGTTTGCCCCCATAGAGTCTTTGGTATCAAATGTCACATGAATTTGATAATAGTCCTCTAGATCTGCAGTTTTGTCGACCAAGGAAATCGTATCAATACCCCCTCCTCTTTTGCGCATATTTTGAGTCAAACTCTCTGTAGCTTCAAAAAATTGATCGTAAACCCCATCAAAATGCTGTTTTAAGTCCTCAAACTTCCCTTTATAATTTAAATGAATCTGTCCGATTTTTTCGGTTCCAATTACCTCTGTTTTAAAACCACCTAGATCTTGCCATAATTTGGCGACCAAGGAAGCAGCTGCAACTACAGAACTCTCTTCGGTAACCATAGGAACTGCATATACTTTATTGTTTATCTTAAAGTTTGGCGCAACTCCTAAGGGTAAATAATAATTCGAAATTGCATTTTCTATAAAGTCATCGTGAAGATTTTGAAGTGCTAAATCCTCATTCCAATATTGTTTTAAAGTTTTTACAACTTCCGGTTTTGAACCAAAAAAGGTATCGGAAATCCAATTAATTTTTCCTGTTTTATCCAGTTTTGAAAAGCCAGAGATAATCGACATAAATTTTTTTAGACAAAGATATCTAAACTTCTAAAAAGTCGCAGAAATCTAAAAACAATTTTGATGTCAAAA
>JBELHR010000001.1:0-134915 GCA_042091275.1 Flavobacteriaceae bacterium
CCAAGATGTCGAATCTGTAAATCTACCTATTTCTTCTTTCAAAAAAGAAAAATCCTTTAGCGCAGGAAAGCCCAAGATACGCTGGGAATCGAATGCGGAGTCAATAATCCCAGAAATAGTACCACCAGTGCCAATTGCTACCCCGACAAAATCGAATCTAGTATCTTCAGGCTGGAGAATCTCCCTACAACCTTTTACGGCTAAAAGATTCGTCCCCCCCTCCGGAATGGTGTAATACCTCTCGGGTAATCCGGAAACAGTTTTCAGGGTTTTAATTTTGTAATCCTCTCTACTTATAAAATAGAGTTTCATTCCTTTATCCATCGCAAAATCAAGAGTAGGATTGGAACGTAACTCTGCTTCTGACTTTAAAGCTAATTCCTCACCGCGAATAATTCCGATACTCTCCAAACCTGCATTATAGGCCGCAGCGGATGTAGCAGCTATATGATTAGAAAACGCGCCCCCAAAAGTTAAAATAGTACGGTGTTCTAAGCGCTTAGCCTCTTGAATATTGTATTTAAGTTTTCTGAATTTGTTTCCAGATACGAAAGGATCCAATAAATCCTCCCGTTTGACCCAAACCTCGACTTGTTTTTCCTTCCAGTTTCCGTAGTCTAGAAATTGATTTTCGCTGATAGGCGATTTAGTCATCGTATTGTCCTAATTCTTCTTCCAATACTTCCCAATCTGTCATAAAATCGTTTAATGTAGCTTGTTTTCGCTCGTATTCTTCAAAATATGTAGAATCTGAGGCCAATTCTGGGTTGGCTATTAAACGTTTATCTTCTCCTTCCAAATCTGCTTCTAAATCTGCAATTTGTCGTTCTACCTTGGCAATCTTGTTCTTGATTTGCTTTACCTTTTTATTCGACGATTTCGATTTCGGCTTTGATTCAGCGACAGATTTGGTCTTTTTCTTCTCTTTCCCTAACTCTACAGCTCGCATATCTTTCGATTCGTGCGCCTCCAAGAAATAGTCAATATCGCCTAAATACTCTTTGAGTTTGTGATCTTTAAATTCAATTACCTTAGTCGTTAAACCTTGCAGAAAATCTCTATCGTGAGAAACCACGATCAGAGTTCCTTTAAAATTATTTAAAGCCTCTTTTAAGATGGATTTTGAAGCAATATCCAAGTGGTTAGTAGGCTCATCCAAAACCAAAACATTGAATGGATCCAAGAGCATTTTACACAAAGCGAGTCGATTTCTCTCTCCCCCGGACAAAACCTTTACTTTCTTTTCGACATCGTCTCCCGAAAACAGAAAAGACCCCAACATATCTCTCACTTTGACTCGATTACCGTCATTAGCTGCATCGAGCATAGTATCCAACAGGGTTTTTTCTCCATCTAAATACTCCGCCTGATTTTGTGCGAAATAACCAATCTGAACATTGTGCCCTAAACTGAGTTTTCCTTGATGGCTTAACTCTCCAACAATAATTTTGGCTAAGGTTGATTTTCCCTGACCATTTTGTCCGACAAATGCTAGTTGTGACCCTCTCTCAATCATGATATCGACGTGATCGAGAACCATTTTATCTCCGTAATTCTTGGAGAGGGATTCACAAGTTACCACTACCTTTCCAGGATCTATGGATACAGGAAAACGGATATTCATAACAGCGTTATCCTCCTGATCTACCTCAATACGATCAATTTTATCTAATTTTTTTATCATGGATTGCGCCATGGAAGCTTTAGTTGCTTTTGCACGGAATTTTGCAATCAACTGCTCTGCTTGCTTTATCTCTCTATCTTGATTTTTCTTAGCTTGTAATTGTTGAGTTCTAATCTCATCTCTTAAGAGTAAAAACTGAGAATACGGTTTATTGTAATCGTAGATTTTGCCCAAACTGATTTCAATAGTTCTGTTGGTAACGTTATCCAAAAACATCTTATCGTGTGAAACCAAAACGATAGCTCCAGCATAGGTTCTCAGAAATTTCTCCAACCATATTATAGATTCGATATCCAAGTGGTTGGTAGGCTCATCTAAAAGTAAAACATCATTGTCCTGCAAGAGCAGTTTCGCCAGTTCAATTCGCATTCTCCATCCTCCAGAAAAAGTCTCTGTTAGGCTATCAAAATCCTTTCGAGTAAAACCTAAACCGAGTAAAACGCGCTCTGTTGTCCCTTGATAATTATACCCTCCTAGCATCTCGTAACGAGTAGTAAACTCGTCCAATTCGTTAATAAGATTAGAATAATACTCGCTTTCGTAATCCGTGCGCTCGGATAATTCTGTATTGATTCTATTTAACTCCTTTTCAACTACCATAATCTCTTGAAAAGCCTGGTAAGATTCCTCCAATACCGTGCGCCCTCCGATAAATTCTAAATCCTGCTTTAGAAAACCTACTCTAGCGTCTTTGTCAAAAGCCAAAGTTCCGCCATCTAAAGGAAGCTCTTTAGATATAACTTTAAGAAGAGTTGACTTTCCCGCTCCATTTTTACCGATCAATCCAACTCGGTCTCCTCGGTCGAGTTTAAATGTGATTCCCGAGAATAAATCTTCTCCCGAAAAGGTTACGCTTGCATTGTGCACATTCAACATAGTAGTCTACTTATTTGTTATCTTTGTTTGAGGCTACAAAAATAGCATTAAATATGATTCGAAAAGGACAAAAACTTTACAGTATTTTACACAAACGTTGCCCGAGATGTCACGAAGGTAAATTCTTTAAATACAAAGTATCTTTTAAGCTCTTTAAAATCAACGAACTTTATAAGACTTGTTCTAAGTGCGGTCAGAAATATTATTTGGAACCCTCTTTCTACTACGGAGCGATGTATGTGAGCTATGGACTGACTGTTGCCTTGGCAGTTGCTGTTTTTGTAATTAGCTATTTAATTGGATTAAGTCCTCTTTATATTTTAATTGCCATTACCGCTTCCTTACTTTTGGGAAGTCCTTTTGTATTGCAACTCTCGAGGATAATTTGGATTAATCTATTTGTTTCCTACGACAAAAACGCTCTTAAGAAAAACGATTAATATCTATTTCTCTATCCATTTCCTCGCCGTATACGATTGACCTAGCGAGATTATTCGCTGAAAATGGAGCGTTCATGACTCCTCGCGTACCCAAGCCGTTTAGAACAAATAGGTTGCTGTATTTTGGGTGTTTACCAACCAAAGGTCTTCTATCCACGACAGTTGGCCTAATTCCAGCCATTTGATCGCAAATTTCGTAGCTGCAATTAATCATTAGCTCTAATTTCTCAATCAACCTATTTCTCGCTTTGTCTGTCGGAGTATTCGTCACATCGTAGTTGTCATAAGTAGCTCCAACCTTATACATAGAATTACCTAGAGGAAGTACAAAAACACCTGCTTTCAACAAAACATTCAAATTGAGTTCTTCGCACTTGATAATCAAAACTTCTCCCTTGGCGTGTCTCAAGGGCAAATAATTGAAAAATGGATTTTTAGACATACCAAAGCCCTCACAAAAAACGATATTATCAAAACTATGACCACCAAAAGTCAACTTATCTACATCCAATTGATCGTAATCTATAGTTCCGCTAACAAAAGTATTGTTATCGATGAGCATAGCTTTATAAGCTTTCAAAAGTACAGGTACATTCAACTTCCCCGTTCCCACGACTTTGCCATAACCGTGAGGAGCCTTGATTTCAGGATTTAAATTTGGATAAATTTTCGGTGATAAATAATTCTCCAAGCCCACCCTATCCGAAGCAGCTATAAAATTATTTCCCTCCTCCACGTCGTGAATAATTCGCAAGGTTTCGAAGTATTCCATAAAAGAACAATTCAAATCTACTTCCAATTTCTTATAAAAATCTAAGGCGTATTTCAACAGAAAGTCTCCTCTCCAAGCAGGAGTAAATCGCTTGAGAATAACGGGGTTCCAAACACCTCCAGCAACGGAAGAAGCCAATTGACTTTCATCGCTTATAACCAAAACTGTCTTTCCGCATTCTTTGAGCTTGTGCGTAATTGACATTCCTGCCAATCCAAAACCTACAACGGCAAAATCGAAGTGCATACTAACTTATTTAAATTAAAAAACTCCCGAAAGGACGGGAGTTTTTTTTGTGATATCTAATAATTCCACATATCTAATTCTCGATCTCGAATCGCTTCTTTCAGCTTCTCGGACTCCAGTACTTGGAATAAGGAATTTCCTTTTATATAGTCTCGAACATCTCGATCTCCATAAAGGTTCTCTTGTCTGTAAATAATAGAGCTAAATCTTCTAGAGATTAAAAGGTGGTCAAAGGATATTGGATAAGAAGAACTCTTTTCGTTAAATACTTTCATCTCGTGCAACACTTGTCTCGCATCTGGATAAAAAATCCAAAAGAGGGATAACAACTCATTATCGCTAACATCCGAACGTCCGATAGTTTGCACATCTTGTGCTACGGGTGCTAAACCTAACAAACGGTACTTTAACTCGCCTTGACGCTTGTCAAAATAATAAATACCTTTAATTCTAAACCCTTGAATATCTTGGGATTGTATTGCGATAGAATCGACAAACTCCGAAAGATTACTGTCTCCTGCATTCAGGGCGTCGTAACCTGCATTGGAAGTGTCTACTCTCAAAAGCTTCTCACTGATCTCGTTTACTTGTAGTCTAGTTGTAAAGTAGGAATCGTCATAAACCTCCGTTATCTTACCACTCTTTACAGCCTTTAACAAGGTGTGATATAGACTCCTTCTATAAGGCTCTACGCGAGTAGTATCCACCGGATAGTATAGCGGAAGATTGATTCTTTGATTTAAATCAATATACTCCCAAACTGTGGTTGACCACAAGATATCTCTATCGCTTACATAACCGTAAGGTAGAGGTTTATCTATTGCTCCGTCCAACGATTGTTCCGCACTTTGTCCTATCTCGTCTACCGTGACTGCATTGAGCATGTTCGCCTGACCATAAGAGGTCAAAACGCAAACAAACACAAAAACAAATCCAATGATACTCTTTCTATTCATCTTAATTAGTTCGATAATTCTACACTTAGAGGCATAACATTTTTCAGTCTATAAGAACTGTTGTTCTTTAATTTTGCTTTGACGTCAAAAATAGTAATTATATCTCCCCTTCTCGCTTTTGATAGTGCTTTTTGCGCTTTACTATCTAAACGGTTTCCATTTACTACAACAGTTGCCTGTCCTGGTATCTTAATTTTAAATCCAGTAGTTACGATATTTACATCAAAAACAAAATCTATTAATTGGGCACTTATCGTGGCCTTAGCCAAACTAGATTTAGGCATTCGAATAACTCCAACCTCATTTCTTACAGAGGCCATCGGAGCAGGAATATCTTTTATTCTGAATTTTCTTTTATCGCTAACTGGTTCTCCATTGGACATGGTTCCGCTAACGCTAATAACCACTTCTCTGCCCTTTCCAGGCGTCAAAGTATAGGTGTTTCCTTTTACTTTCCTCAGACCAGGAGCACTAGCTTTTACCGCATTATTTGCGACACCTGGAATAGATATTGTTATTGGATTGCTGATTCCGCGATAAACTACATTCATAGCATCTGCTGAAACAACAGCTCCGGAAGGTTTTGCAACCACTAAATAAGAGGCGTCAATGGGAATAGAAACCGATTCTCCTTTTTGTTGAAATACGAATTCACCACTTAACTTATTCTCTCCTAATTTTCCACCGCTCAGATTCACTAAAGAGGCTCCTCTTTCGTTTCCGGTCATAACTTGACCATTCACCACAACTTTTTCTGGCTTTAAGGAAGCGTCATAACGTCCTAAAACAATCTTTCCAGTTATCTTTTCCCCTTGAATAAATGCGGGTTTATCCGGCATAAAAATAGCTCCATACGTATCTGCACTAATACCTGCATCCAGTTCGAGTTGATCACTCAACATAGAATTAAACGCCTCTCGCTCCGTAGAGAGAATATCGCTTTGTATAGCAGATAAATTAGTTATTGTCGATATTAACGGAAACCCTTCGTAACGATTATTTAACCAAGGTTCTCTTCCTCCTTCTGCTAATTTGATGTCCTCGGTATTGAAACGCTTTTCAACATCTTGAACAATTTGCTCCGGAGCAGATTCTCCGAGATTTGAAATTATAGAAGCCTTATAGTCTCCCATATTTTTTATAAAGAGATCCCCCTGTTCTGTATATCCATCTCCTGCAAAAAACAGTACATCTCCTGCATCCGTCTTATCCATGGACTCATAATCTGTAGGGTCATCAATTCCTTTTAAGAGTTCCTCTTTGAGACCACCGATAAATTGGTAGAATGAATCTGAATTTTCTTTAATCGCTGAGGCCATTTGATAGGGCTTCTCATATTTCTCTGGTTGCTCACTCGCCTTTAGAGCCAAATTCTCTAAAACCACTTGTGTGCTTACCAATGCTCTTTCGTTAGACTCCACTAGTCTTTCGTTTTGATAACCAAAAGCAGATAAAACTTCTTTACTCATGTTTAATGCAATCATCGCGATAAAAACGAGATACATCAAATTGATCATCTTTTGTCTTGGGGATACTTTACCTCCTGCCATAATTAATAATTTAAGTTCTTATTAATTTTTGTTCATTGCAGAAAGCATTCCTCCATAAACCGAATTCAACGAGGTTAGATTGGATGCTAAGGACTCCATTTGCGATTTTAGTTGCACCGAATTTTGAGCCATTTCCTCATTAGCAGAAGCTTGTTTGGCAGCACTCTCCATTTGCTTTTGATAAATGACATTCAATTCCTGCATCTGCATAGCAGCTTTTAACATCTCTTCGTTATACTTATTTGTTGAGGCAATAGATTCAGTAGCTGGTCCTATAGACTTTGCAGCTCCCTCAAAATTGCGAATACTATTACCGAGACCTTCCATCAAAGCAGTATCGACTCTAGCTTGTTTTAGCATTTCGTCTAATTTCTTTGACAACATACCGTCTGGACTAACGTCCTCTGTATTAGCAGTACCTCCGGCTAATTGCGGATATACTTTAGACCAATCATAATCATCATCCACAGGTTCAAAAGCGGCATAAGCAAAGATAAATGCCTCTGTTATGAGTCCTATTGCCAACAAAAGATTTCCGGAAATAGGTCCCAAATTCCAATGAAGGAGTTTGAATAATGCTCCGAGAATCACAATAGATGCTCCGAGACCATATACTAAATTACTTACTTGCTTAGCTTGTCTTGATTGTGCCATGATACTTGTTTTTAAGTTTAATACTATTAAAAGGGTAATTAAATTTATTTTCCTAAATAATCTTGTACGGTTCTAAAACCGATATAACTGCGAGCCGTATCTTTATATTCATAATCTCTACTGCTCACTTCCATAAAATATGCTATATCCTTCCATGAACCCCCTCGGATTACTTTTTTCGGGTTATTGAGATCCTCTACACTAGGATTCATTGTAGAACCTAGACCATAAGACGCCTCGTTATAAGCAGTATAGGTCCATTCTGCAACATTACCTGCCATGTTATAAAGACCGAAATCATTTGCATTATAGGACTTAGCCTCCATGGTATAAAGCGCACCATCTACCGCATAATCTCCCCTCACCGGTTTGAAGTTCGCTAAGAAACAACCTTTCTCACTAGTCGTGTAAGGTCCACCCCAAGGATATTTACTGTAATTTTGGCCACCTCTAGCAGCGTATTCCCATTCTGCTTCTGTTGGAAGACGGAAATCAGGAACCAAGTCCTCTCCTTTTCGAGTTCTCAAATAAGCATTTCTCTTTTCTGTTCTCCAATTGCAAAATGCACGAGCTTGATCCCAAGTAACTCCTATTACCGGATAATCTGAATAAGCCTCATGCCAAAAGTAATTTTGATGCATTGGATCGTTATAAGAGTAGTTAAAATCCTTGATCCAAACCGTTGTATCTGGATAGACATTCACTACCTCTCTTTTGATAAAATCTTTTCTGTTTTGTCCAGTCTCGGCAGCCTTGTCATTATCAAAAGAAGAAAATACAAAGTTAAATTTCTCTACATCCAAAACTCTTCTTCCGTTGTAGGTCTCTTCTATTGGTAAGTACATCTCATCCATTACCTCTACGTACTCTACATCTGGATATTCACTAGTATCCCAAACTAAATCTGTAGACCAATCTAATACACGTCCTTGAGTTTCGGAATTCACATCCCCTGTTCCACCGTAATAATCGTTCATATACTCTTGGTATGGAGTTAGAGAATTAGGGTCCTGAGGAGCTTGAAACCCATAAGAATCAATACTTAAGTTTTTATTATCTGTGGCTACACCACCTTCTGATCCATAAGACTTTAAATCCGCAGCTAGTGCAAGTTTTGTTCTCAATACCGAATCTCTAACATATTCGACGAACATTTTATATTCGGCATTGGTCACCTCGGTTTCATCCATAAAATACTGGCGAACGGTAACTGTTCTCGATTGGGTATTCATTTTACCTACTAGATCCTCTCCCGCATTTCCCATAGTAAAAGACCCAGAAGGAATCAAGACCATACCATAGGGTTTTTCAGCATTCCAATTTGTTCCTCGTCCATCCGCAACCAATTCTCCACGATCACTTCCTGAGCCACAACTACTGAGTAAAAGAGTTAAAAAACCAACTCTAAATATATTCTTAATCATCCTATTCAATATGTTTTTCGATAAACTTAAACTTTTTTTCATCACATCATGTTAAAATAACAAATCATGCCAATTTCTTTTGTGCTCTATACCAACGCTCCGGTATTTGTTGATCACAAGCTTCTAGATAATCCTCATAGCTACATGGAACAAGAGAGTGTCTACTGTGCTTACTAACAGAATTGATCTCTACTTCCATCCACCATCTTTCTGTCTTGTCGCTTTTGTAAAAATTGATACCATCCTCTTGGTGAGGTACAATATATTTAAAATAATTTGTCTTTGCTCCAAAAGGAAAATCATTGGCTCTAAAATTAACCCCTTCCGCAAAATACCATATCATTTGAGCAACTAATTTGGCGCTTTGACCTCTCGTATCTAGGCTTGGATCAAAACCAAATATTCCAAATAAGCTCAACTTGTCACTAATTCCAGCATATCTAGAAATAGCACAAACCTCATCTCCATAAAATCCGTTTGGTCCAGCATTTTTAACAGCAGGAGATTCTGAGCATCTAATGGACTCCAAATCGATACTGACTAGATCCGCATCTCTGCAAATCGGTTCAATAGACTTTAAGTTTTTAGCCTCTCCCAATCTAATGGCATCAAAACCTAAACCTTCAATAAGATCAACCTCTGCCTGAGGGACCAAATAGGTTTGGTAACCAATATTTGAGAAATTAAAAAGATTGTTGGGTTCATCCATAATAATGCTACTCAAAAACGACTCGTCTTTGATTTCATCTGAAAAAGTCCCAAAGTTAAATTTAGAGTCAACAGAACACAAATTAACGGTCTGCTCTAGGTTATCATAAGCTCTGTAGCAAGAATAGGTCAAACTGTGTTTGGCACCCAAAACAACTGGAATAACTTTTTTCATTAAAAGCTCCTCGCAAATTTGACTTAAGGCATATTGGGTATCTCTGTCGGTTTCTCCCTCAAATAGATGTCCGAGGTCCAATAAATTGTTGGTCCAATTCCCTTTGTACAATTGGTAAAACTCTCGTCGTATAGAATAAAAAGAATTCTCTTGACTTTCGGCAGAACCACCTACAGATAGAATTGCTATATCCTTTTCCTGAAACTCCGGAAGATCCTCTGTATTGTAACCGTAAACCTCCATGGAAAAGCCAATAGAATTTGGATCCAAGGTATCGAGCCCAGGAAGCAAGTCTTTTCGTAAAGGTTGTAAATATTCTAGAGACATGGATAAGGGGTAACTATCGTTGTTTGTCTCAAATTTACACTAAAATTTGACTTATCGGAATTTTACTTCTTTTTTTTCGTCGTCTTACGAGTAACTTTACGCTTTTTAGGGGCATTTTTCTCAATAATGGCTAGTACCTCATCAAAAGTTAAAGCTGCTGCATCCACTGTTTTGGGGAGTTCGATTTTGGTTTTGCCCTTGATAATATTAGAACGTCCCCAACGCGCCTTTTCAACACGAATACCTTCCTCTTCCCAGTTGTGGATAACCTTTTCTCTTTCCTTTCTCTTTTTATCTTCAATCAATTCTTCGATATCAGAGGTAGAAAGATTATCAAAATCGTACTTTTTATTGACGTTGATAAATATGGAATTCCATTTTAAATAAGGCCCAAATCGACCGACTCCTTTTTGAACCGGAAGCTCTTCATAAAATGCTATTGGAGCGTCTGCTCTTTGTTTCTCCTGTATAAGCTCTATTGCTCTTGCAGAGTCTACGTCCATAGGATTCTCGTCTCTTGGCAAGGATACATAGGTTTTACCAAAACGAATATAGGGTCCAAATCTTCCGTTAGAAACAATAACCTCTTCTCCTTCGTATTCTCCTAATTTTTTCGGTAACAAAAACAGATCCAAGGCTTCTTCCAAAGTAATTGTACTCAGCATTTGGTCTTTTTGAAGACTGGCAAATTGTTTTTCTTCCTCGTCTCGACCACCGATCTGAGCTATTGGACCAAATTTACCAAGCCTAACCAATACGGGTTTTCCAGATTTGGGATCCACTCCCAAGATGCGTTCCCCGCTTTCTCTTTCAGCCTGCTCACTAACGGTAGTAACGGACTCGTGAAAAGTTTTATAAAAATTAGCAGTTACTTTTTTCCAATCCTCATTTCCTTCTGCAATATTATCCATAACCTCCTCTGCTTGAGAGGTAAAGCTATAATCCATTATGTTCGGGAAATTATCCAAAAGGAAATCATTTACAATCATTCCTATATCCGTAGGAGTGAGTTTTCCTTTGTCGGAACCATATCGCTCTGAAAGGGTTTCTGACTTTACCTGTCCCGATTCTATCGTAAGCTTTTCATAATCTCTCAGCTTACCTTCGAGAGTACCTTTTTGAACGTAGGTTCGTTTTTGGATTGTAGAAATGGTAGGTGCGTATGTAGAGGGTCTACCAATTCCCAACTCCTCTAATTTTTTTACTAACGAAGCCTCTGTAAATCGGTATGGTGCTTGAGAAAATCGCTCTGTAGCCTCCATTGATTTTAGAGAGACAGGCATACCTTCTGAAAGCTTTGGCAACATACCATCCTGCTCTTCTTCGGCGTTGTCGACACCTTCTAAATACACCTTTAGAAAACCGTCAAATTTGATCATTTCTCCTCGAGCGGACAAAAGTTCTGAATTTCCTGAGTTTCCGATACGAGCAACAGTTCGCTCTAATTTTGCATCACTCATTTGGGATGCTATGGTTCTTTTCCAAATCAATTGATACAATCTCTTTTGATCGAATTCTCCAGAAATTTCTTGTAGATTTAGGTTTGTTGGTCGAATAGCTTCGTGAGCTTCTTGGGCTCCTTTGGATTTATTTTTAAAGTCTCTTGGATGGCTATAAGTTTCACCAAAAGAAGAACTTATAACCTCTACAGCATTTTTCTTTGCATCATCGGAGAGATTTACACTATCTGTTCTCATATAGGTAATAAAACCGGCCTCGTATAAACGCTGAGCAACCATCATAGTTTTTCCAACTGGAAAACCCAATTTTCGAGATGCCTCTTGCTGAAGTGTAGAAGTTGTAAATGGAGCTGAAGGAGATTTTGTAGCAGGTTTTTTCTGCAGTGTTTCCACCTTAAAATCCGCACCAATACAAGTAGTTAAAAACGATTCAGCCTCTGCTTTGGAACTAAATTGTTTAGGCAAATTCGCCTTAAACTTCCTGCCCTCCTCGTTTGTGAATTCTGCTGTAACCTTAAATGAGCCTTGGCTTTTGAAATTTTGAATATCTCTTTCTCGTTCTACTATGAGACGAACCGCAACAGACTGAACTCTTCCTGCAGACAGACCTCCTTTGATCTTTCTCCACAAAACAGGAGATAATTCATATCCAACAATACGATCCAAAACACGTCTCGCTTGCTGAGCATCCACCATATTATAGTTTATAGATCTAGGTTTATCTATAGCGCGAATGATGGCTTTCTTTGTAATTTCATGAAAAACAATCCTTTTGGTTTGCTCTGGATTTAATTCTAGTTGTTGCTGTAAATGCCAAGCAATCGCTTCTCCCTCTCGATCCTCATCACTTGCTAGCCAAACTACTTCCGATTTATCCGCTAAGCTTTTTAGTTTTTTTACAACAGCTTTTTTGTCTGTAGAAACCAAATATTTAGGTTCAAAATCACCATCTACATCCACACCTAACTCCCCAGAGGGTAAGTCAGCTATATGTCCAAAACAAGACTCCACTTGAAAATCTTTTCCTAAAAACTTCTCAATAGTTTTTGCCTTTGCCGGGGACTCTACAATAACTAGATTCTTTGCCATACTTCTATAAATGCGCTTTTCTTTAGGCTACAAAAGTAGGTAGTTTTTTTTTAGCAAAGCCCCTAGACCCGAAAAAGACCTGTGTTTACAAGGTAAAATTTCATCAGTTTTTTAATGACACAATGTCATAATAATCCAAAATGGTCGTATATTTGTCACCCAAATAGGATATATGCAAGCGGAGAAAATTATAGATAAAAATAAGCAAGGACAGTCTCTTTTGACCGAAGATAAAGCAGGAAACACAAAAAAACTGTTTATCGAGAGTTATGGCTGTCAGATGAATATGAACGATAGTGAAATTGTCGCTTCGATTTTGTCCGAGCAAGGATATAATACTACCCATATCTTGGATGACGCAGATTTAGTTTTGGTCAATACCTGCTCGATCAGAGAAAAAGCAGAACTAACCATTCGCAAGCGTCTTCAAAAATACAACAAGGTAAAAAAGGAAAAAAACCCAAACATGAAGGTCGGGGTTCTCGGATGTATGGCTGAAAGGCTAAAGTCTAAATTTCTTGAAGAGGAAAAAATAGTGGATTTGGTTGTTGGACCAGATGCCTATCGAGATATTCCAAATCTTTTGGAGGAAGTTAACGCAGGTAGAGATGCTATGAATGTTATCTTGTCCAAAGAAGAAACCTATGCGGATGTTTCCCCGGTTAGACTAAATTCAAATGGTGTAAGTGCCTTTGTCTCCATAACGAGAGGTTGCGACAACATGTGTACCTTCTGTGTGGTGCCTTTTACTAGAGGAAGAGAGCGCTCTAGAGATCCAGAGAGCATACTCAAGGAAATCGGAGAAATGGTAGATAAAAACTATAAAGAGATAACCCTTTTGGGGCAAAACGTAGACTCTTACCTTTGGTATGGTGGTGGTTTGAAGAAAGATTTTTCAAAAGCATCTGAAATTGCTCAAGCTACGGCTGTAGATTTTGCCATGCTATTGGATCAAGTCGCTATTCGCTATCCCAAAACCCGTGTGCGTTTCTTTACCTCAAATCCACAGGATATTTCCTTAGAGGTTTTAAAGACCATGGCCAAGCACAGAAATATTTGCAAGAGTTTACATTTACCTGTTCAAAGTGGATCCGATGCTATTTTAGAAAAAATGAATCGCCAACACACTAGGGAGCAATATTTTAGATTAATCGATAAGATTCGTGAGATTGTCCCAGAAATGGCAATCACCCAAGACATGATTATTGGCTTTTGTGGCGAAACCGATCAAGATCATCAAGACACCATGGACCTGATGCGTTATGTCAAATACGACTATGGTTTTATGTTTACCTATTCCGAAAGACCTGGAACCTTAGCTGCTAAGAAATTTGAAGATGATGTGCCGGAAGAGGTCAAAAAGAAAAGACTTCAAGAGGTAATCACCTTACAGAGACAACACAGTTTTGAAAGACTCCAAGAGCACAGTAACAAAGAGGAAGAAATTCTGATTGAAGGAACTTCAAAAAAATCCTCCGAATTTTGGATGGGAAGAAACACACAAAACATTGTAGTTGTTTTCCCTAAGGCAAATGACCGTGGCGAGGAATATAAAATCGGGGACTTTGTAATGGTTCAAAACGAAGAATGTACCTCAGCAACTCTTATCGGCTACTCCACTGGTTACTCATCAAACAACTAACTATGCAACCACAAGTTCAATCTATTAAACAACGTTTTGAGATAATTGGAAATGACCCGCTCTTGAACAGGGCAATTTCCAAAGCAGAACGCGTTGCCCCTACCGACATATCCGTTCTTGTAACTGGAGAAAGTGGTGTAGGTAAAGAGAGTATTCCAAAAATCATCCATCAATACTCTCATAGAAAGCACAATAAATATATAGCAGTAAATTGCGGTGCAATTCCAGAGGGTACTATTGATTCTGAACTTTTTGGTCATGAAAAAGGTTCATTTACCGGTGCGACAACAGCTAGAAAAGGATATTTTGAAGTTGCCGATGGAGGAACTATTTTCCTGGATGAAGTGGGAGAGCTTCCCTTGACTACTCAAGTTAGACTTTTAAGAGTTTTAGAAAATGGAGAATTCATAAAAGTAGGATCTTCTCAAGCTCAAAAAACAAATGTTCGAATAGTTGCTGCTACCAACGTAAATATGGAAGAGGCAATCGCTAAAAATAAATTTAGAGAGGATCTCTACTACCGTCTTTCAACTATAGAAATTCAACTCCCTCCCTTAAGAACCAGAAAAGAAGATATCAACCTGCTCTTTAGAAAGTTCGCTGTGGATTTTGCTAAAAAATACAGCATGCCGACTATAAGATTGGATGAGGATGCTCAAGCACTACTGGCCTCCTATTCCTTTCCAGGGAACATAAGACAGTTGCGAAATATTGCAGAACAAATTTCCGTTGTAGAGGAAGAACGCAATATTAATGCCGCTAAATTAAATGAATATCTTCCCCGAAATGGCGCCAGTCGCTTACCCGCTTTGGTAGACAAAGAAAAAGATTCAAGTGACTTTTCTACCGAAAGGGATATCATGTACAAAATCCTTTTTGATATGAGGAGCGATATAAACGATTTAAAAAAGTTGACTTTAGATCTTCTAAATACCAATCCGAGTGCAGAATTGACTCAAGACGACCAAAAATTGATTCAAAAAATATACAACTCAGAATCTTTTGACGAGAATACTGTGGAAAAAACAACACCAATAGTTCAAGTTCCACAAAGTATTATAAGTACCCCAAAG
This sequence comes from Flavobacteriaceae bacterium, assembly GCA_042091275.1. Taxonomy (GTDB): domain Bacteria; phylum Bacteroidota; class Bacteroidia; order Flavobacteriales; family Flavobacteriaceae; genus JBELHR01. The sequence continues at coordinate 15,077 of JBELHR010000001.1, forward strand.
GAATCCTATCACTATATAGAAGATATAGAAGAGGAAACCGAACCCGTATCTCTGCAAGAAAAAGAGGTTGAAATGATTCAGACCTCCTTGGAAAAGCACAAAGGAAAGCGAAAACTTGCTGCGGAAGAATTAGGGATTTCCGAAAGAACGCTCTACCGAAAAATTAAGCAGTATAATCTTTGAAATTAAGAGACTTAAGCACTAATATTGAACTATGATTAAAAAAGTCTTATACCTATTACTATTCGTTAGCCTTGGCTCTTGTGGAATATATTCCTTTACAGGAGGAAATACAGGGGATGCCAAAACCATTCAAATTGACTTTTTCCCAAATACGGCGGCTCTTGTAGAACCTGGTCTAAGTCAGGATTTCACCATCGCACTTCAAGATTTATTTGTGAGACAAACAAATTTAAACTTAGTCCCTTCTGGAGGAGATTTGCAGTTTGAAGGAGAAATTGTAACCTATAGAATAACTCCGATGTCAGCAACTGCAGATCAAAGAGCAGCTCAAAACAGATTGACAATAGGAGTTAACGTGAGGTATTACAACAATTTAGTGGAAGAGGATAATTTTGAACAACGCTTCTCTTTTTACTATGACTATCCAGGAAGTGAACAGCTGATTGGTTCGACTCTAGAGGATGCATGGGTAGAAATTTTTAATCGAATAAATCAAGATATTTTTAACGCTTCTGTAGCTAAATGGTAAAATCAGAATTTATATCGAAACTAGAGAGAATTGATCGTGTAAACGGTCAGGATTTTGACGATATCAAAGATATAACGAGAACCTATCCTTATTTCCAAGCGGCAAAAGCCCTTTACTTAAAATCACTAAAAGCTGTCTCTAGTATTGATTACAATCAAGAATTAAAATATACAGCTGCTCAAACTATTGACCGAACCGTCCTTTTTGACTTGATAACTTCAGAGAGTTTTACAGTCTCCGAAAACACAAACTCCGATAATAAATTAGGAGAAGACCCTATACCCTTCAAGGCTGGAGACGAGTATTCTTTTTCGGAATGGTTGAAACTAGGAAGTTCTTCTTCAAAGAAAGAGGTATATACGGAACAAGAATCCAACTCCAGCAGTTCTCTAATCGACAAATTCCTCAAGGGCAACCCTAAAATGCCTAAGGTAGAAAAGTCATCTCCGAGTCCTTCTATCACTCCCCTTAATGAGAGCAATATAGACGGGTTGATGACAGAAACCCTTGCCAAAGTATATTTGGCTCAAAAAAAATACGAAAATGCTCTGGTCGCCTATAGAATTTTAAGTTTGAAAAATCCAGAAAAAAGTAGTTTCTTTGCAGACCAGATTACAAAAATACAACAATTACAAAAAAATAAATCATGACATCATATCAATTATTCTTGGCTTTAATACTTATTGTGGCTGTGCTACTTATCTTAGTTATTATGGTACAAAACCCAAAAGGTGGAGGACTTTCTTCTACTTTTGGAGGAGGACAAAACATCGGTGGAGTTCAAAACACCAATAACTTTTTAGACAAGAGTACATGGACTCTTGCTATTGTGATGTTTGCACTTATATTATTAGCTAATTTTGCTATTCCAAGAAGCGGGAGTACAGATTCTCAATTGAATCTAGACAATGTTGAAACAACGATGCCTGCAGAACAAGAATAATGTAATTTCTTACTTATAAATTAGACCGACAGCTCAAACTGTCGGTTTTTTTTGTTTAAAAATTGACATTTTGTCATAATTTAGTTGTGGCATAATTTTAGTCCTATAAGAGACATTACTAATAAATATACTTTTAAACTTATAAATCATGACAAAAACAACTTTAAAACCCCTAGCTGATAGAGTGCTTATAGAGCCTTCTCCAGCAGAAACAAAAACTGCTTCTGGATTAATTATCCCAGATTCTGCAAAAGAAAAACCTTTACAAGGTGTTGTTGTTGCTGTTGGTAAAGGAACCAAAGATCACGACATGACTGTTCAAGTCGGAGATACGGTTCTTTACGGTAAATACGCTGGAACAGAACTAAAGCACGAAGGCAACGAGTTTTTAATTATGAACGAGAGCGACATTTTAGCAATTATATAAATAGAAGAAAATGGCAAAAGACATAAAATTTGATATTGAAGCAAGAGATGGACTCAAAAGAGGAGTCGATGCACTTGCAAATGCAGTAAAAGTAACCCTAGGACCAAAGGGAAGAAATGTTGTTATTTCTAAATCTTTTGGAGGACCAACAATCACTAAGGATGGAGTTTCTGTAGCGAAAGAAATAGAGCTAGAAGACGAATTGGAGAACATGGGTGCTCAGATGGTAAAAGAAGTAGCATCTAAAACAAATGATGTAGCTGGAGACGGTACTACCACAGCGACTGTTTTGGCGCAATCTATCGTAAAAGAAGGGTTAAAGAATGTCGCTGCTGGAGCGAATCCTCTCGACTTGAAAAGAGGAATTGACAAAGCAGTAGACGCTATCGTTTCTGAACTAAAAAATCAATCTCAAGAAGTTGGTAATAAATCAGACAAAATCAAGCAAGTCGCTGCAATTTCTGCAAATAACGACGCTAATATTGGAGAACTTATCGCGTCTGCTTTTGACAAGGTAGGTAAAGAAGGTGTTATTACGGTTGAAGAGGCTAAGGGTCGTGATACTTATGTTGACATCGTGGAGGGAATGCAATTTGACAGAGGATACCTATCTCCTTATTTCGTTACCAATACAGAGAAAATGATAACAGAATTGGAGAATCCTTATATTCTTTTATTCGAAAAGAAAATTGCCTCTTTGAAGGATTTACTTCCTGTTCTGGAACCAGTATCTCAGTCTGGAAGACCCCTACTTATTATCGCTGAAGACGTGGAAGGCGAAGCTCTTGCTACTCTAGTGATGAACAAATTACGTGGAGCTTTAAAAATCGCTGCTGTAAAAGCACCGGGATTTGGAGACAGAAGAAAGGCTATGTTAGAGGATATCGCAATTCTCACAGGAGGTACTGTAATTTCTGAGGAGAGAGGTTTTAGCCTTGAAAACACGACTTTGGAAATGTTAGGAAACGCGGAAACGGTTACTATAGACAAAGACAACACTACAATAGTAAACGGATCTGGAAGTAATGAAGATATCAAAGCTCGCGTTCACCAGATTAAAGCACAAATTGAAACAACAACGTCAGATTACGACAAAGAAAAACTTCAAGAACGTTTGGCTAAATTAGCTGGTGGAGTTGCTGTACTTTATGTTGGAGCAGCATCTGAAGTGGAAATGAAAGAGAAAAAAGATCGCGTTGATGATGCGCTTCACGCTACTCGCGCAGCGGTAGAAGAAGGAATTGTTGCAGGTGGAGGGGTAGCTTTGACTCGTGCAAAAGCTGTTTTACCTAAAATCACAACTGAGAATCTAGACGAAGTAACTGGAATTAAAATAATCGATAGAGCTATCGAGGAGCCATTGAGACAAATTGTTGAAAATGCAGGTGGCGAAGGTTCTGTAGTTGTTTCTAAAGTTCTAGAAGGAACGGGAGATTTCGGATATAATGCAAAAACCGAAGAATACGTTCAAATGCTATCGGCAGGTATTATCGATCCAACTAAAGTGACTCGTGTCGCTCTAGAAAATGCAGCTTCTGTTGCGGGAATGATATTAACTACTGCTTGTGCTCTAGTAGAAATCAAAGAAGATGCTCCTGCTGCTGCTATGCCACCAATGGGCGGAGGTATGCCAGGAATGATGTAAGTCAATTCTCTCTAAATATAAAAACCCTCCTCGCATTAGCGAGGAGGGTTTCTTTTTAAATTCTAGTTTCTAGTATTTTAATCTACTCCTATAAAGTTTATATCGCTTTGCTTGATAGCATTGTTCAAGTTTGCAATATCTCCCGCTTTGAGAGCTTCAAAATCACTGAGCTGCGCTTCGATTAATTCTGTTAGTTCATTCTTTAACGCGATTGCCTGATCAGTCGGAGGAAAATCTCCCATACCAGTCAAAGCATTCAAGTGCGCCAATTTATTATTTAAACGAATTGGATAATTCAAAGGATCTTGACCAGATCGGGATTTAGTTTGATAGAGCGTCTCTTCAATTTCAGTTAAGGTAGCAATAATACTATCTGCCAAATCTGCTTCACTCTCGTATTTATCATCAGATTGAAGTTTGGTATTCAGACCTTTAATTTGCTTTCTAATAGTTCTAATTTCCTTGATAGACTTGTGAACTCTTGTCAATTCATCTCTCACCTCAATGATAAAATCAAATTGTTCTTGCATTCCCTCGAGAGAGCTTTCACTTCTTGGGTCTATCAGAATTTCAAAATCTTTAGTTTCTTCCTGTCCATTAACCGCTAGGGTAAGCTTGTAATCTCCAGGAATTGCCATCGGCCCATCCAAAGAGGCCCACCACAAGATCATTCCCTCAAATCGCTCCGCTCCCGAATACATCATATCCCACGTAAAACGATTTGAACCTGCCTTTGCACTCAAGGATCTCTCATCTAATTTTTTATTCGGAAAATTAGAAAACACCTGAATCGTCTCCCCTTTAGAATCACTGAATTTTAAAGATATAGTATCGGTCTCTTTCAAGTCTTTCAAATAATAATTGATACCTACACCTCCTGAGTAATTTTGCCCCTTTGTGCGGGAAACGGGTCGTGAAGATCCCGACATACGATAAGCAGACTTTATATCGTATAAAATTAAATCTTGATCGATTGAGTTTTCTTCGATTTGATGTAAGGGGGTCAAATCGTCGATTAACCAAAACGATCTTCCTTGGGTAGCGGCAATCAAATTATCTTCCTTCCAGGCCAAATCTGTTATAGGAACAATTGGCAAATTCAACTGAAAGGAAGTCCATGTCTCTCCGTAATTAAAGGAAATAAACATCCCTTTTTCTGTACCTGCGTACAAAAGTCCTTTTCTCTTGGGGTCTGCTCGCAAGACTCTAGTAAAATATTCATTTGGAATACCATCTGTGATTTTCTCCCAAGACTTACCGTAGTCATCTGTTTTGTATAAATATGGCTGGTAATCCCCCTTTTTGTATAAGGTTCCTGCGATATACGCCTTCCCTTTGTCGAAAGGATCTACCTCAATAGAATTGATCATCATCCACTCTGGCATTTTTTTAGGAGTGACATTTTCCCATGTATCTCCACCGTTTTTAGAAACGTGAACCAAACCGTCATCCGAACCTGTCCAAATTAGTCCTTCTTCCAAAGGAGATTCGACAGCTGCGAAAATAGTTCCATAGTATTCTACTCCAGTATTATCCTTTGTTATAGGTCCTCCAGAAGGCCCCAAGGTAGTGGGGTCGTTTCTCGTAAGATCTGGAGATATTAGTTCCCAAGATTGTCCTTCATCTCTTGTCACATGAACATGTTGAGAGGTGGTGTAAAGCTTTTTACTATCGTGTGGCGAGAAGAATATTGGAAAATTCCACTGAAATCTATATTTAAAATCCTCTGCACCGTGCCCCATAGGGTCATCTGGCCAAACATTAATCGCGCGGATACTTTCGTTATCGTGGTTCACTCGAGTCAAAAGACCACCATAAGAACCTCCATAAACAATTTGGTTATTTGTAGGGTCTACTGCAATATGCGCACTTTCTCCTCCAGCAGTTGACTCCCAAGAACTCTCATCAATATAAGCTCCATCACTTCGGTGGGCTATTCGAATTGTAGAATTATCCTGCTGGGCTCCATAAATTCTGTACGGGAAATGATTATCTGTGGTAACTCTATAAAATTGCGCGGTTGGCTGATTGTAGTATGTCGACCAATTCTCTCCGGCATCAAAACTAACTTGAGCACCACCGTCATCCGCTATAATCATCCTATTATTATCCTCTGGAGCAATCCATAAGTCGTGGTGATCTCCATGAGGAGCGTTATAGGTTTTGAAAGTTCTTCCTCCATCATTAGATTGATGATATCGAACATTCATGACATAAATTCTATTTATATCTTGGCTATCCGCATAAATTCTAGAGTAATACCAAGCTCTCTGTCTCAATTTTCTCTCGTCGTTTACACGTGTCCAAGTTTCTCCTGCATCTGTAGACTTAAAAAGTCCCCCATCCGCATTTTCTATAATAGCCCAAACATAGTCCGAGTTGATTGGGGAGACAGTAACTCCACTTATACCCCATAGGCCAGAGGGCAATCCAGGTCTAGAAGAAATATCCATCCAGTTCTTTCCTCCATCTATACTCTTCCAAAGTTTAGAATCCTTACCTCCGCTTTCTAAGCTGTAAGGTGTTCTTCGAATATTCCAAGTCGAAGCGTATAATACATCGGGATTATTCGGATCCATTACTAAGTCTACAGCTCCAGCATCTTCACTTGAAAAAAGGACTTTATCCCATGTTACTCCTCCATTTTCAGAGCGATAAACTCCGCGTTCCGGACTAGATTTATACAGATCTCCAAGGACAGCAGCATAGACAATATCTGGGTTTGTCGGATGAATTCTAACTCGTGAAATATGTCTTGAGTTTGGCAAACCAATCGACGCCCACGTTTTACCAGCATCGGTAGATTTCCACATACCGTCGCCCGAGGAAACATTTCCTCTCACGGTGACTTCTCCATTTCCAACATAAATTATATTTGTATTGGATTCGCTAACTGCAATTGCACCAACGGATCCGCCAAAATATCCATCTGAGATATTCTCCCAACTATTTCCAGCATCACTGGTTTTCCAAACACCACCACCGGTAGCTCCAAAATAATACAGATTAGCTTTGTTCGCAACACCGGTTACAGCGGCAGATCTCCCTCCTCGGAAAGGACCAATTGATCGCCAAGACATGGCATCATAAGTAGATTGATTGGGAAAGTTAGCCTTCTTTTTTTGGGCCTGAGTATCTGGAATACAGAATAAAACCAGGGCAAAATAAAATAAAAAGATTCTCATGAGTTTAGGTTTGATTAAGACTTTAATAGCTCATGAATTTAATGAAAATATTTCAAAAAAAAAGAAGGGTCTTCGCCATTTAAAATTCTGACTTTAGGGACCCACACTCTAGCATGGAAGCTCCAAAATATGGGTTTCTCACAACTTTCTCTAAACTCAACCAAGTAGCCGAGGTAAAGTCAAAGGCCATTGGACAAGAGTACTGATATACAGTATAAGGTAAATCCTCTTTGTCTAATCTACTTGTCAAGTCCTTGGTCCAATCGTAAAAAACGACACGTTTATCCTCAATCCCCTCACTTTTGGCAAAAGTATTCGTAAAATCACTCTCAAATTCTGGGTTTTCAAAAAGCGTATTCAAAGCCGCCACATCATCTTGAGACAGAGCCTGCTGCACCTTAAAATACAAACTTAACTCAGGACTCATAACATCTTCTGCTGAATCTCCCTCTGATTTTGATTGAGATTTAGAATCGGAAACCTCTTCAACCTTCACTTTTTGATCTGTTTTCTTATCTCCTGCACAAGAATATAGGACAGCTAAAGAAAAAACAACAAGACTTATTTTCGCAACATTTTTCATAATTTAAAATTTTGATTTTAATATTCCACAATTTAACATAGATTCTCCGAAATACGGGTTTCTTATAACTTTATTTAGACTCAACCAAGTAGCTGATGTGTTTTCAAACGCCATCGGACAAGAATACAAGTAAATCGAATAAGACAAATCCTCCTTTTCCAATCGGCTGACCAAATCCTCGGTCCACTGATAAAAAACCAGTCGTTTATCTTCAATACTTATACTCTCCCCAAAACTCCGGGTAAAATTACTCTCGAATTTGAGATTTTCAAAAAGCTTTTCTAAACGCTTTAAGTCGTCTTGAGCCAGTGCTTCCTGAACCTCAAAATACAAACTTAGTTCTGGACTCAAATCGAGGTCGTAACTTTCTTGCTCGAGCATATAAGTCCCCGATTTTAACTGAGAGTTGGCATCCAAGACAAATGCTCCCTTGACTACAATAACCTCAAGAGGCCGGAGTCCTTCCAGAATTTCGACTCTTCCTCCTTCTATTCTTCCGATTCGAACTCGCCTTCCGAGAAATCCTTCTTTATTTTTTAAATAAACCAAAGAATACTCCCCGGTCCAAAGAATGGCAGATTCCGGTATCCAAATACCAGATTTCTCCAAATTTTCTTGCCTGAGAAAACCATCTATTAATGCACCTGGCTTAAACTCTAAATTTTTATTTGCTAAGGAGGCTCGAATAATTTGAGTTCCCGAAGTCGGATCAATTTGATTTGATACAAAGTCAATTTTCAGCTTAAAATCTTTGGAAGCTCCGTTAGCATTAGCTATTTCAACCTCAAGCTCCTGCCCCTCCTTAGGAAGTATACCAGCCGAGGGACTCCATTCAAATTCTGTCCACAGAACCTTTAAATCGTTAGAGCTATAAAGAGATTGTCCCTTTCTAAACCAATCTCCACGACTGAGATTGAGTTCTGAAACAAAACCGGATTTCTCAGCGTAAATTGGAATCAAACGCTCACTTTTTCCTTTGGATTTGATTTGATTCAAGAAGGATTTGGGGACCCCATAATACATCAGACGTTTTGTCAAAGCTTCCATCAACTGATTATCGTCTCTTTCGAGAGCTAACAGAAGTGCTTTTTGATCTCGAAGCAATTCAGGAGAATAAACCATCGCAATTCTCTCGTTTTTTTCCACATATTCCCCAGTGCTTTCAATAAATAAATCTTCCAATCTACCTTCAAATTCAAAGGAATAGTTGTCGTCTCTATCGCTATCCTCGACTAGAGTTCCACTCAAAGAACTGGAAAGTGTGGAATCTTCATCTACCTGGATCACCTCCGTTTCGATACCTGCCCAAAGTTGCTCATTATCTGTGAGAACTATATCATTGGATTCTGAACCATTTTCAAGATTACTCTTTGCGAGATCCATTCCACAAATCGGACAAGCGCCTGGTTCCGAACGATGAATTTCTGGGTGCATAGGACAGGTATAATCTTCCACTTCCATCGCGACAGACGGATTATTATCCGTTGACTTTAGGACAAAAAAACCGAGTCCAAAACCAAGGATTAAGCATATTATAATTTTTACTATTTCCGTTTTCATCATATTCCTATTAAAAATCCTAAATCTAATTCACTCTTATAAAATACTTTGAATGCCTGATGTTCCTTATTCAATATTTCAAAATACTCGAGCTGATATTTAATCAACTCATTCACACTCCCTTGATTTGTCTCCAAATTACTGAGTTCAAGTTCTATTATACGTTCCATCAAAATTCGTTTTTCGTGAAGCATATTTGCTGTATTCGCTGCTTGTTTCCTTGAGGTGAGAACATTGTTCATCTTCATTTTGAGACCAGTCAAAACCTCATCCTGACTATTTTTCACAAAAAGCATCTCCTTCTCAATTCGAGCAGCTGTTGATTTTTTATTCGCTCCAAAAACCGGAATATTCACGGTCAGCATAGGCATAAAAATATCTTGCCCGTTTCCTATTAGATCCGGATTATCATAGGCCTCTACTGCTATATAATCAAGCCCAAGACTAAAACTAGGTCGATTCTTCTTCTTATTTATAACGACTTCAGACTCCAAAACCTCCTGCATAGCAGAGAACTTTTGGACAGAGGGATGAACCGTCAAATCCTCTGAACGGAAATCGACAATCTCTCCTATACGCAACTCAAGAGCATCGGTTTGTATAGGCTCCTGTTCCTCTCTACCCAGAATCAAAGCCATATTGTCCTGAAGTTTAGCGCGGTCCAATTCAACATTTGTCAAAACCTGTTCGATTTCCTGAATTTGCATTTCGACTCGTATCAGATTGACGCTTGAAGCTTTGCCTTCAGAAACGCTTAATTCGTTCAATAGATTTTCCTTGAGTGCGACCTGTAAATCTTCTTGTTCTTGAATTAAGGAGCGAAAAAGAGCATTGAATTGTAAATCTATATAATACAGAGACACTAATTGAACGACTTGGCGCTGGGCAAGAACAAGGTCTTGATAAACTACATCTGACTTCAACTGTCCATATCGCTCTTTCTCCAAAACAGTACCAAACCAGGGAAAGCTCTGGCTCAAACTCAATTTAGCTCTTTGCTCTCCTGTTCGTGTTTGCGGTTGTGTAGCAAAGTATCCAAAGGAAATTTTGGTTCCTGCTACCTGGTTTTGCTCATCCACTCTGGCTAAACTCAGATTGTAATTCGAGGTTTTTTGAACGATACTCTTATTGTTGCCCAGAGCTTCTTCAATTAAAGAATCTAAGCTTTGGCTAAAACTGCAATTAGCTATCAAAACGAGTATATAAAAAATTTGATTTCTCATTATTTTTGATATTTAAGTTTGCGTTCCGCTCGCCATGCGTAGAAAACAGGAACTATAAATAAACTGATCAAAGAAGCTAGCATACCTCCAAAAATTGGGATGGCCATTGGTATCATAATCTCACTTCCTTTTCCGGATGAACTCAATACAGGCAACAGTGCAATAAGTGTTGTAGCCGTAGTCATAAGACAAGCTCGAATCCTCTTTTTACCTGCCTCTATTGTCAATTTTTGTATTTGTTGATTGGATTTCAAAGGGACACCTGAAAACGTCTTGTTTAAAAAAGTAGCAATTAGAACTCCGTCGTCGGTTGCGATCCCAAACAGAGCTATAAAACCAACCCAGACAGCTACCGATAATTGCACTTCAGTAAAGAAACTCAAGAGAATAAAACCTCCTCCAAAAGCAGTGAGTATGGCAGAAAAAATCATGAAAGTCGTTAGTAAGGATTTAAATTGCCTGTACAAAACCAAAACAATCAGAACAAAAACAATAGGTATAACTATTTTTAAGGTACCCTCAGCTCTTACCTGATCGAGATAAGTCCCTGTAAATTCAAACGTAATTCCGGGCGGGGTTTCCATACTTCCATCCGCAATAGCCAATCTTAATTTTTCTTCCAAATCTGTTATTAGATCTAGGTCTCCAATATTTTGTTCTTTGTCAAACAAGACGTGATTTATCAAAAAACCATCCTCGCTCTTTATAGATTGCGGCCCCTTCTCAAACTGAATCTCTGCTAACTCCGATAAGGGAACGTATCGATTTGCATCGATTGGTATAGGTATATCTCTCAGAGAAGAAAGATTGGAATACAAGCCTTTGGGATATGCCAATTTTAGATTGTATCGCTCTCTGCCCTCATATATTTCCGAAACCTTAATCCCATTAACCGCTATATTTACATTGTCCTGAAAAACATTTAAAGGAAGTCCGTATCGGGCCAAAACATCGGATTTGGGCTCGATGTTTAAATAAGGTTTTCCCAAAGTACGATCCCAAAAGACAGTCTCGCGGTTTACTCCGGACTGCTTTTTCAGGAAAGACTCCAAGTCCTTTGAAAAAGATTCAATCGCAAGAATATCTGTTCCGCTGACTTTTATTGCCATTCTCGATCTAATTCCAGATTGCAGCATCAACAACCTAGTTTCTATGGGCTGTAATTTTGAGACAGCTGTCAATCCTGGGTATTTTGACTTTCGAACAATTTCATCCCAAATATCATCTACTGAATGAATATGGGGTCGCCAATTTCTCAGAAAGGAACCGTCCTTTTGCTCACTGTACTCTGGCTTTAGGTTTATCACATTTTCAAACATGGATATAGGAGCGGGATCTAAGGCAGACTCCACTCTTCCCAACTTCCCAACTACCTCGAGTACTTCGGGTATTCCTGAAATAGAACGATCGAGATCTGCTAAATACTTCTTGTTCTGTTCTATGGAGGTATGACCTGGACTCGAGGGCATCAAAAGAAAACTTCCCTCGTTCAATGTGGGCATAAAAACACTTTGCTTTTCGCTAAATGAATAATATCCTGCAACAATTAAAAATAGCGGTATCAACAAAAACACTTGACGATGCTTCAAAGCAAAACGCAACAGATTTTCGTAATAGGTATAAATAGCTAAGACCAGTACTAAAAAAATCGATATCGATATACTGACTACCGCAAAATTTAAGAACTTATTGGTCTCCACTCCGAAGGGCATCCAATACTTTGCTAAAAACAAAAACAAAACGAGTAAACTAAAACCTAAGGTGATGTTTCTTGACTTTTTATCAGAAAGTGACAGAAGCGGTATAAGACCGTAAACGGCTAGAATCAAAGTCCAATATTGTCCAAAAAAACAAGCACCAAGCCCCAAAGCAATCAAGAAATAAGAAAATAATGGCTTGCCTTTGGAAAACAGGTTTTCTCTTTTTAATAAGGCGGCAGCAAAACTCGGTATCAAAAGCACAGAGATAACAAACGCAGAAACCAAAGACAAACTCTTGGTCCAAGCTAAGGGAGTGAACAATTTCCCTTCCGCCCCTTGCAGTATAAATACAGGAATAAAACTAAGAACAGTTGTAAGCATTGCGGTTAGCAAAGCAGGAGCAACCTCCATACTAGATTGAAAAACCAATTCGTCTAAATCTTCCGTTTCAGGACTTAGCTTTTTATTCCTAACTATGTTTTCAACCAAAATAACCCCCATATCCACCATACTACCTATTGCTATGGCTATACCGGAAAGAGCGACAATATTCGCCTCAATACCCAAGTAATACATCAAGCCAAAAACCAATACAAGACTCAAAGGAAGCATGGAAGAAACCAAGAAACTAACTCTCAGCCCTCTCAACATAAAAAGCATCACAATTAAACTGATTAACAACTCTAAGCTAAGAGCATCCTCGAGGGTTTTTAAGGTGTCTTTGATTAACAAAGATCGATCGTAAAAAGGCTCAATCGATAGTTTGACCTCCCCTATTTCAGAGATGTTTTTTACCGGCAGACCACCTTCTATTTTTGACAAACTATTCTTAACCTCTTGGATTACCTTTTGAGGGTTTTCGCCATATCTAGCCACGACGACTCCTCCAACAGCCTCTCGTCCTCCACGGTCTAAAACTCCATTTCTCGATTCGGGTCCCAAATAAATTTTCGCAATATCCGATAAGTAAACAGGGCGATTTTGTCTGTAGGAAACAGGAATTTCACCAATATCATTCAGGTTTTCTAAATACCCAGTACCTCGAATAAAATACTCCACCTTATTTAGCTCAAAAGTTTGAGCCGAAAACTCACTGTTATGACTTTGAATTGCTTTTTGCACATCCAAAAGAGTGATTTCATAAGACTCCAACTTTGAAGGGTCGAGATCCACCCTATATTCCTTTACAAAGCCTCCCACCGAAGAAACCTCAGCAACGCCTTTAACAGCCGAAAGCAATGGTTTGACATAATAATCTTGTATACTGCGCAATTCGTCTAAAGACCAAGCAGGTTGACTTTGACCTGAACTATCACGAGCTTCCAAAGTATACCAAAAAATCTGACCTAAACCTGTGGCATCAGGACCGAGACTTGGACTTACTCCGAGTGGCAATAGACCAGATTCCAGAGAACTCAATCGCTCCAATAATCTCGATCGCGACCAGTAATACTCTTTTTCGTCTTCAAAAACTATCTGAATCATCGAAAGTCCATATAGGGAAGAACTTCTGACCGTTTTCACTCCAGGTGTGCTTAGAAAAAGAGAAGTCAAAGGATAGGTGATTTGATCTTCCACTTCTTGGGGATTGTGACCTGCCCAAGAACTCATTACAATTTGTTGGTTTTCTCCTAAATCCGGTAAAGCATCAACTGAGACAGGCGCTCTAAAATCCGACAAACCTCGTGTTTGAAAGGGACTAAACACATAGCCCAAAGAAATCAAAAGCAAAACTAAAAGCAAAGCCAATGACTTATTCTTAATAAAGAAATAAATAATTTTGGATAACATATATTAGGTATTGATTAAAATCTAGACTTAAACTAAATTTTGATCAATCACAATATAAAAACCTGTATTAAAGCTGGATAAGGCGACCTAAAAGAATTCCGATTGGGTGGGTCATAAAAAGGAAGCACAACAGCCTTTTTCTCAAAAATTTTTGGTGAAATGAAAACAGGAATATCACTTGGATAAAATTCCGGCACAAAATCTAAATCGACTGCATTGGTTTTGCTAAAACTCTGGATACCCGAAGTCATCTGACTCACGATATCTGAACAACAAGGCAAGGCATTAAATCCAGTTGATTTGTAATCCTTTGACGAGTGCATCTCCATCCCACATCCATCGGATTTTGTCATAAAAGAACTATCAACTACCTCTCCACCACAATGATGCGTATACATTGCGTAGCTATTCGAAGCCAACAAAAAAAGAAGGCTTAAACTAAGCGTAGAGATGAATTTAAAAAAAGTTCTCATGGAACAAATTTAAGCATTTTTTTGAGAATCAAAATAAAACACTGCTAGTAGCAAAAGAAGAACTATGGGATACACAATAATCCGTCGAAGATAGAAGGCAAACATTTTGCCAAAAGGAAAATCAAAATAGACTTGAGACAAAAACAAAGGTATTACCAAAACTCCCACAACCAAAAGAGTATCTAGAGTGTATGTGGTATATTTTTTTGATCTAAACCAGATATATACAGCCAAAATAGTCAGTGCTGCATTAACTAAGTATCGACTTATAAGGGAAAGGGTATACAGCGAAAAATCATAAGTCAAATTCCCTAGGGAGTTACTTGAACTCGAAAAAAAACCGACAATGGGATCGTAAAATACTCCTTCGAAATGCCTGTAAATTGCAAATAACAAAAAGCATAAAATCATTCCAAAAACGCGATACTTATTCATTGCGATTGGGTTTTGGAGCATAGCGTTTTATCCATACTAACCAAAGCGTCATGGTTACTCCGTAAATGACAGCAGGAAAAACAATATCGTGCAAAAAGGCACTGTTTTCCGGCATTTCGTAAATACCAATGGCCAAAATCGCGATACGAGTAATATTTACAATATGAAGTACAAACAAGCCAAATAATGTATAGAGGGCAGTTGTTTTAAATTTTTGAGCAAAAGCGAACATAAAAGCGACGAACAAAATCATAATACTCACCGCATTGCAACCCTCAATAACTCTTGCGACAAAGGATTCATCGATATACAAGTCCATAGATAGACTGTATTTACTCTGGATTACATGGGATTGATATCCAAAAAAACGAATGACAGCACTTGCCTGTCGAGCCACAACTTTCGTGACAGGATCCGTATCAAAAATAGCTCCTGTTGTGACTGAATATTTTTCGTAAAGCGAATAAATTAAAAATAACAGAGCATAGCTTAAAAAAAATCTTAAAAGCGGCCAAAGTGGACCTAATTTAGATTTCAATTTATTATTTTGCACAGCGTTAATTTATGAGGTTTACACCATGCAAAGTAAGGATAAAATTTTAGAACTCGTTCGAGAGAACAAAAGCAATACTGAAAAACTTCAGGCAATTTGTGACTATTTAAATCAAGCCAACGATCGCTATGATTGGGTTGGATTCTATTTTAAAAATGGTTCCAAAAATGAATTGAAACTCGGACCCTACAGCGGAGAGGAAACGGATCATGTGATTATTCCATTTGGCAAAGGCATCTGCGGACAAGTAGCCCTTAGCAACGAGACGTTAATCGTTTCTGATGTCAGCGCCGAAAGCAATTATATCTCTTGCGGATGGAAGGTAAAGTCCGAAATTGTAATCCCTGTTTTTGTGGATGGAGAAAATATTGGTCAAATCGATATTGACTCCCACACCCTAGATGCTTTCGACGAAAATGACGAAGAAATCTTAAACTTTGTCTGTGAAGAAGTTGCGAAATTTCACGGTGTTTTAGACCTTGTAAATAATTAGATTTTTTGTCCTAAGATTGGTTGTAAGAAACCTGCGGTTTATGTAGTTTTGTGGGGAATAAAAAACTACCATGGACACATCAATCAAAATCAAATCAGCACTCATTTCTGTATTTCACAAAGAGGGCTTAGCTCCTATTGTTGAAGCACTTAACGAACAAGGAGTTCGCATATTTTCAACTGGAGGAACGGAGAAATTCATTCGAGATATGAATATCCCAGTTATACCAGTAGAAGATTTAACCTCTTACCCATCTATTCTAGGTGGACGAGTTAAAACGCTTCATCCAAAAGTATTTGGAGGAATCCTCGGTAGACGATTTTTGGAATCCGACCGCAGTCAAATGGAAAATTATCAAATTCCAGAAATTGATTTGGTTATTGTGGACTTGTATCCATTTGAAAAAACAGTTGCCACAGGAGGAAGTCATTCTGAGATTGTTGAAAAAATTGATATTGGAGGAATTTCTTTAATTCGCGCAGCAGCAAAAAACTTTAAAGAAGTGATTTGTGTTTCCTCTATGGAGCAATACGATAGTTTTTTAAATCTTTACCAAGAACAAAAAGGAAGCTTTTCGGAAGACCAGCGCAGAAAATTCGCTGCACTTGCTTTTGGAGTTTCTTCTCATTACGATACGGCAATATTCAACTACGTAAACGAAGACGAATCTAAAGAACGTCCCGTTTTAGGAGAAATTAAGCAATTGCGTTACGGCGAAAACCCACATCAAAAAGGTTATTTCGTTGGAGACTTAGATGGATTGTTTGACAAACTCAACGGAAAAGAGCTTTCTTACAACAATCTTTTGGATGTTGATGCCGCTACTCAATTGATGCAAGAATTTAAGACAGATGCTCCTACTTTTGCTATACTAAAACACAACAATGCTTGTGGTTTGGCTACTAGATCAACGTTGAAGCAAGCCTATACTGATGCATTAGCAGGAGATCCAACCTCGGCCTTTGGTGGAGTGTTAATCGCCAATAAAGAGATAGACCTAGCAACAGCAGAAGAAATTCACAGCTTGTTTTGTGAGGTGGTAATTGCACCTTCCTTTTCTGAGGAAGCTCTTGAGCTTTTATCAAAAAAGAAAAACAGAATAATTCTTATTCAAAAAGAGGTTGAACTTCCAAAAAGACACTGGAGAACTGCCTTAAACGGATTTTTATCTCAAGAGAAAGATGCTATTACAGATCAAAAATCGGATTTGAAAAACGCTACAAAAATAGAACCAAGCCCAGCGGAAATTGAAGATTTGTTATTTGCTTCAAAGATTTGTAAGCACACAAAGTCGAATACAATAGTCTTGGCAAAAGACGGTCAACTTCTAGCGAGTGGAACTGGACAAACATCACGTGTAGATGCCTTGAACCAAGCAATTGCAAAAGCAAAGCACTTTGGTTTTGACTTGAAAGGTGCTGCTATGGCGTCCGATGCCTTTTTCCCTTTCCCTGACTGTGTTGAAATCGCAAGTAAAGAGGGAATTACTGCAGTTATCCAACCTGGTGGATCGATTAAAGATCAATTGTCTATTGATTTTTGTGACGAGGCAGGTATGAAAATGGTTATGACAGGAACAAGACATTTTAAACATTAATTGCTTATTGTAGCTTTTTAACTATATTCGTCAAATACGAGTAGCTTAAACAGAATTTTATGGGATTTTTTGACTTCATGACTGAAGATATTGCAATTGATTTGGGAACTGCTAATACCCTTATTATCCATGGTGGAAAAGTGGTAATAGACAGTCCTTCCATTGTGGCGAGAGACCGCAGTAATGGAAAGATTATTGCTTTCGGTGAAGAAGCGAATAAAATGCAAGGTAAAACTCACGAGAATATCAAGACCATTAGACCATTGAAAGATGGTGTAATCGCTGATTTTCAAGCTTCTGAAGAAATGATTAAAGAATTCGTAAAGCGAATTCCGAGTATAAAAAAACGTTTTTTCCCTCCTACGCTGCGCATGGTCATTTGTATTCCTTCTGGGATTACCGAGGTAGAGAAGCGTGCCGTAAGAGACTCTGCAATGCATATGAATGCAAAAGATGTCTACCTGATTTATGAGCCTATGGCAGCTGCGATTGGAGTTGGTATTGATATTATGGAACCGAAAGGGAACATGATTATTGATATAGGAGGTGGAACGACAGAGATCGCTGTCATCGCCCTATCCGGAATTGTTTGCGATAAATCCGTAAAGATTGCAGGAGATTTATTTACAGCTGATATCATGTATTTTATGCGAACTCAGCACAATTTATATATTGGGGAACGCACGGCTGAAAAAATTAAAATTCAAATAGGTGCTGCTACAGAAGATTTGGAAAGTCCACCAGATGATATGCTCGTTCAAGGTCGAGATCTATTGAGTGGGAAACCAAAACAAGTAGGTATTTCTTATCGCGAGATTGCCAAAGCACTGGACAAATCGATTTTACGTATTGAAGATTCGGTTATGGAAGCCCTATCTCAGACACCACCAGAATTGGCAGCAGATATATACAATACAGGTATCTACCTGGCAGGTGGTGGATCCATGCTTCGCGGATTAGACAAGAGACTTTCTCGAAAAACCGATTTACCCGTTTATATTGCTGAAGACCCTTTGAGAGCAGTTGTTCGCGGAACTGGTATCGCACTTAAAGAGCTAGACAAGTACAAAAGCGTTTTAATGAAATAAGACCCTTTCTAGATGTATAAAATAATAGCTCTGATTAGAAAATACAGGTTCTTCCTCTTGTTCCTTGTATTGGAGTGTATCGGTCTGTTGTTTACCCTAAATTACCACAGTTACCAAAGGAGTAAATACATCAATAAATCAAATGCTTTCAACGCTGTTTTTCAAGAATCTGTTTTTGGTGTAAGTCATTATTTTAGCCTAGAAAAAGAGAATGAGTATCTGATAGAAGAAAATCTAGAACTCAAAAGAAAGCTATATCGCGTTGATAATAATTTAACTTCTTTTGAAATTGAATCCGCCAAAGTTATAGACAATAAATTTAAGGGTAGAAACAATATCCTTCTTATTGACAAAGGCAGCACAGACTCTATAAAAACGGATATGGGGGTGATTAATGCCAAAGGAGTTATCGGTATTGTAAATCACAGTTCTAAAAATTTCTCAAGTGTACTCTCCATATTGAATCCTTCTATACAACTCAATGCCAGACTTTTGAACTCCAATTATTTTGGAACGATCTCCTGGAACTCGGAAGACTACAATACGGTTCAACTCGAGGATATCCCTCGTGAAGCTGTAATTTCAAAGGGAGACACGGTGGTAACCGGAGGAAGATCTGTTATTTTTCCCGATGGTATTCCGATTGGAGTAATCTCTGCAATCGAAAATGTAAATAATCGCTTTAGTCGTATCGACATAACCCTATTCAACGATATGGCAAATATCAGAGATGTCTATGTGGTAGAAAACAAAAATCTAGAGGAAATACTTGAACTTGAAAAGCTAGAAGATGAATAATCAAACCCTTAGAATTATAGTTCAGTTTATCTTTATTTACTTTATTCAAGTAACGATTTTCAACCAGATTGAAATTGGATCTTACTTGAAATTTTATCCTTATATCGCTTTTGTTTTGATCTACCCTTTGCGAAAGAACAGATTGGGACTTTTAATCAGCAGCTTTTGCCTTGGTCTTTTGATCGATTTTTCAACTGGATCGGGAGGAATAAATGCGATGACCTTGCTCTTTACTGCCTATATTCGATTGCCTCTCTTAAAGTTTGTTATGAATAATAACGATTTGGACTACCCTAGTTTTAACCTTAGGCAAATTCCTGTTGACAAAGCATTGCTCTTTATGGCTATAATCTGCTTGGTACACTGTATAGTGCTTTACAGTTTAAGTTATTTTTCATTTGTTTATCTAATTCCTATAATTTTAAAAGGTTTAATTTCGGGGTCTGTTTCTTTTCTACTAATTTTAGTCGGAATTTATACATTTACAAAGCCCAGAGTTTAAATGAAAAGAGGTCTACTTTTATTGGTTAGCTTGCTGTTGGTATCAACCGTTTTCTTGATAAAGCTATTCCAACTTCAAATTGTAGACACTAACTCCAGCAATTTCTCTACCGTAAAAATAATTTACGACTACCCAGACAGAGGTTATATCTATGACAGAAATGGAACACTTCTAGTCGCCAATGAGCAAACCTACGATGTTATGGTGGTCCCTAGAGAGGTAAAACCTTTTGACACTTTGACCTTTTGCAAAATGTTGAAAATCGATAAAGATTATTTGATTTCTCGTTATAAGAAAGCCAGAAGATACTCCCCTAGACTTCCCTCTGTTTTGGTCTCTCAAGTGGAAAAAAGCGATTACGCCATTCTTCAAGAAAAAATGCACCATTTTAAAGGGTTTTATATTCAAAAAAGAGCTTTGAGATCCTATCCGCTACCTTCAGCGGCCAATGTTTTGGGCTTTGTAAATGAAGTAAATGAAGAGCGCGCGAGTAAAAGTGACTATTACGAGCAAGGAGAGCTCATAGGAACTTATGGTATAGAAAAACAATATGAGGAATATCTGAGAGGAAGCAAGGGAATTCAAAAAATGCAAAGGGATCGAATGAATAAAATCATCGGTTCTTATAAAGACGGTGCTGAGGATAGACCTAGTATACCGGGTAAAGATTTATCACTCAGTCTAGATATAGATCTTCAGCAACTCGGAGAACAGCTAATGAGCGGTAAACGCGGAGGTATTGTTGCTCTGCAACCCAAGACAGGAGAAGTTCTCGCTTTGGTTACTGCACCTTCCTACGACCCCAATCTAATGGTAGGGAGAAAACGTTCGAGAAACTCCGTGATTTTCATCAACGACTCGATAAACAAACCCATGTTCGATCGGGGATTGAAGGCAGAGTATGCCCCAGGGTCTCCCTTTAAGATGTTAAATGGTCTCGTCGGACTTCAAGAACAAGTAATTACCCCACAAACTACGTTTAAATGCTTTGGTGGCTATCGCTACGGAAGTCGTAAAAATGAATTCATGGGCTGTCATTGCGGAATACACAACCGTCCAATAGCACTGCAATTAGGACTTGCTAAATCCTGTAATTCTTATTTCTCAAATACCTACAGAAGGATAATTGAAAAATACCCAAGTGCAGAGGAAGGAATGAATCAATGGGAGAAGCATATAAAAAGTTTTGGGCTTGGAAATTACTTAGGTTACGATTTGCCAAACGGCTCACCAGGGCTAGTTCCCTCTTCTGATCTTTACAATAGACGCTACCCTAGCGGAAGTTGGAGAGCAGTAACCACGATTTCAAACGCTATCGGCCAAGGCGAAATTCAAACCACACCAATTCAACTGGCAAATATGACCGCTGCTATTGCCAATAGAGGCTACTACTACACCCCTCACTTTTTAAAGACAGTAGACGATAAACCTGTTATAGACCCTAAATATTTGATCAAACACAATACAACCATTGAGCCGCGTCATTTTGATCCCGTAATAGAAGGTATGAGTGACGTTTTCAAAACAGGGACCGGTCGTTTTGTAAATATACCTTCTCTAGAAATGTGTGGAAAAACAGGTACGGTTCAAAACTATGTAAGGCACAACGGGAAAAAAATCTCTTTGGAGGATCACTCTATCTTTGTGGCATTCGCCCCAAAAGAAAATCCACAAATCGCATTGGCCGTTTTTGTTGAAAATGGAGGCTATGGTTCAGCTATCGCTGCGCCGATTGCAAGCTTGATGATTGAAAAGTATTTGACGCAAGAAATCAGTCGAAAATCACTGGAAGAAAGGATCACAGAACTAAGCTTGCAAGACTATTATCTTTATACTTTAAACCCCGAAGAAAGTGAGGCAGGAGCAAAACATAATTTATAAAATTGATTGGGTTTTAATCTTTTTATTCTTAGCACTAGTAAGCTTTGGATGGGTCACCATTTTTGCTGCATCTGTGGACAATACCGAAAGCTATCAAGTATTTGATCTAGGAACAAAATACGGAAAGCAAATTATCTTTATTGGGCTGAGTTTGGTCCTGGTTACACTAGTTTTACTGCTGGATGCTAAATTAATTGAACGTTTTGCAGGTATTGTGTATTTGCTATCCCTTTTGAGTCTTATAGGTCTTTTTGCTTTTGGAAAAAATATTAATGGCGCTACATCTTGGTATTCTATTGGAAGCTTTAGTCTCCAACCTTCAGAATTTGCAAAAATGGCAACTGCACTCGCTATAGCTCGACTACTAAGCGATCGCCAATTCGACCTAAAAACCTTGAGCAACCAATTTAAAGCTATAGGGATTCTATTTCTTCCGGCGCTACTGATAACCTTGCAACCAGATGCTGGATCCGCACTTGTTTATGCTTCCTTTTTCTTTGTTCTTTACAGGGAAGGAGTTCCAGCCTCTTATATTTATATAAGTATTGCTGCTATTCTACTTTTCTTGGCGACCTTGATTTTTGGACTTCCCATCGTTTTGGGCGCTTCCCTCTCACTGATAACTTTAGGTCTGCTTTACGTACACTATTTCAGTCCTTATAATTTGAAATTTCAGATATCTAAAATACTCATTCTTTACCTCTCCGTTTTTATCTGGATTGCAAGTGTTTCTTATGTCTATAACAATGTTTTTGAACAACATCAAAGAGACCGTTTTAGTATACTTCTCGGCCAAAACCAAGATACTCAAGGAATTGGATATAACACCAATCAATCTATACTGACAATAAGCTCTGGAGGCCTCAAAGGCAAAGGATTCTTAAATGGAGATAGGACACAAGGGAACTTTGTACCTGAGCAGTCAACCGACTATATATTTACCGTAATTGGAGAAGAATGGGGCTTTATTGGAACTGCATCCGTTGTTTTGCTATTCACCTTTTTTATAGCGCGAATAATAGTTCAAGCCGAAAAACAAAGAAGTAGTTTCGCACGAATTTACGGTTACTCAATTGCAAGCATATTCTTCTTTCATTTCGTGATAAATATAGGAATGGTAATAGGACTCTTTCCAACTGTAGGAATACCACTACCCTTTTTTAGTTACGGAGGCTCCGCTTTGTGGGGCTTTACGCTATTGCTGTTTGTATTTATCAAATTAGATGCCGCAAAGGATACGGAATGGTAAACGAGACTCTAAATATTTTTCAAAAAAAAAGCACTGCGAAACGCAGTGCTTTTTTAATTTTATATAAGATCTAAATTATAGCGAAGCTACGTGCTTAGTCAATTTAGACTGTAAGTTACTCACTTTATTTGCGTGAATAATATTGTTCTTAGCTAACTTAGAAAGCATTCCGATCACAGAAGGCAATAAAGCCTCTGCAGCAGCTTTGTCTGTAGTAGCTCTTAAATCTCTCACAGCATTACGCGTAGTTTTGTGCTGATACTTATTTCTAAGTCTTTTAGATTCGTTACTTCTGATTCTCTTTAAGGCTGATTTATGATTTGCCATAATAAATTCTTTTAGTTTAAAATACTTTGTAGTCCGTAGGGGAATCGAACCCCTGTTACCAGGATGAAAACCTGGCGTCCTAACCCCTAGACGAACGGACCGTGCTTAATTTTTTAGCTCTGCAAATGTAAGATGCTTTTTGAAAACATACAAATAAAAAAAGCATCACTTTTGACAGTGATGCTTCAATATTGTAGGATTTTTGAAATCTTATAAAGAAGCTACGTGCTTAGTTAATTTAGATTGCAAATTACTCACTTTGTTTGCGTGTATGATATTGTTCTTAGCTAATTTTGACAACATCCCTATAACTGATGGCAATAATGCCTCGGCTGCAGCTTTGTCTGTCGTAGCTCTTAAATCTCTCACCGCATTACGAGTCGTCTTGTGCTGATACTTATTTCTAAGTCTCTTAGATTCGTTGCTTCTAATTCTCTTTAAGGCTGATTTATGATTTGCCATAATTTACTTCTTTTAATTTTCAAAAAAATTGTAGTCCGTAGGGGAATCGAACCCCTGTTACCAGGATGAAAACCTGGCGTCCTAACCCCTAGACGAACGGACCATACTTTGTTTAAGCGTGCAAATTTAAAAAGCTTCTGCAGATTACACAAGAAAACTGGCGTAAAAAATAATTTACATTTGTTTTCGAAATTTCAATGAGCAGCAAGTTTTATTTGCGGTTGCAAATGTACATCCTTTTTTAAGTTTTCCAAAACTTTTTTTAGAAAAAAAACTTAATTTAATACGCTTTGGCAAACAAGACTCTTCCTATCGATGGAGCACCGGATAGAACACATTTTCCAGACTCCTCTTCTCTGTCCAAAGGAATACATCTTATTGTCGCCTTAGTAAGCTCCTTAATCTTATTTTCAGTCTCCTCAGTTCCGTCCCAATGGGCACTCACAAAACCTCCAGTTTCCTCTATAGCCTTTTGAAATTGATCAAAATCATCTACTGCAGTAGTGTGCTCACTTCTGAAATTCAAGGCTTTTTGAAAAAGGTTGTTTTGAATTTCCTCTAACAGATTAGGTATATAACTACCAACTTCATCAATAGATATGGAATTCTTTTCTAAAGTATCTCTACGAGCTACTTCAAGGGTCCCCTCTTCGAGATCTCTAGGTCCCATTGCCAAACGAACTGGAACTCCTTTTAATTCATACTCTGCAAATTTCCAACCCGGTTTGTGTGTGTCTCTAGAGTCAATCTTTACGGTCAGACCTTGTTTTGCTAATTCTTTCTTTATCTCGTTTGCTTTTTCAAGCACTGCATCTAATTGCTCTTGGGATCTGTAAATAGGAATAATCACCACTTCGTACGGAGCCAGTTTTGGCGGTAATACCAAACCATTATCGTCAGAATGTGTCATTATCAAGCCACCGATTAACCTTGTCGAAACACCCCAAGAAGTTGCCCAAACATAGTCTAACTTCCCTTCCTTGTTGGCAAATTTAACATCAAAAGCTTCTGCAAAATTTTGCCCTAAGAAATGTGATGTCCCTGCCTGAAGCGCTTTCCCATCTTGCATTAATGCCTCTATAGTATAGGTATCCAATGCACCTGCAAATCTCTCACTCGGGGATTTCACTCCTTTTACAACCGGCATTGCCATAAAGTTTTCTGCAAAGTCAGCATAGACAGACTGCATCTGCTTAGTTTCTGCCAAGGCTTCTCCTTTAGTTGCATGCGCGGTATGTCCTTCTTGCCATAAAAACTCTGCAGTTCTCAAAAACAATCTCGTTCTCATCTCCCAGCGCACTACATTAGCCCATTGGTTGACCAAAATAGGTAGATCTCTATAAGATTGAATCCAACCCTTATAAGTGTTCCATATTATTGCTTCCGACGTCGGTCTTACCACCAACTCTTCCTCTAGCTTTGCGTTGGGATCCACCATCAATTTACCTTTGTTATCCGGATCGTTTTTCAAACGGTAGTGGGTAACAACAGCACATTCTTTGGCAAAACCTTCTGCATTTTTCTCCTCTGCTTCAAATAAACTCTTTGGAACAAATAATGGAAAATAAGCATTCTCATGCCCAGTCTCTTTAAACATTCTATCCAATTCCGCTTGCATCTTTTCCCAGATAGCATAACCATAGGGTTTTATGACCATACAGCCTCTTACAGCTGAGTTTTCAGCCAAATCGGCCTTGACTACTAATTCGTTATACCACTTGGAATAATCTTCGCTTCTCTTTGTAAGTTTTTTACCCATAATATTTTTTTGGCACAAATGTTGTGATTCCTTTAACATACCACCTATTGTCGGTAAAATTACTAAATTTGTAAAGGCCTACAATAAAAAAACAAATTTGATTATGAAAACTAAAGCAATATTGAACAAACTAAATTTTTATGCGGTATCCAGTTTATTACTTTCTGGCCTAATAGCCTCTTGTGGATCCTTAAACAACACAACTTCAATAGCTGAATATGACGGGATTTATGATGACGATTTAACCTATGTAAATCCTGCGGCGGAAGCTGCAATCAAAGAAGTAGAGCCAAATTATTTTTCTCTCGAATACGATCGTTTGAGCGCATACGAAAATTCAGATTACTTTACAGATATTGAAGGCTATACCACTCCATATGACGACACTTATTCTGAAGCAGATAGTTTACCTGGAAATTATACGATAAGTGAGCCTTGGGGACACGAGTCTTCTCAACAAGTGAGTATCAATGTATACAACTCAAGAGGTTTCATATATGCTAATCCTTATTATAACGGATTTTATCAGTTTGGATTTTGGGGTTATGATCCTTTCTACCCTCCATATTGGGGAGGAGGAATATACCCTCCTCGTTTTTGGGGAGGCGGATATTATCCACCTTACTACAGACCTCCATACTGGGGAGGAGGAATATACCCACCTTATTACAGACCTCCTTATTACGGAGGAGGATATTACAGACCGAATTATCGCCCATACTATAGAAATAATGGAAATTATTATTACGGTAAAAGAGGAACAACTAGGTCGACAAATAATCGCATGAGCTATACGGCAGATTATAGAAAAAGATCTTCCTATGCTAAAAACTCAAAAACATCGAGAAATCAAACACGAAAATCTTCTTCGTCTTCCAGAAGAAGATCTTATAAATCGAGTAATAGTAGATACAATAGCAACAGTCGAACTAGAGACTATAATAATTCAAATAAAAGATCTCCTTCGAGAAACTATAATTCTCCAAGTTATAGTTCTCCGAGAAGTTCACCATCGTCAAATCGAAGCTATAGCCCAAGAAGGTCGGGAGGTAGTTCTTCAAGGGGATCTGGTGCACCTAGAGGGGGAGGAGTTAGACGAGGAGGAGGAGGAAGACAATCGGCAGCTTTCACTCCTTCGAAAAGCAACACGAAAACCTACAGCAGTAAAACTGCCGTAGCAAGGACGAGTTATTCAAAAACCTCTAAAAGAACAACAGTATCCAAGAGGAAATCAAAGTATTAAACTATGAAAAAACATTTATTTTTTATTGCTACAATCCTTTGTAGCCTAGAATCCTATTGCCAAGTATTAAACTACAGCGATATTGGCCTGTTGCTTTCTCAAAGCAGTACGAATGGTACAGCACGATTTAATTCTATGGCTGGTGCTTTTGGAGCAGTTGGAGGAGATTTGTCCTCCATGCGCATTAATCCAGCTGCCGGAGCAGTTTTTAAATTATCTGAATTTGGTTTTAGTCTAGCGTTTAACGATTTGACAACCACATCTAACTACTATGGCAGCAGTAATCGAAGTAATTCCAACACTACCGATTTCGCGCAAATTGGATTTGTAAACATTACTGATTTAAGCAGGTATAGCGACGAATGGACTAAAGTGTTTTTTGGATTTAATTATGTAAAAACTGCAAATTATAACAACAGTTGGTTTGCAGACGGAAACTCCGGTGTGACCACTTGGGTTGAAGATCCGACGGATCCCGACATACTATATACCAATGCGGAATACCAAAATTTCGACAGCTTTTCGAAAGGAGGAAGACATAGTTATTCGTTTTATGGAGGTGCTCAATGGGGAAAAGACATATATTTTGGTATTGGAGTGATTACCCAAACTATGGACTACTATCAAAATACTATTCAAGAGGAGTTTAACAATGATGGAAACGGGAATACGGTTGATGGATATCTCGAGGAATGGGAGCAAGTCCGAGGAAATGCCATATCCTTTAATTTCGGAATTATAGCAAAGGTAAGTAGAGCTCTAAGAATTGGCCTCTCCTATGAAACTGCTTCAAAGTGGAGTATGAGCGAGGAAAGCAACCTTGTAAAAGAAACACCTGACGATTTGTTGGGATATTACGAACTTCAATACAGTACAGATCCAGGCTTTATTTATTCCAATAATTACGACAAGGTGTTGTTCTACGACTACTCATTAGATACTCCAGGAAAATTGACCGCGAGTGCAGCTCTTGTCGTTGGAAAATTGGGTCTATTTAGCTTTGACTATACGTCCAATTTTTACAATCAACTGCAATTCCCTAATGCCTTGGAGTTTCAATCCGAGAATGGGTTTTTCGTATCCGAGATTCAGAACACTATGGATTTGGCAGCAGGAGCAGAAATAAGAGCTGGAATATTGAGAATTAGAGGTGGATACAAAGTAAAGGAGAGTCCTTTTAAAAATGATAATCAAAGCTCAAACCAAGAGGAATACAGCTTGGGAATTGGTTTTGACAAAGGGAGATTTAAGTTAGATATTGCCTATCAATATTACACGTCGAATGGAACTTATGACTTTTACCCGGACTACAGAGAGGTTCAACCTGCAATTTTAACACAAGATTTATCAAAAATCACAACTTCGTTACTGATAAGGCTATAGAATTAGTATTTTTGTGCTGAAATAATATTTTAGCATGAAAAGTATAACTCTACATTTAGAAGGCACAAACAATCCTAATATCATAAAGTTTGTCAGTAATGAGGCTGTAGTTGAAAACGGAAGTTTCCAATTCAATAATATAGATGAGGCAAATGACTCTGACCTGGCCAAGCAATTGTTCCAGTTGCCTTTTATTGCAAAGGTATATGTTACAGCGAACTTTATCGCCTTGGAGAAATACGAGGTTATCGAATGGAAGGACGTTCAAGAAGAACTCAAGGAACTTATTGGAATTTACTTAAATAGCGGAATGCCTGTTGTAAACGACAGTGCCAAAGCCTACAAAAAACCTGCTGAAATATATGTGGAGTCTACTCCAAATCCATCCGTTTTAAAATTCGGAACCAACAAAATGTTGGCCAAGGAAGATTTTGAGTATAAAGATTCTGAGCATTGTCTAAATTCTCCTTTGGCTCAGGCACTATTTGCCTTCCCTTTTGTGGCAGAAGTCTATATCGCAGATAACTATATCTCGATAACCAAACAAGGTGCTATTGAGTGGCCCGAGATTATGACCGAAATGAGAGATTTTCTAAAAAACTATCTCGATTCTGGCAAATTAATCATCGATGATTCTATTCAGGTTGAAAAGGAGGTCATCCAAGCTGTCGATCCTAGTACTCTAGAAGGCACTGCAGCAGAAATAGCTAAAATTTTAGATGAGCAAATCAGACCTGCAGTAGCGGCAGATGGCGGAAACATTCTATTTAACGACTATAACAAGGAGAATCAAGTAGTAAAAGTAATCCTGCAAGGTGCTTGTAGTGGTTGTCCTTCTTCGACAATTACATTGAAAAACGGAATTGAGGCAACTCTTAAAGAAATGCTTCCAAATCAAATAAAAGAGGTTGTGGCTATAAATGGCTAGAAATAATATGGCAAAAAAAATAACCCCCTATCAAAACTCCAATTCGAGTAAAAAGAACCAAGTAAGAGAAATGTTTGATACCATTTCCGGAAATTACGACGGTTTGAATCGCATGATGACTTTTGGAATTGATCGTTCTTGGAGAAAACAAGTCGTGGCTTTGGTGTCCAAAACAAAACCGACAAAGATTTTGGATATAGCAACAGGAACAGGTGACCTAGCAATTATGTTAGCACAAATTGATGACAGTCAAGTTACCGGATTGGACCTGTCGCCAGGTATGCTAGAGATTGGAAAGCAAAAGGTTGTCGCGGCTGGATTGGACAAACAGGTAGATATGGTAATTGGAGATTCTGAAAAACTACCTTTTGATGACAATAGCTATGATGCGATCACAGTGTCCTACGGGGTTAGAAATTTTGAAGATTTAAATAAAGGCTTATTAGAAATCAATCGAGTTTTGCGTCCAGGTGGGATTCTCGTTATACTAGAGACCTCTCTCCCGACAAAATTCCCTTATAAGCAAGGATACAATGTATATTCAAAAACGCTTCTTCCTCTTTTGGGAACCTTATTCTCAAAAGACAAAGAGGCATACAGCTACTTATCTAATTCTGCAAAGGCATTTCCTTTCGGAAAAGAATTTAACAAAATTCTAGAGCAAAATTCATTTACCCAGGTTAAAGATAGACCAGTTACTATGGGAGTTTCAACGATTTATACCGCATTCAAGTCCTAAATGAAAAATCTACTATTCCCTCTTTTAGTTTTCTTTGTTATAATAAGTGCCAAAGGGCAATTTAACAGGGTGGAATATTTACAGAATTTTGACAAAAAAACGTTTCATTGGGGTTACTACATCTCTCTAAATCAAACTGGTTTTAAAAACGTAATCGATGAAAAGTATGTGGGAAGTCCAACCAATTCCTTGGGATTTAATGTTGGTCTTGTCGGAGATTTGAGATTGAATAAAAATATAAACCTGCGACTTGAGCCCGGAATGTTTAGCTCGGCAGAAAAAGGATTTACTCCCACTGGGTCAACAGAAGCTTTGACCTGGAATTCAACCTACTTTCACCTTCCTCTTTTATTGAAATTCTCAACAGATCGTTTAAAAAACTATAGACCTTTTGTTCTCGCGGGCATATCCTATGATTACAATTTTAAAAACACCCCTGAGAATCTTACAAACGCCGGTTACTCTATCAAAAAAAATCAATTTATGTTAGAATATGGCATTGGTGTAGATTTTTACCTGCATTATTTCAAATTCTCCCCCTCGATTAGAGGAATCTATAGTCTTACCGATGAATTGAGTGCTCCATCCATAGAATCTGGAATGCAACTTCAGACTAGAGGAATATTTCTCAGTCTATGTTTTGAATAAATTGTGTTGCCTGCGAATTTCTCCGAGAATCAAACCAGTGGCCATCGCCACATTTAAACTCTCTGTTTTTGACCCTTCGGAACTGTATTGAGGTATACTAACTATATTGCGACCTCGAGTCCTGAGTTTATCACTTACTCCATTGGCTTCATTACCCATCACCAAGATACCGGTCTCAGAGAACTCGGTATCGTAAATACTCTCTCCACCCATATCAGAGAGATATACATTTAAGGAGGTTTGATTAATAGTCTGTTCCAAATCGAGATAAACCACCTCTACCCTATTCAAAGAGCCCATTGTGGCCTGCACAACTTTGGGATTAAATTGATCAACAGTACCCTTCTCACACCATATTTGTTTTATGTCAAACCAATCGCAAAGTCGGATAATGGTACCTAAATTCCCAGGATCGTTCACCTGGTCCAGTGCCAAAATCAAACCATCTTCACTCGGCTTTTTGGGTAATCCAATTTCGAAAACACCTAAATAATCATCTGGGTTGGACAAACTCGAAATTGATTTTAATTCGAGTTTAGTGATGACTTCGCATGATTTGTCCAGATTATGAGCTCCGTCCATATCAGAGGAAAACAACATACGAATCTGGAATTGATTGCTCCTTATAAATTCTTTGACGGACTTTTTCCCTTCTACTACAAATAAACCGTGCTTTGCACGCCCTTTTTTTGTCTGTAAACTACGGATTAGCTTATAATTATTCTTAGATAAGGCCATGAGGATAAATTTATTTAAATTAGATTAAACAAAACCCTATTTTTGGGCAAAATAATAAATTTAAAGTCTTCCTTTTTGAAAAAACATCTCGTCATATGTTTTCTTAGTGCCTTTTTATTTTCTTGTAATACTTTAAAGTATGTGGGGGATCAAGAATATCTAATTGACAAGAACAAAACAATAGTCGATGACAAGAGATCTTCCAAATCAGAAATAAAAGATTTTATTATTCAAAGACCTAATTCCAAAATCGTAGGAATTCCTTTTGGGTTGCACTTTTATAATTTCGGAGATCTTAGCTATGGTGATGACTACAGAGGCTGGGCTTCCGAGCACCAGTGGAGTTTCAATACTGCAGATAAAATGTTTACTACCAAGCAAGCCGTTGGTATGAGCAGATTTTTTATGGGAATTAATAATTGGTTTTTAAACAGCGGAGAAGAACCCGTAATCTACGATCCTGTAAAAGCCAAAACAAGTGCAGAAAACATCAAACAATACTATTTCAACGAAGGGTATTTCGATGCAGTGGTACGTCATGAGCTCAAAAGTAAAAGGCCAAAACGAGCAGAGGTAAACTACATAATTGATAGAGGCTCTCCCTATCGACTTGACAGTATATCGCGAAGCTTCCCGAATGCGATAATAGATTCTATTTACCAATTAAAAAGTGACAAAACCTTACTAAAAGAAGGTGATAATTTAAACATCTCTAAGATAGAGAGTGAGGCGGATCGATTGGTAGAACTTTTCCGAAATAACGGGATTTACTATTTTAATAAAAACCTTGTAAAATTTACGATTGATACTAGTTTTGTAAAAAAATCTGCTTCAGTTGAGATGCTTATCAGCAATCCAATCTTTGAAACCGAAGAGGAATCTGAAGTCAGAGACTTAGAAGTCCAGCAAATTTCAGAAGTCATAATTTATAGTGATTACAGTTATAATCAACGCAACGAAATCTACAGAGATACGACGAGATTCAAAAACTACACGATCCTTTCCCACAACAAGCTCGCTTATAGCCCAAAAACACTTACAGAGGCAGTTTTTGTGACCCCTAATACCGCCTATAAAGACAAAGATCGTCTATTGACAAGGACTCACTTGAGATCTTTGAACAACTTCAAAAGCGTCAAAGTAGGCTATAAAGAAAGTGGTGAAAACCAGCTGAGTACTGAGGTATTCTTGACGCCAATGAAAAAATACAACTTGACCCTAAACAATGAAATCACACATTCGAACATAAAAAACTTTGGAGTTTCTGCTAAGTTTTCTTTTTTAAACAGAAATACATTTAGACATGCAGAAATATTTAAACTCTCATTTTCCGGATCCTTTTTTAACACATCTGCAGACATTAGCAATCCGAAGAGATTCTTTAATGCTTGGGAGTTCGGGGTGGATGCTTCTTTAACGATACCAAAAGTTCTTTTACCTTTTAATTTATCCAATATAATTGCGAAAGAAAAGTCACCTAGTACCATTATTTCCCTCGGTACTAGTTTGCAAAAGAACATTGGATTAGACAATCAAAAGTACACCGCCATTTACGATTTAGGATGGCAGGCCAACCCACGACTCAAACACCGAATTGAACTCTTAAACACGCAATATGTTAAGAATCTAAATATCAATGAGTATTTTTACATCTATAGTTCTGAATTTAATGAGCTACAAAATATTCAGCAGGAATATTTCCCAGGCTACCCCCTTAATCAAGAAAATGCCATTGACTTCCTGAATAATGAAATTACAGATGACTTTCAGCAAGTAGATCCAAATGCTTACCAAGAAACCCAAAACATAGAAAAGCGATACTATATTATAACCGATAATAATTTTATCCCAACCATCGCTTACTCATTGACTTACAGCACTCAAAACGGTATTCAAGATCAAGACTTCTCTTACTTTAGAACGCGATTTGCCAGTTCGGGATTGCTCAGCAATTCTATCGCTAAAACACCAGAAGATGGAGGACCTAAGTCTCTATTTGGAGCGCCAATTGCCCAATATTTCAAAATTGACCTAGAGTATAAAAAATTCTGGGATTTTCAAGGCAAAAACAGTTTTGCATTTCGAGCGTTCGCAGGGTTCGCGTTACCCTATGGAAACTCAAGCGATTTACCCTTTAGTAGAAGTTATTTTGTAGGTGGAGCCAACGATATTAGAGCTTGGGAAATATACGAACTCGGACCAGGAGCGAGTTTAACGGGATTAGAGTACAATGTAGGTAGTATGAAACTATTGACGAGTTTAGAATATCGTTTTAATTTATTAGGAAATTTAAATGGGGCAGTTTTTGTCGATGCAGGAAACATATGGGATATTTCAAATTCCTCACTGAATGGTGAGGATGCAAAATTCAAAGGAATTAAATCTTTAAAAAACACCGCCATAGGTTCTGGATTTGGTGCTAGATATGATTTTAGCTTTTTAGTACTTCGTCTGGATTTTGGTTTTAAAACCTATGAGCCATACAATGCTTCTGGAAACAAGTGGTTTCACAATTACAACTTCGGAAATGCGGTTTATAATATAGGTATCAACTACCCTTTTTAAGCAATCGTTTTCGCAAAATATTTTTAGAAATAATTCTTTGAAACTTTCAAAAACAAAAATAAGCTTACCTTTGAGAATCAAACTTTAATAACAAGATTATGAGCCATAACATTAAACCTGGAGTTGCTACAGGAGATCAAGTGCAAGAGATTTTTAAATATGCAAAAGAAAATAATTTTGCACTACCTGCAGTCAATGTAATTGGCTCAGATACTATTAATGGTGTTTTAGAAACAGCTAGAGACCTCAATGCTCCTGTGATCATACAATTCTCAAATGGTGGCGCTCAATTTAATGCTGGGAAAGGACTTAGTAATGAAAATCAAAAGTCTGCAATAGCTGGAGGAGTAGCTGGTGCCAAGCACGTACATCTTTTAGCGGAAGCTTATGGTGTTCCTGTAATCTTGCATACAGATCACTGCGCCAAAAAACTTCTTCCTTGGATTGATGGTCTACTGGATGCCGGAGAACAATTTTTCAAAGAGACTGGAAAACCATTATACAGTTCTCATATGATCGATTTGTCCGAAGAGCCTTTAGAGGAAAATATCGAAATCTGCAAAACCTATTTAGAGCGAATGGACAAAATGGGAATGACTCTAGAGATTGAGTTAGGTATAACAGGTGGAGAGGAAGATGGAGTAGATAATTCTGATGTGGATGTCTCCAAGCTTTACACCCAGCCAGAAGAGGTTGCCTATGCCTATGAGGAATTATTAAAAGTTAGTCCAAGATTTACCATTGCTGCATCTTTTGGTAATGTGCACGGTGTATACAAACCTGGAAACGTAAAGTTAACTCCAAAAATTCTAGATAATTCTCAAAAGTTTATCGAAAAGAAATACGGTACGGAAACAAATCCTGTAGATTTTGTTTTCCACGGAGGATCGGGATCATCTCAAGAAGAAATTCAAGAAGCGATAGGATACGGAGTTATCAAAATGAATATTGACACAGATCTTCAATATGCTTTTATGACTGGTATTAGAGACTATATGGCTGAGAAAAAAGATTACTTAGGTGCTCAAATTGGTAACCCAGATGCCGCTGATGGCCCAAATAAGAAATATTATGACCCAAGAGTATGGTTACGAAAAGGAGAACAGACTTTTTCAGAACGTTTAAAGGTCGCTTTTGAAGATTTAAACAATGTTAACACCTTATAAATCAGACTGAAGTAAATAAGAGAATATTAGAGAAGTACCGCTAGGTGCTTCTCTTTTTTTTTGTAAATTTATCCACCAAAATTAAACAACTATGTCAGCTTGGTTTAAAAGAACAGATAAAGGAATTCAAACTCCTACAGAAGGAAAAAAAGACGTACCCAAAGGATTGTGGTATAAAACTCCTAGTGGGAAGATAATTGACACACAAGAATTAAAGCGCAATTTATACGTGAGTCCAGAAGACGGATACCATGTTAGAATTGGTTCTAAAGAATATTTTGATATTCTTTTTGACAACGGAGAATTTAAGGAATTAAATGAAAAGCTAAGCGCTAAAGATCCCCTTAAGTTCGAAGACACTAAGAAATATCCCGATCGTCTAAAGGATGCACAAAAGAAAACAAAATTAACAGATGCAGTGAGGACAGCCGTTGGTAAATCCAAAGGAGAAAAGCTAGTTATTGCGTGTATGGACTTCTCTTTTATCGGAGGCTCAATGGGATCTGTTGTAGGAGAAAAAATTGCTCGAGCAATTGACTATTCTATCCAAAATAAACTTCCATTCGTTATGCTTTCAAAATCAGGTGGAGCTCGAATGATGGAAGCGTCTTACTCGCTTATGCAATTGGTAAAAACCTCTTCTAAGCTCGCTCAGCTTGCAGATGCCAAAATACCTTATATTTCGGTATGTACAGATCCGACCACTGGAGGTACAACAGCTTCTTTTGCTATGCTAGGTGATATCAATATAGCAGAACCAAATGCCTTGATCGCATTTGCAGGACCAAGAGTTGTAAAAGACACAACGGGAAAAGATTTACCCGAAGGTTTCCAAAGATCTGAATTTGTTTTAGAACACGGTTTCTTAGATTTTATAACAGAGAGAAACATGTTAAAGGATAAAATTAATCAGTATATCGATTTGATTCTCAATAATCCATTGAGAAAATAAAAAAAGGGGCTAATCAATTAGCCCCTTTTTTTTTAATTAAAGATAAAATCTCCTTGCGACCCAATAACGAGGTCTTTTCCAATACCATCTATAAAATGGTCATCAAACTGGAAAGAACGAAATTCTAACTGAGCAATTTGTTCATTTTCAATTTTTAAAATCACAGTACCGTTTAAAGAGTGCCCTGACTCATCTGTAAAATAGTCAAATTCAAAGGTGTGATTGTTTCCGGAACTATCCGTCCAGAATTCGGAGTTTTCTAAATCTAAACTGAGATTGTTTAGAAGATTGAGAATGTAATCGTAATCGGATTGGATGTTTGCTGTATCTCTCCAATAACCGTCGAAGTCATTCTCGTAATCATTAGTGCAAGAACAGAAAACTGCTACTAAGCACAAAAGTGTAAATTTTTTAAACATTGGTTTGGTAAAAATGTTTAAATCAAAAAAGGTAGGACTAAAATGGGATAATCTTTATGATAGGGGGATCACGAAGGTAATTTACATGGTAAATATACATATTATTAAACTGACAAGCAACTATTGTTTATGAAGTAATATATGCATATATTTGCAGCCTTGAGAAAAACTCTCAACGCATAAAAATTATTAATTAAAATTAATGTTAGCATGTACTTAACAAAAAGCACAAAAGAAGAAATCTTTTCAAAACACGGAAAGTCTTCAAAAGACACAGGATCTGCAGAAGGTCAAATCGCACTTTTTACTTTTAGAATTAACCACCTTACGGAACACTTAAAAAGCAATCGTAAAGATGTTAACACGGAGCGTTCTCTAGTGAAATTAGTAGGTAAAAGAAGAAGTCTTTTGGACTATCTAATCAAAAAAGACATTACACGTTACCGTGCAATAATTAAAGAATTAGGTTTAAGAAAATAATCCTTAAACTCAAAAAAGAGGCACTTAACAGCGCCTCTTTTTTTTATCCATTGGAACAAAACACAACAACACACGCATCTATTAGTATTAATTAAAAACACAATTTATGATTCCTGAAGTATTTACAGAAGTTATCGATTTAGGAGATGGAAGATCTATCTCCATTGAAACAGGAAAATTAGCCAAACAAGCTGATGGATCGGTGGTAGTACGAATGGGAGATACTATGCTTTTAGCAACAGTAGTATCTGCTAGAACTGCGAAAGCAGACATCGACTTTCTACCTTTAACAGTAGACTATCGCGAAAAATTTGCCGCTGCCGGAAGATTTCCAGGTGGATTTTTCAAAAGAGAAGCGAGACCGAGTACAGAAGAAATTTTGGTAATGCGATTAGTAGATCGCGTTTTGAGACCATTATTCCCTTCTGATTATCACGCAGAGACTCAAGTTATGATTCAACTAATGTCTCTAGACCCTAATGTTATGCCAGATTCATTGGCTGGTCTTGCAGCATCTGCTGCTATTGCATTGTCGGATATACCGTTTGAATACCCAATTTCTGAGGTTAGAGTTGCTCGTATTGACGGAGAGTTTGTAATCAATCCAAGCGCAGAGGATTTGAAGAAATCCGATCTAGATATGATGATTGGAGCTTCTGCTGATTCTGTTGCCATGGTAGAAGGTGAAATGGACGAAATTTCTGAAGAAGAAATGGCTGAAGCTATCAAGGTAGCTCATGAAGCGATTAAAGTTCAGTGTGCTGCCCAAGAACGTCTTGCTGCTAAGGTTGGAAAAAAAGAAACAAGAACTTATGAAGGAGAGCGCGAAGATGCTGATTTAGCTTCTAAAATAAATGACTTAGCTTACGACAAATGTTATGAAATCGCCAAATTAGGTACTTCAAAACAAGAGAGAAGCGAGCGTTTTTCAGCAGTTCTTGAAGAAATAAAAGAAGGTTTTTCAGAAGAAGAATTAGCTGATTTTGGAGGTTTAGTATCTAAATACTACAAAAAAGCCCAAAAGAATGCAGTTAGAGACCTTACCTTAAATGAAGGTTTAAGATTAGATGGTAGAAAGACTACGGATATTAGACCAATTTGGTGTGAAACGGATTACCTACCTTCTACTCACGGTTCTTCCATCTTTACTCGTGGAGAAACTCAAGCACTTGCAACAGTTACTCTAGGTACTTCAAGAGAGGCTAATATTATTGATTCTCCAAGTATGGTTGGTGAAGAGCGTTTCTACCTACACTATAACTTCCCTCCTTTCTCTACAGGAGAAGCAAGACCTCTTAGAGGAACTTCAAGAAGAGAAGTAGGACATGGAAACCTGGCTCAAAGAGCATTAAAGGGAATGATTCCTGAGGACTGTCCTTATACCGTGAGAGTTGTTTCTGAAGTATTAGAATCAAATGGTTCTTCTTCAATGGCAACAGTATGTGCAGGTACTATGGCAATTATGGATGCTGGTGTTCAAATGAAAAAACCAGTTTCAGGAATTGCAATGGGATTAATCTCGGATGAAGCTTCTGGAAACTTTGCAGTACTATCAGATATTTTAGGGGATGAAGATCACTTGGGTGATATGGACTTTAAAGTAACAGGTACAGCTGACGGAATTACAGCTTGTCAAATGGATATAAAGGTAAAAGGCCTTTCTTACGAAGTTTTGACCAAAGCTCTTTTACAAGCGAAAGACGGTCGTCTTCACATTTTAGGATTATTGACAGATACGATTGATACACCTAATCAAGAAGTGAAGGCTCACGCTCCAAAAATGATTACTAGAGTAATTCCAAATGAGTTTATTGGAGCTCTTATTGGACCTGGAGGAAAAGTAATTCAAGAATTACAAAAAGAAACTGGTTGTACTATTGTTATCAACGAAGATCCTGAAACAGAAGAAGGAATTGTAGAGATTCTAGGAACTGACCAGGCAGGAATTGATGCAGTTTTAGCTAAAATTGACTCTATAACTTTCAAGCCTCAAGTAGGAAGTGCATATGAAGTTAAAGTAATTAAGATGCTGGACTTTGGAGCAGTTGTAGAATATGTTGAAGCACCTGGAAACGAAGTGTTACTGCATATTTCTGAATTGGCATGGGCTCGCACTGAGAAAGTAACCGATGTGGTTAATATGGGTGACGTATTTGATGTTAAATATTTTGGAAGAGATCCAAAAACGAGAAAAGAAAAAGTTTCTCGTAAAGCATTGTTACCGAGACCACCAAGACCAGAAAAGAAAGAAGATAATTCTAAGTCTGAATAAATAAAAGGAGCCCACGGGCTCCTTTTTTATTTTAATTCCAATTTTTTGTAACCTTTAAAGAAGTAATTACGTATTAGTATGAACACGATACACATTAAACACTTATACCTATGAGACAGCTCAAAATTACCAAGCAGGTTACCAACAGAGAAACCGCTTCCCTAGACAAGTATTTGCAAGAAATAGGAAAAGTCGATCTGATTACAGCCGATATGGAAGTCGAGCTAGCACAACGTATAAAAGCTGGAGATCAAGTTGCCCTTGAAAAATTGACAAAGGCTAACTTAAGATTTGTGGTGTCTGTTGCAAAACAATATCAAAACCAAGGATTAACACTACCTGATCTTATTAATGAAGGTAATCTAGGTCTTATAAAAGCGGCAAAACGTTTTGATGAAACGAGAGGATTTAAGTTTATTTCCTACGCCGTATGGTGGATTAGACAATCTATTCTTCAAGCGCTTGCCGAGCAATCCCGTATTGTTCGTCTGCCATTAAACAAGATTGGATCGATCAATAAGATCAACAAGATGTACGCCTTTTTAGAACAAGAAAATGAGCGACCTCCTTCGCCAGAGGAAATTGCTAAAAAATTGGATATGACCGTCAATGACGTGAAGGAATCCCTAAAAAACTCGGGACGTCACGTATCGATGGATGCCCCTCTTATTGAAGGAGAGGACTCCAACCTTTACGACGTTTTAAATTCAGGCGAATCTCCTAATCCAGACAAAGAATTACTTCACGAATCTCTACGAGTAGAAATCGATCGCGCTCTGGAAACCTTAACCCCAAGAGAGGCGGATGTAGTAAAACTATACTTTGGTCTTGGAGAGCATCAACCGATGACTCTTGAGGAAATTGGAGAGACTTTTGATTTAACTCGAGAACGTGTACGCCAAATCAAAGAAAAAGCAATTCGAAGATTGAAACATACTTCACGATCAAAAATACTAATGACTTACTTAGGATAATATGAGCAAAATTATAGCACCATCGATGCTAGCTGCAGATTTTGGTAATCTGGAGCGCGATACAAAAATGGTAGAACAGAGCGCAGCAGAATGGGTGCACATAGATGTAATGGATGGAATGTTTGTTCCTAATATTTCATATGGTATGCCTGTTATAAAAGCAATCGACTCCCATACTACTAAGGTAATGGATGTACACCTAATGATTGTCGATCCAGACCGCTACATAAAAGATTTCAAAGCTGTCGGTGCAGATATTTTAACCGTGCACTACGAAGCTTGCACGCACTTACATAGAACCGTTCAAGCTATCAAAGCAGAAGGCATGAAAGCTGGTGTGGCTCTAAATCCGCACACGCCTGTAGCCGTTCTAGAAGATATCATTGAAGACTTGGACTTGGTACTAATAATGAGTGTAAACCCTGGTTTTGGAGGACAATCTTTTATTGAGAACACCTATAAAAAAGTTCAACAAGTCAAAAACATGATAGACTTCTACAAAACGGAGGTAATCATTGAAGTAGACGGAGGAGTAGGACCAAATAACATTGCTAAACTCTCCGAAGTTGGTGTTGATGCATTCGTAGCAGGTAGTTCTGTTTTCAAGGCAGAAGACCCGGCAATGATGATCGATAAATTAAAGCAATTAGCGACTAACTAAAGTAGTCATTCCGCTGATCCCAAAACAAAAAAGCCTGTCAATTAAAATTGACAGGCTTTTTATATTTTCAAGTACCCGCGAAGGGATTCGAACCCCCAACCGTCGGAGCCGAAATCCGATATTCTATCCAGTTGAACTACGCGGGCATTTTAAATTCTACTGCGAATTTAATAAAGCTTTTACAACTGACGAAATAGATTTTCCATCTGCACTTCCACCGAGTTTTTTGGACGCAACCCCCATAACCTTACCCATATCTTTCATACCTGAGGCACCGAGATCAGCAATAATCTGAGAAATTTCTTCCGTCAACTCTTCCGTACTCATTTGAGCAGGTAAAAACTGTTCGATAACCGCTGCTTGAGCAATTTCTGGCTCTGCCAAATCTGCTCTCCCTTGCTCATTGTATAGTGCTGCACTATCTTTTCTTTGCTTTACTAGCTTTTGCAGCATTTTCACTTCCTGCTCCTCACTTAGTCCATCACTACTACCAGTTTCTGTTTTAGCTAGGAGTATAGCACTTTTGATTGCTCTTAAAGATTCCAAAGCGACGCTATCTTTAGCTTTCATCGCCTCTTTCATCTTTGTCATTATATTCTTTTCTAAGCTCATATTAATCTACATTATCGTGTAAAAATGAATTATTTGATCTCAATTGTATCTCATCGTTCTCATCGCTAGAGACCGTTAGACGTGTTTTGTTTGATTCTCCTGGACGATTATTAAGTTCTACTCCCTGACGTTTGTAAGCAGGCTCTCTCTCAATATCCTCAATATTTTGATTGGCATTTCTAAAGTTGTAGTTGAATTTTTTCAACTTAGACTTTCGTTGATCTGCAGTTGTTTTTAACTCCGTAATAGTCATATTTAAAGGCGATATTTCCCGGTGTCCATCTACCTCCATATTCGCGATAATATCTGCGTCTTGATCTTGCTCTAACTCCAGCACAGGCTCTTGTTTCTTCAAAACAATCTGTAAATCTTCATCTTGATCCTCAGGAGTAGAAAGACTTCTTTTGAAACTTCCCGTATCCAAAACAGAAGAATTAGAAATTGTCGGAGCAATATCTGTAAATTGAGTTTGAACGTCTTCTTCCAGATTAAATATTACAGTCGGCGCTTTTGCCTCTGGCTCAATAACCTTGTGATCTACAACTTCAAAGTCGAATACATTTACGACTTCCTCGAGTTCTTCTTTTTTAGGCTCAGATACAATCTCATTGATTACAATATCTTCCTCCGGAAAATCAAAAGTCAAAACTTCTTCTTCAACGGACTCTTCCAATACTTCAGTATTCGGTGGATGCACCACCTCGGCACCTACAACCTCTAAATCCATTAACTCCACAATCTCAGCCTGAGGTTTGACTTGTTCAAATTCAACCTCTTCCTCAAATAAATTGTGAAT
Source organism: Flavobacteriaceae bacterium (assembly GCA_042091275.1). Lineage (GTDB taxonomy): Bacteria > Bacteroidota > Bacteroidia > Flavobacteriales > Flavobacteriaceae > JBELHR01. Next base: position 57,039 of record JBELHR010000001.1, read on the forward strand.
AATTTTCTCGACAACCTTAGGAGTAACCTGCTTTGGCTCTGGAGTTATATTGTTCTTTGGAGCTTCAAAGTTATAGCTAGCTTTTTGCTCGGATTCCAAAACATGTACAACACGTGTAGTTTCCAGGTTTGCAATTTCATTTTGCTGGTCTGCAGCAAAACCGGTTGCGACAACGGTAATGGATATTGCATCTTCCAGATTTTCATCTTCACCAACACCCATGATGATATTGGCCTCGTGTCCCGCTTCGTCTTGTATAAATTCATTTATCTCAGCAATCTCATCGATGGTCACCTCGTTCATTCCTGAAACGATAAGCAACAGTACGTTTTGAGCTCCTGTAATTTTATTGTCGTTAAGCAAAGGAGAATCCAAGGCTTTTTTGATAGCGACTTGCGCGCGATCTGAACCGGATTCCTTAGAACTTCCCATAATAGCTGTACCGCTATTTGAAAGAACTCGCTTTGCATCATTAAGGTCAATATTTTGTTTATAGTGGTGAGTAATAACCTCTGCAATACCTTTTGCTGCTGTGCTCAAGACCTCATCCGCTTTGGAAAACCCTGCCTTAAATCCAAGGTTACCATATACTTCTCTCAACTTATTATTATTGATAACAATAAGAGAATCTACAGTATCGCGAAGCATTTCAATTCCTTTCTGAGCTTGTTGCATTCTACTCTTTCCTTCAAATTGGAAAGGCATAGTAACAATACCGACAGTCAGGATATTCATGTCTTTCGCCAATTTTGCTATGATTGGTGCAGCTCCTGTACCAGTTCCACCACCCATTCCCGCAGTGATAAAAACCATTTTGGTTTGGGTACTTAGCATTTGTTGAATCTCTTGTAAACTCTCCTCGGCAGCCTTTTTACCAACCTCGGGGTTAGCACCTGCTCCTAGTCCAGAGGTCAGTTCAATTCCCAACTGAACCTTATTTGGAATCCCACTATTGTCCAAAGCCTGAGCATCCGTGTTACAGATAACAAAATCTACACCGCGAATACTTTGCTGAAACATGTGGTTCACAGCATTACTACCTCCACCACCTACACCAATAACTTTAATCGTATTGGATTGTGATTTTGGTAAATCAAATGAAATGTTATTGTCGTTTATTGTCCCCATAATAAAATAACTTTCTTTTCTCTATAATTTTTTTAATCCATATTATCTAAATAGTCCTTGACCGTATCAAATAGACTCTTTATCACTCCTTTTCCTTTTGGACGAACCTTTTCTTCCTCCTTTTTCTCCAATTCTTGGTCCACTGCCTCCTCCTCAACAGCCGAATCCAACAATTCTTCTTCTTCTATCTCTTGCTTTTCTTGACGTAAACGCTTATCGTTTTGATCTAAACCTTCCATAACCAAACCAACTGCCGTAGCGTATATTGGACTAGAAAGAACCTCGTCAGAATCTCCTGCCAAGTGCTCATTTGGATATCCTATTCTCGTATCCATTCCGGTTATATATTCAACCAATTGCTTTAAATGCTTGACTTGAGCGCCTCCTCCTGTCAAAACAATACCAGCGATTAATTTTCCTTTTTGTGTATCGTGGCCATAGTTTTTAATTTCCATAAAAACTTGCTCGATAATTTCAGAAATCCTAGCGTGAATAATACTAGACAGATTCTTTAAGGTAATTTCTCTTGGCTCTCTTCCTCTCAATCCTGGAATAGAAACAATTTCATTATCCTTGTTTTCTCCTGGCCAAGCAGAACCGAATTTAACCTTTAAGAGCTCCGCTTGCTTTTCAATTATGGAACAGCCTTCTTTGATATCCTCGGTAACTACATTTCCGCCAAATGGTATAACAGCAGTATGACGTATGATTCCATCTTTGAATATTGCTAGATCCGTAGTACCTCCACCTATATCGATAAGAGCTACTCCCGCTTCTTTTTCCTCTTGACTCAACACAGCAGATGCAGATGCCAGAGGTTCAAGTGTAATCCCAGAAAAGTTCAATCCTGCGTTTTCAATACATCGGGTAATATTCTTAATAGATGAAATCATTCCCACCACAACGTGGAAATTAGCTTCCAATCTAGCGCCGAACATCCCTATAGGTTCTTTAATATCTTCTTGAGAGTCCACCTTATACTCTTGTGGTAAAACGTGAATTATCTCTTCCCCAGGCAACATGACCAATTTATAAACCTGATCTATTAAGTTGTCCAGATCTCTTTGTTCTATGACTTCATCTGCATTTTCTCGGGTGATGTAATCACTGTGGTGAATACTTCGAATATGCTGACCAGCTATACCGACAACAACGTCGTTAATGGTATAACCCGAAATACTTTGAGCCTCCTCAACAGCTTGCTGAATAGACTGAATTGTCTGTGTAATATTATTGACTACGCCTCTTTTGACACCGAGACTCTTGGACTTACCGATGCCCATAACTTCGACTTTGCCAAATTCATTTCGACGACCAATCATGGCGACAATCTTCGTTGTACCGATATCTAAACCAACTGCAATATTATTATTATCCATATTCATTATTTTGAACAAACCACTTGATTGTTGAATTTTAAATTAATCTTTCTGAAATCTTTGACGGTCCCTTTGTTTTGGGCGGCGCGAAGAAAAACTTCATATTTATTTAATTTTGTTCCAAGTCTATTGAGGCTTCCTAAAACTACTTCATGTCCTCCTGTTCTAGTAAAAATCACAAAACCATCTTCGATTTTATAAGTTAAGCCCACCAATTCATCTCTCCAAAACTGACTTGCACTAAAGCGAGAAATCAGTTGATTTACCTCGAGCTTTAAACGCTCATTCCACGGTCCACGATAAATTGGCAATCTGGCGGTAAAATTAGATGAGAGTGGCATAATTTCTCCTTTTGAATCCAAATACTTTGAGTCCCCATCAATATAGAGGCGGAGTACTGGTTTTTTTTGAATTACTTCAACTCCAATTGCACCCTCAACACCCTGATAGACAAGAACCTCTTCCACCAAAGGATGCCCACTTACATCATACTCTAATTTATATAAATTTAATTCAGAATTCAATGTATTTTCGATAGAATCTAAACTTTGTATCAACAAGTTATTAACGACTTTTTCAGTCAAAAAATGCCCGTTTTCACTGTGAATTTTCAGCTTCAAATCGCCCGCAATTCTCCCCTGATACCTGTTGTTTGCGAACAACATCAAAGCTGAGCAAAACAGGAAAACAATTCCAAACATAACTAGATTAAATCCCTTCTTCATAATAGCTCTTTATTAGTTCTCCGATATCTCCAGCACCAAAACATGCAACCACCCTTGATTTCCTCTCAGAAATCGCTTTATGAAAACTGTCTTTTGCGAGTAATTTAACATCTGTATCCTCTATCATATTCATTAACCAACTGGAATTCACTCCCGCAATAGGAGTTTCTCGTGCAGGATATATATCCATCAAATACAATTCGTCAAAACCAGACAAAACTCGGGCAAAATCTTTGACAAAATCTTTTGTTCGAGAAAACAAATGAGGCTGAAAAATTCCTGTAATCTTTTCTTTTGGATAAAAAGACCTCAAAGCCTGAAGCAAAGCCTCTATCTCCGTTGGATGATGCGCATAATCATCAATCAAGACTAAATCCTCCTTATTTATTCGAGTAGAAAAACGTCTCTCCACACCCTTATAAGACTCTAGAGCTATAGAAATATCTTGTTTTGAAATACCGTATTGATCTGCCATACCTATTGCGGCAAGGGCATTCAACAGATTGTGTTCTCCTGGTAATGAAAACCTTAGACCTCTGTAATCCGAGAGTCCACCAATTACATCAAAGTGATAACAACCATCTATAATTTTGACATTAGACAATTCGTAATCCGCATTCTCTCCTTCGACTCCATAAGTAATACCAGGAATTGAAATACCCTTTCTCACTAACAAAACACCTTCTACTAAGCCTGCAAAATCCCGAAAACTCTCCTCAAAAGCCTCGCTAGTTCCATATATATCCAAATGATCGGGATCCATTGTCGTAATACAAGCCAAATTAGGACTAAGCCTCAAAAAGGACCTATCAAACTCATCAGCTTCCACAATACTCACATCCCTATTCCCCTCAATATAATTTGAATTATAATTTGTTGAAAGCCCTCCTAAAAACGAATAGGCCCCTGTATTTGCAAGAGTAAATATATGCGCTAAAATACTAGAAGTAGTCGTCTTACCATGTGTCCCAGCAACCGCCAAACAAAAGGTCTCCGAACTAATCTGACCCAAAATCTCAGAGCGTTTGTAAAGAGAAAAATTATTTTCGATAAAATATTTTAAATAATAAGAATCTTTAGATAAAGCGGGAGTATATATAACCATTGTATTATCGACCTCAACACCGGCATCCTCTATAAAACTCAAATCTTCAATATGCGTAATATTAGCACCCTTTGCCTGTAAATTCTCAGTGATAGGACTCTCAGCTCGATCATAACCCGAAACAGTTCTACCTTTAGAAAGGTAATAAGAAGCGAGGGCGCTCATGCCAATTCCCCCAATACCGACAAACCAAATATTCTTCATATCAAGCCTTCTATTTCATTTACAATAGTACTAGTAGCATTTGGCAATGCCATTGCTCTAAAATTATCCGCCATTTCTTGAGAAACAAGAGGGTCACTTATCCAATTTGTGAAAACAGACTCAAAAGAATCTAAATCTTTTTCGACAATCATTATCGCCGCACCATTATTAACAATGGCTTCGGCATTTTTTCTTTGGTGATCTTCAGCGACATTCGGAGAAGGGATAAATAGCACCGGTTTCCCAGCGAGAGCCAATTCTGAAACGGAACTCGCTCCGGCCCTACTGATGATATAACTCGAAAGAGCATATACCTGAGACATATCGCTGATATAGGAATGAATAGAAACTCCCTTTTGAGCGAGAGACTTATACTGATCAAAATAGATTTTTCCCGTCTGCCACAGAACCTGAACCCCTAACTTTAGTATGGAATCAAGATGATCTCCTATCAGAGAATTGATCCGTTTGGAACCTAGACTTCCTCCGAGGATTAATAGAATAGGCTTATCCGTTGACAAATCAAAAAAGTCATAATCCGCCTGTTTCGGCTTTGCTATATTTATCAAATCTCGACGAACTGGATTGCCAGTTATATGTGTAATTTTCTCTGGAAAAAACCGATCCATACCAGAATAAGCAACCGCTATAGAATCAACTGTTTTTGATAAAAGACGATTTGTTATTCCTGGAAAAGAATTTTGTTCTTGAATTAAAGTTGGAATTTTCATTTTATTTGCGACGAATAGCGTCGGACCGGACGCATAACCCCCAGTACCAATAGCCACTTGAGGTTTAAATTTTCTCACAATGGAATATGCTTTTACCAGACTCCAAAGCAACTTGAAGGGGAACATCAAATTTTTAAGACTCAAACTTCTTTGAAAACCTGATATCCACAAACCTTGTATATCATAACCCGCCTGAGGAACTTTCTCCATCTCCATTCTATCAGAAGCGCCGACAAACAGAATTTTAATATCGGGGTTTCTACGCCTCAATTCATCCGCTATAGCAATCGCAGGGTATATATGCCCCCCGGTACCACCTCCACTTATTATAACACTACCCAACATGAACTCCTTCTTTTAATTCATCTTCCAATTTCAACATATCCTCTACACCTTCCTCTTGAACTAACTCCTTTTTTTCTGAAGCACTTACACTCAAGATAATACCAACAGCCACACAAGTCATCCACATAGAAGTCCCTCCTCCACTGACAAAAGGCAAAGTCTGCCCGGTAACAGGCACGAGATTAGTCGCGACCGCCATATTCAAAAATGCCTGAATAATAATCGGTAAACCCAAAGCTACGACCAAAAGACTACCAAATAAATCAGGAGCTTTTCGGGCAATGATTAAAAATCTCTGAAGCATTATTAAATAAAATACTATTACCAAAAACCCTCCGACCAAACCGTATTCCTCAATTATAATTGCAAAAATAAAATCCGAAGAACTCTGAGGCAAAAAGTTCTTTTGAACACTTTTCCCAGGCCCTAAACCAGTTATACCACCGGTTGCAATTGCAATTTTAGCTTTCTCCACTTGATAGCTCTCCGTATTTTCACTATCCATAAAAGAAGTAACTCTACTCTCCCAAGTATCTAATCGATTCGGCATCATGCCTTCGGGCAAAACCTTCATTAAGGCTATCAAAAAGACTGTTAAAATCAAAATCCCTCCTGTCATTTTTGCTAAATGCCTCCAAGGATAATCCCCGACAATCAAGAGTAAATAGACTGAAAACATTATGAGAAAAGCAGTGGAAAAATTTGATAGAAAAACTGGAAAAACTACAAGAATCACTGGCATCCACAACCACTTGATACTTTCTTTAAAATCAATTTCTTGATCTCTATTCGAATACAGATATTTCGCGACATAGATCAACAGACAGATACTCGCAAAAACAGAGGTCTGAAAGGAAACCCCTATAAACGGAATCCTTAACCAACGGGATGCGTTTGCCCCAGCAATCGTATTCCCTTGCAAAGAAGTAATTAGTAAAAGGATTATAGCTGCAGTCAAAAGTATCAGCGACAAACTTCCAAACCACTTGTAGGGAACCCTAGGAATAGAACTCAAAATAAGCAACCCGATAATAACCATAACAGAATGCTTCACTAAATGTTGAATTGTAGTCCCATTATTGACCACGTGTTCCAAATTCGAAGCAGCGCTATAAATTGGCATAAACGACAAGATGCACATCAGGACAACCAAACCCCAAAGCACCTTATCTCCTCGAATAAAAGAACTAATTCTCTCCATTATAATTGTCTAACAGCATTTTTAAATTGCCTACCTCTATCCTCATAACTTTCAAACAAATCAAAACTAGCACAAGCTGGAGAAAGCAAAACATTATCTCCTTTTGAGGCTAATTTATAAGCGACCTTCGCAGCTTCTTCAGCTCCTGCAGTCTCGATAAAAAACGGAACTACCGATTCAAAAGTATCCGCTATTTTCTTATTATCCACTCCCAAGCAAATGACGGCCTTGACTTTTTCACGTACTAGCGGAAGAAGCTCTGTATAATCGTTTCCTTTATCGACTCCACCAACAATCCAAACTGTCGGATTCTCCATACATTCCAAAGCGTAAAAAGTAGCATTTACATTTGTTGCTTTCGAATCATTGATATACGAAACTCCATGAATCTTGACAAAATTCTCCAAGCGATGCTCTACTCCTTCAAAATCAGAGAGGCTTTCATAAAGGCTCTCGTTTCTCACTTTCATAAGTTTAGCAGCCATAGCAGCAGCCATCATGTTTTTTACGTTGTGCTTACCTTGTAAAGCTAATTTTTGTATTTCCATGGTTGTTTTTTCTTGATTCATATTTATTTCTATTACGGACCCTTTGAGGACCGCCCCTTCTGAAAGGTTTTTAGTTAGAGAAAACGGAAGAAACTTCGATTTAATCTTACCTTTATTTACCGCCAAATAATCCAATATCGCTTGATCATCCGAATCGTATATCAGATAGTCTTGACTGTTTTGATTTTCTGCAATTTTAAATTTTGCACTTATGTATTTTTGATAATCATTATCATATCTATCGAGATGATCCGGACTGATGTTCAGCAAAAGAGCAATATGAGGTCTAAACTCCACAATACCATCTAACTGAAAACTACTCAACTCAAGAACATAATTCTCATGATTCGAAAAAGCTACTTGTTCCGCAAAACTCTTTCCTATATTACCAGCCAAACCGACATCTATTCCAGCAGAGACCAAAATATAGTGCAGTAGGCTACTGGTTGTTGTTTTGCCATTGGAGCCTGTAATTCCGATGATGTTTGAATTGCTAAATCGGTAGCCCCACTCTATTTCTGAAATAACTTCCTTTCCTTGATTTTTAAGATCTACTACAATCGACGCACTCTCTGGTATCCCAGGGCTCTTAACCACGACACTCCCCTTAAAATCACAAGCAATATCGTGCCCATTTTCTTCATAAGGAATAGAAGCCTCATTCAACAAAACCTTATAATTCTCAGCTATTGAGCCAGCATCAGACAGAAACACTTTAAAATTAAAGTGACCAGCAGACAAAGCAGCTCCAACACCACTTTCTCCTCCACCTAAAACCAACACCTCTTTCAAATTATCTTATCTTTAAGGTTACAATACTCAGTACAGCTAATAATATTCCTATAATCCAAAAGCGAGCTACTATCTTACTCTCGTGATAGCCCTTTTTCTGATAATGGTGATGTAAAGGAGCCATTTTAAATATCCTTTTACCAACTCCAGATTTTCGCTTAGTATATTTGAAATAAGAAACTTGCAGGACAACGGATAAGTTTTCCATCAAGAAGATTCCTGCTAAAATCGGGATGAGAAGCTCTTTTCTAACCATTATTGCAATAACCGCAATAACACCACCAATCATTAAACTTCCGGTATCTCCCATAAAGACTTGAGCAGGATAGGTGTTATACCATAAGAAACCAACTAGAGCACCAGCAAATGCGGAAATAAATATGGTAATTTCTCCAGAATTTGGGATATACATGACATCGAGGTAATCCGCAAATACCAGGTTACCCGACACCCAAGCAAATATTCCTAAGACCAAAACAATGATGGCAGACGAACCAGCAGCTAAGCCGTCAATTCCGTCCGTTAAATTTGCACCGTTAGAGACCGCTGTAATAATAAATACTACTATTGGAATAAATAAAATCCATGCATAATCCGTAAAATCATCTCCAAAATAACGGAAGATCTCAGCGTAATCGAGCTCATTGTTTTTGACAAATGGAATTGTCGTCTGTAAAGATTTTTGCTCCTCTCCAAAAGAAGTAGAAATCTCCACATCTTGACTTCCTCTGTTTTCCTGCTGAATAGTAACTTCGGGATGAAAATACAGAACACTACCCACAAAAATCCCCAGCCCAACTTGACCAATTACCTTGAACCTACCTTTTAAACCTTCCTTGTCCTTTTTGAAAACCTTGATGTAATCATCTAAAAAACCAATACCACCCATCCAAATAACCGTGACGATAAGAATCAATATATAGATATTGTCCAAACGGTTAAAAAGCAAAACAGGAACCAAAGTAGACAGAATAATTATCAGACCACCCATAGTAGGCGTACCCGCTTTTTGAGTTTGCCCCTCCAAACCAAGATCTCGCACAGTTTCACCAATTTGGAGTTTCTGAAGAAACAGAATAATTCTCTTTCCAAAAATCAAAGCAATTAACAAGGCTATAGCAAAAGCTAAACCAGAACGAAAAGAAATATACTGGAACAAACCTGCTCCACTAAGTCCAAAAACCTCGTCTAAATATTCAAAAAGTTGATACAGCATTATTTTTTGAGTTCAATTAATATTTCATTTACGACAGAACGATCGTCAAAATCGTGACGAACCCCTTGTATCTCTTGGTAGGTTTCATGCCCCTTTCCAGCGACTAGAACCACATCATTTGCATTTGCTTGCTGACAAGCGAGCTTCAATGCCTGATAGCGATTTGAAATAGATATCGTTTTTGAACGATTATCCGGTGTCAAACCTTCCTCCATATCTCTAATGATTTGATCTGGATCCTCAGAACGAGGATTATCCGAAGTCAAAATCACAAAGTCACTGAGTAAAGCAGCAATTTCAGCCATTTTTGGTCGTTTAGCCTTATCGCGATCACCTCCGCAGCCTACCACCGTCAAAACTTTTCCCAAACCGTTAAAATCGCGAATTGTCGAAAGAACATTTTTCAATGCATCTGGAGTGTGAGCATAATCTACAATAACATAAATACCCGATTTTGATATCTCATACTGAAATCGCCCTTGAGCCCCCTCTAGAAGGGACAAGGCAGTCAAAACACCTGTTTTATCCCAGCCTAGCTCTTGACTAACCCCATATAGAGCAGTCAAATTGTAGGCGTTAAAAACCCCTAGCATTTTGGCATAGATTTCTTCTTTATTAATCCTAAAATGAAGGCCACTCAAGGAATTTTCTAACATTTTTCCCTGATAATCCGCTATCCCTTTGAAAGCATAAGTCCTCTTGTTTGCTCGAGAATTTTGCAACATAAACAGGCCATTCTTATCATCCGAATTCACTAAGGCAAAGGCATTTTTTGGCAAAGAGTCAAAGAGGCGCTTTTTAACATCTCTGTATTCGGAAAATGTTTTGTGGTAATCCAAATGATCGTGAGTCAAATTTGTAAAAACAGCCCCGGTAAAATTAATTCCAGCTATACGCTGTTGATCAATTCCATGAGAACTAACCTCCATAAAGCAATATTCAACTCCACTTCTCCACATCAAATCCATATACTTATTTATCTGAATAGAGTCCGGGGTCGTATGTGTAGCGGGATAGACCTCAGCGCCAATCCTAATAGCAATTGTAGACAGCAGACCCGATGCATAACCCAGGGAATTAGCCAATTCAAACAACTGACTAGCAATAGTCGTCTTCCCATTTGTTCCAGTAATTCCTATCACCTTCAGTTTAAAAGAAGGCCTGTCGTAAAAATTAGCTGCCAAAATCGAAAGAGCCAAAGCAGAATCTTCCACCAATACGTAGGTTACTCCAGAACTTATCTCAGGGACCACCTCACAAACAATTACCACAGCACCTTTATTAATTGCGGCATCGATAAATCTATGACCATCTAACTCGACTCCATTCAAAGCGACAAACAAGTCCCCTTTGGAAACCGATCTCGAATCAAAGTTAATTTCATTGAAATCCACCTCGATATCACCTATAACTTGTTTATAAGCGAGACCCTCTAATATGTTTTTTAAGTTTTTCAATTAAATACGAATAACAACCTTATCTCCAATATTAATATTTGCACCTTTTCTTATCGATTGACCGATAACCAAACCACTACCACCTCCTTTAAAAACAACTTCCAAACCCATGTTCTCCAATAAAGCTAAAGCATCCATGACTGGCATTCCTTTAACATTGGGCATGGCGGAAAACGGCTTTTGAGCCTTATCAATGTCATCCAGATAAACTGGCGCATCAGACTCAAAAGCAATATTTTCCTTTATAAACATCTCAACTCTAGGGGTAGATGCGTATATTTTTTGCGCTATTTCCTTAAATACTGGAGCAGCAACTGTGGCGCCGTAGTAACCAATACGTTTATTTGGTTTGTGAACCACTACAATGCAAGAATACTTGGGTTCCTCCACTGGAAAAAACCCTACGAAAGAGGAAACATACTGTGTGTTCCCCGTCCAATAATCTGTTTGACAAGTACCAGTTTTACCCGCCATAGAAAAGTTTTTATTGTAAATATTTTTAGCTGTTCCTCGCTTGACTACATTCTCCAGAATATCTTTGACTTGAACTAAAGTCTCTTCACCAGCAATGCTCTTGTTCAAAACCTTGGAATCAAAACTTTGTTCTACTACATTTTGGAATTTTATTTCCTTGACGAATTGTGGTTTAACCATAACTCCTTCATTGGCGATGGCATTGTAAAAAGTCAAAATTTGTAAGGGAGTAAACTTTATACCATAGCCCCAAGACATCCAAGGCAAACTCAACCCATTCCAATCCGAATCCTCCGGTCTAGGATAATAAGGCTCTCCCTCACCCTTAATAAGAACTCCTGTTGACTTGGACAAACCCATGCGATCCAGACCTTCCACAAAGGCCCCGGGATCTTCACCATAAGCAGCCTGAATAAGCTTCACAATGGCTACATTCGAGGAAACCTCAATTGATCTTGCAACACTCAAGTCACCAAAACCACCTTTTTTAGAATCTCTTACCCAATCGTTGTAAACCTTATATTTTCCTTTTCCAGTGGACACAATTTGCGCAGTATCAATTTTACCATCTTCCAAACCTACCATCAGACTTGCTAACTTAAATGTAGACCCAGGCTCGTGAGCCTCATAAATTGCAAAATTCCTACTTTCGAAGTAGCCTCCGTGTTCTGATTTCTCTAAATTTGCAATCGCTCTGATCTCCCCAGTCTCTCTCTCCATAACCACAGCACAACCGTGATCTGCTTCAAATTTTTCCAACTGCTTCAAAAGGGCATGATGCGTAATATCCTGAATACTAACATCCATTGTTGTCACAACATCCCTACCATCAACCGGATCTTTCTCATTACTGTTTTGAACAGGCTTCCATTGACCTTTGGCTATCTTTTGCTCTAATCTCCATCCGTCTTCCCCTCTCAAATAATGGCGATAAGCACCCTCTATTCCAACATGACCTCTATAGTCATCATAACCCACGGTTCTTGCTGCAACTCCACCAATTGGCCTTGCGCGAACCCTCGTCCTCAGACTTATAAAACCACCTCTGTAAAGACCTTTATTAAAAATCGGAAAGGATTTTAATCGCGTATAATCGCGATATCCAAGATTACGAGCAATCAACAAATAGCGACTTTTACGAGATCTAGCCTTGACCAACCTATTCTTTACCTCCGCCTTAGATTTGTTTTCAAATTTTGCTAAAGAGTCCGAAAGAGCATCCACATTATTGTCAAAAAGCTTATCGGAAACCGTAACCAAATCCATTCTCACCTCATATTTCGACATAGAGGTAGCCAACAAACTACCATCCTTTGCGTAAACATTACCCCTCTCCCCCTTCAAGGTATCCCTTCTCAAAGTGGTTTCCTCAGACAACACTTTGTATTTCGAACCTTCTTTAAACTGTATATTGACCAACTGACCTGCAACAATTGCAAACAGACAAGCCATAACCCCAAAAAAGAGATATAAACGATTGACGATATTTGAATTAAAGTCTTTCAATAATTATTTCATTTCTAATTTATATGGCGGCTGCTCCGAGGGATACAAGCCAATATCTTCCACTCGGATTCGAATATTAGACTCTAATTTAACCTGCATCAATTCTGTACTTGTATCGATATAAACAGCTCTAAGCGTTTTTAACTCGGACTTTAAATCTGACATTTCCAATACCATTGTTTCGGTTTGATGCGCTTTAAAAATAACCGCTAATGAGAAAATCACAGACATCAAGATTATCACCCAATTCCCGACAGACTTCTCTCCTACTAGAAATCTACCTGTAAAAACCTGCTGCACCAGTCCCATAATTATATTTTTTCGGCAATTCTCAATTTTGCACTTCGCGCTCTATTATTCTCGCGAATTTCTTCATCAGATGGTATAATGAGCTTACCTACTGGACGCATCATAACTTCCTTGTTTCCATAAAAGTCTTTTTTTGCAGACCCCTCAAAAACCCCATCGCGAATAAACCTCTTCACCAATCGATCCTCCAAAGAATGATAGGAGATTACACTCATCCTTCCACCCTCTTCTAAAACCGTCGGAATCTGAAGAAGAAACTCTTTCAATACCTCGATTTCTTCATTTACCTCTATTCGTATAGCTTGAAATATTTGAGCTAAAATTTTATGTTCTTTAGATTTTGGCAAAAATGAACGCAAGACTTCTTTTAATTGAAAACTGGTCTCAATTTTGTTCTCCGCCCTAGCCCTAACAATTTGCCCCGCCATAGCATTGGCATTTCGTAATTCTCCATAATAAAAGAGACAACGAGCTAGATTCTCCTCACTGTAAGTATTCACCAATTTATAAGCTGACAAATCCGAAGACTGATTCATCCTCATATCCAACTTTGCATCAAAGCGAGTTGAAAATCCGCGATCTGCCTCATCAAACTGATGTGAAGAAACACCAAAATCCCCGAGAACCCCGTCTACTTTTGGAGCTCCGTAAAACTTTAAATAACGCGAAATATGCCTGAAATTTTGATCGATCAAAGTAAATCGAGAATCCTCAATAATATTATTTTGAGCATCTTCATCTTGATCAAAGGCAAAAAGATGTCCATCCGGACCTAAACGAGAGAGAATCTCTCTGGAATGACCTCCACCACCGAAGGTAACATCCACATAAACTCCGTCGGGCTTTATATTTAAACCATCGACGGTTTCCTTTAATAAAACTGCATTATGATACTCCATCCTCATCAAAATTTATTCCCCCCATAACCTCTTCTGCGAGCGAAGCCAACTCACCATCCTCATCTAAAATCGCTTTCTCATAAAGCGCTTTATCCCAAATTTCAATAAATTGAATAGAAGACGACAAAACAACTTCTTTGTCAATTCTAGCAAAACCGAGAAGATCTTTGGCCAACAAAATTCGACCACTAGCATCCACGGTCAGAATCTTAATTCCTGCCGTTAATTTTCGAATAAAATCGTTATTCTTTTTGTTAAATCTATTTAATTTTGAAACCTGCCCCATCACCTTTTGCCACTCCTCAATAGGATACAACTCCAAACAGGGCTGAAACATAGATCGCTTCAACACAAACTCACTTCCCAAAACTGGACTTAACTGCTTCTTTAAGGAAGAAGGCAGCATCACACGTCCTTTGACATCTGACTTTGCTTCGTATGTTCCAATTAAATTGAGCATAAATGAGGATTGAATATTCAAATTTATAAATTTTTTACCACAATTTACCACTTAATACCACTTTGTTAATAACTTTTGACCTCAAGCCTCCAAAACCCCTATTTTACTGATATAGCGACGATTAGAATCGGGATGACTAAAGTTTCGTTGAGAAGAATGTTTAGATAGCTATTCAGTAAAAAAAAACTATATTTGCTCCTTTAAGAAGACAATTGATGCACTTCAATCTAAAAGAAGAAAAAGGCTTTAAATATATCGAGGTAGGCTCGGGAAAACCAATAATCATTTTACATGGTTTGATGGGCGCATTGAGTAATTTTGACGCCGTTTGTAAACATCTATCCAGCAATGGATATAAGGTTTTTATCCCTGAATTACCGGTATACGAGCTACCTATATTAAAAACGAATGTCAAAAATCTATCTAATTATATTGTAGATTTTATGGCTTTCAAATCCATCCCGAAAGCTATGTTTTTGGGTAATTCTTTGGGAGGACATGTAGCCTTGTATACTACCAAGTCCCATCCAGAACTGACCGAAGCTCTTGTGCTGACAGGAAGCTCGGGATTGTATGAGAAATCTATGGGAGACACCTACCCAAAGAGAGGAGATTACAACTATATCAAAACCAAAACTGAGGAAGTATTTTACGACTCAAATGTGGTGACTAAGGAGTTAGTTGACGACCTATACGATGCGGTAAACAACAGAAATAAAGTAATTCGAATTTTGGCTTTAGCAAAGAGTGCTATTAGACACAATATGTCTAAGGACTTGCCAAAAATGAATATTCCTGCTTGTTTGATCTGGGGTAAAAACGATACGGTAACTCCGCCAGAAGTCGCTGAAGAGTTTCACCAAACACTTCCGGACTCAGACCTTTATTGGTTGGATAAATGCGGACATGCACCAATGATGGAGCATCCTAAGGAATTTAATTCCATCTTGACCTCTTGGCTCACTTCAAGGAATTTATAAAATGCAAATTAAGACCGCTAAGTTTATTATTAGCAACACTAAAGTCAGCAAATGTCCTGCTGAACACATACCGGAATACGCCTTTATCGGGAGGTCTAACGTAGGGAAATCTTCCTTGATAAATATGTTGACCGATCATAAAAACTTAGCAAAAACCTCTGGAAAGCCTGGGAAAACTCAATTGATAAATCATTTTAAAATAAATGATCATTGGTTTTTAGTAGATTTACCCGGTTATGGTTACGCACAAGTTTCAAAGACTCGAAGGGCGAAATTCCAGAGCTTTATCACCGCTTATTTTGAAGAGAGAAAGCAACTTGTATGTAGTTTCCTCCTAGTAGATTCGCGACATGAACCTCAAAAAATTGACCTGGAATTTATGGAGTATCTCGCAGACGCCCAGATCCCATTTGCTATAATTTTCACGAAAGGGGACAAGCTTAAACAAGGAGAAGCAAACAAAAACCTCAGTCGTTATAAAAAAATCATGAAGGCTGTTGGCTGGGAAGAAATGCCAACCCACTTCTTGACAAGCGCCAGTTCTAAGGAAGGAAAAAAAGAGGTCCTAGACTTTATCGATCAAACCAATAAAGAAATAGCAGAGCATTTCTAGCCATGCAGACTAATTCTGAAAATTTAATTGTTTTATACGAAGACAATCACCTTATCGCTATCAACAAGCGTCCGGGAGATTTGGTTCAAGGCGACAAGACAGGCGATCTTCCCTTGAGCGATTGGGTAAAACAATACATCAAAAAAAAATACAATAAACCGGGAGAGGTTTTTCTGGGAACTGTTCACCGTCTCGACAGACCCACCTCCGGAATCGTGATTTTTGCAAAAACCTCAAAAGCCCTTGAGAGGATGAACAAAATGTTCCGTGAAAAAGATATTGACAAAACCTATTGGGCTCTTGTCAAAAACAAACCCTCCAAAACCAAAGACCGATTAGAAGACTTTCTAGTAAAAGACCCAAAGACAAACAAGTCTAAAGTAACCTCGGAAAAAACCTCTAATAGCAAAAAAGCTGTTCTCAATTATTGTATTCGACAGACCTTAAACAATTATTATCTACTAGAGATAAATTTAGAAACTGGTCGTCATCATCAAATACGTACTCAACTAGCAGCAATCGGATGCCCGATCAAAGGAGATCTAAAGTACGGTTTCCCGAGAAGCAATAAAGATGCAGGCATATCTCTTCACGCCAGACAAATAGACTTTATCCACCCCGTAAAAAAAGAGCCTCTAAAAATAGTAGCTCCTTGTCCGAAAGACACCTTATGGGATTTGTGCAAATAAAAAAGCCACCCTTAACAAGGTGACTTTTTTAATTCTAAGACTCATTTCAATAAGTCGCTTATAATTGCTTCATAGCTGTCATAGAGGCTCTTAAAACCGATCCTATACGCTCTACATCGTGATTGCGAATAGAAGTGTTAACAGAAATTAGCTCTTGATTATCAACTTGATTCCCTGAAGAAAAATCTCGGCCTATTACTTCAGAGCCTAGAGAATTGACATAATCTCTAATCAAAGGTTTACAAGCGTGATCAAATAAATAACATCCATACTCCGCAGTATCGGAAATAACTCTATTCATTTCGTAAAGTTTTTTTCTGGCAATTGTATTGGCAATAAGAGGTACCTCATGCAGAGATTCATAATAGGCAGAGGCATCGATAATACCCGATTCTGTCATGGATTCATATGCTAATTCCACACCTGCTTTTACCATAGCGACCATCAACAATCCCTGATCAAAATACACTTGCTCTTCAAGTGGGGCTTCACTAGCACTAGATTTCTCAAAAGTAGTCGCTTCAGTATCTGACCTCCACGTGTGAAGATCTTTGTCATCATTGGCCCAATCTTCCATCATTTTTTGTGAAAAAGATCCGGATAGAATATCATCCATATGCTTTCTAAAAAGTGGTCTCATCAAAACCTTCAATTCCTCCGAAATCTTATAAGCTTCAATTTTTGCTGGATTTGATAAACGATCCATCATAGTCGTAATTCCTCCGTGCTTCAAAGCTTCCGTAATAGTTTCCCAGCCGTATTGAATGAGCCTAGAAGCGTGAGTTGCCTCTACCCCATCGGCTATCATTTTGTCATACCCCAGAATAGAACCTGTTTGAAGCAAGCCGCATAATATAGTTTGCTCTCCCATCAAATCAGACTTAACCTCTGCCACAAAGGAAGATTCTAAAACTCCAGCTCGATCACCCCCAGTAGCTACAGCATAAGCTTTAGCTTGCTCAAAACCGTGACCCTTTGGATCGTTCTCTGGATGAACTGCAATAAGAGTAGGCACACCAAAACCTCTTTTGTATTCCTCTCTTACTTCGGAGCCAGGACTTTTAGGAGCAACCATAATAACGGTTAAATCTTTTCGGATCTCCATCCCCTCTTCCACGACATTAAATCCGTGAGAATAAGATAGGGTAGCCCCCTGTTTCATAAGTGGCATAACCGTGTTTACCACATGGGTGTGCTGCTTGTCCGGAGTCAAATTAATAACCAAATCTGCCTGAGGAATCAAATCCTCAAAACTACCGACTTCAAAACCATTAGAACTCGCATTTTTAAAGGAAGCTCTTTGCTCCTTTATCGCTTGTGGACGGAGGGCATAAGAAATATTCAATCCCGAGTCACGCATATTTAAACCCTGGTTAAGTCCCTGAGCTCCACAACCGACAATAACAATTTTTTTGTTTTTCAAAACGGAAACTCCTTCTGTAAATTCAGTGGGATCCATAAACCTACACTGCCCCAATTGATCTAACTTCTCTCTTAGAGACAGGGTATTAAAATAATTCTTCATTCTTGTATTTTTCTTATTAAATAAATTCTTTTAAGCGCTCTGAAATTCTCATTTCTTTTTTAGATACAGCAATTCTTCCCGAACGGACATATTGCTTCAAACCATAAGGCAACAACTCCCGATACAACTCCTCTAAAACTTCGCGGTGACCTGTTTTTTCAATAACAAAAAAATCAGGCGAAACCGTAACTATATTGGCGTGAGAGTTTTTAATCACATTTTGAACTTCTCTCTCCTCGAACAGAACAGAAGAATTCAATTTATACATTGCGGACTCTTGGAAAATCGTGTCGTCGTCGTTGTGATAAAAAGCCTTTATAACTTCAATTTGCTTGTCTATTTGACCGACAATCTTTTTTACTTGATCTTCATCCATTTTGACAACTATAGTCAAACGATGTACATTTTCTATCTCTGATTCTGAAGCATTTAAACTCTCAATATTAATATGTCGCTTCAAGAAAATAGTTGTGATCCGATTTAGAAGTCCTAAATTATTTTCCGTGTATACGATAATCGTATAAGATGTTTTTGAATTTTTCATATTAACTAAGTCTTATTTCAGCGACAGACGCACCAGAGGGCACCATCGGGAAAACATTATCTTCTTTCTCAATCATAACCTCTAAAAAGTAAGAGGATTTACTCGCTATCATTTCTTGAACAGAACTAGCTAGATCCTTGCGATCACTAACCTTTTTCGCCTGAATATCGTAGGCTTCCACCAGCTTTATAAAATCTGGACTTATCATATGAGTCGAGGCATAACGTTTGTCAAAAAACAATTGCTGCCATTGCCTAACCATTCCCAGGAACTCATTATTCATTACCACTATTTTGACAGCAACACCTGTCTGCAGTATAGTCCCCAGCTCCTGACAAGTCATTTGGAAGCCACCGTCACCAATTATAGCAACCACCTCCCGATCTGGAGCACCCATTTTGGCACCAATAGCTGCAGGAAGAGCAAAGCCCATAGTTCCTAAACCTCCAGAAGTAATATTGCTTTTGGATTTTTTAAACTTAGCATATCGGCAGGCAAACATTTGGTGTTGTCCCACATCGGATACGATTACCGCTTCATTTTTAGTTTCTTTATTTATAAGATTCATTACCTCCCCCATGGTAAGTCCAACTTTGGAAGGATTTAACTGATCATCTATAACCGCTTCTTTCTCTTGATCTAAACAATCTTCGAAGCGCTTTCTCCAATCTGGATGCGAACCATATTCAATCAAAGGCATCATCTGTTTTAAGGTCTTTTTGACATCCCCCAAGACCGCAACTTCTGTCTTTACATTTTTATCTACCTCAGCGGGATCGATTTCAAAATGAATCACTTTTGCTTGTTTAGCATAGGAATCCAATCTACCGGTAACCCTATCGTCGAAACGCATTCCGATGGCAATTAGCACATCGCATTCATTGGTCAATACATTAGGACCGTAATTTCCGTGCATACCCAGCATACCAACATGTAGCGGGTGATCACTATCCAAAGCTGAAAGTCCTAAAATTGTGGATGCAGATGGAATTCCAGATTTTTCAATAAAATCTTTAAACTCTTCCTCCGCGTGTCCCAAAATAATTCCTTGACCCCAAATTATATAAGGTCTTTTTGCAGTGTTAATTAATCTAGCTGCTTCTGCTAGACTTTTATCGCTTGTCACAGGAACAGGTTTATAACTGCGAACTCCTGTGCATACTTCATAGTTAAAATCTAAGAACCCTTGTTGGGCGTCTTTTGTTATATCGATCAGAACTGGTCCAGGTCTTCCAGATTTAGCAATGTAAAATGCCTTTGCCAAAATAGAAGGAATTTCCTCCGCTTTGGTAATCTGATAATTCCATTTTGTTACGGGTGTTGAAATACTTATGATATCCGTCTCTTGAAAAGCATCCGTTCCCAAAAGACTGGAATTGACTTGTCCCGTTATGCAGACCATAGGAGTGGAATCTATCTGAGCATCTGCTATTCCAGTAATCAGATTAGTGGCTCCCGGACCTGAAGTAGCCATAGCCACACCTATCCTCCCTGAGACCCTCGCATAGCCTTGAGCCATATGAGTAGCTCCTTGTTCGTGCCTGGTCAATACGTGATGAATTTGATCTTGAAATTTAAAAAGCTCATCATATACAGGCATAATAGCTCCACCTGGATACCCGTAAAGGATATCAACACCTTCTTCGATAAGAGACCGCACAACGGCCTCAGATCCTGTTATTTGAGTTGAGTTGTTCATAAATTATCTATTTATCTGTTATACAACCTTCCGATGCACTTGCAACCGTTTTGGCATACTTATATAAAATTCCTTTAGTGTGTTTTAATTTCGGCACTTGCCACTGCATTCTGCGAGATTCTAATTCCTTCTCACTGAGCAAAACATCAATACTGTTGTCAGCTGCTGAAATTTTAATCTGATCTCCGTTTTGAATAAGAGCAATATTTCCTCCAACTTGAGCTTCAGGCGAAATATGACCGACAACAAATCCGTGAGTTCCTCCCGAAAATCTTCCATCGGTAATCAAGGCTACAGAATTACCGAGTCCAGCCCCCATAATCATACTCGTAGGTTTTAACATTTCGGGCATTCCTGGACCTCCTTTGGGTCCGACATATCTAATTACAATGACATCTCCCGGAGACACTAAGCCTTCCGAAATTCCAGAATTTGCCTCAGACTCAGAATTGAAAACAACTGCCTTTCCTTCGAAATAGTCTCCTTCTTTACCGGACATTTTGGCGACAGCCCCATCCTTGGCCAAGTTCCCCCTCAAAATCTGGATATTACCAGAATTCTTGAGTGCTTTTTCCTTTGGAAATATAACTTGTTGGTCTTCTTCAAAAACTAAGGGCTCTACATTTTCTAAGTTTTCCGCAAGCGTTTTTCCACTTACAGTCATACAGTCTCCATGCAAGAAACCGTTATTCAAAAGATACTTCATAACAGCAGGGGTTCCGCCTACTGCGTGGACATCTTCCATCAAATAATTACCCGATGGTTTTAAGTCTGCAATGAGAGGAGTCCTATCGCTTACCTTTTGAAAATCATCAATCTTAAAATCAATATCTGCCGCATGAGCAATAGCCAAAAAGTGCAGCACTGCATTGGTACTACCTCCTAGGGCATTCACCATAGTAATTGCATTTTCAATTGATTTTTTGGAGACTATATCGCTTGGTTTGATATCCAACTCCATTAAATTTCGTATCGCCTTTGCCGTACGAGAAGCCTCTTCAAATTTATAAGGGTTTTCTGCTGGGATAGAAGAATTAAAAGGTAGGGCAAGCCCCATCGCCTCAATTGCAGAAGCCATTGTATTTGCGGTATACATCCCCCCACAAGCGCCAGCTCCAGGAATCGCGCGTTTTATGACTGCTCTGTATTCGGCATCATCTATTTCACCGGCTACTTTTTGTCCTAAGGCCTCAAAAGCAGAAACAATATTTAACTTCTTGCCTTTGTAATTTCCAGAAGCAATGGTACCACCATAAACCATAATACTCGGCCTATCTAGGCGAAGCATTGCAATAATGGATCCAGGCATGTTTTTGTCGCAACCAACAACTGCTACTAGACTGTCGTAGCTTTGAGCATTCATAACTGTTTCTATAGAATCCGCTATAATATCTCTGGAAACAAGGGAATAATTCATACCTGAAGTACCCATTGAAATCCCATCACTAACCCCAATTGTGTGGAAGGTAAGTCCCACCAAATCAATATTAGAGATTTCCTTATTTATATTTTCAGCTAAACCATTTAAATGCATGTTACAAGGATTCCCTTGGTAACCTGTACTTACAACACCCACCTGAGCCTTATTCATATCTGCATCTGTCAAACCTATTCCGTATAACATAGCTTGAGATGCAGGCTGAGTATCATCTTGAGTGAGTCTTTTACTGTGCTTATTTAAGTTCATTTTTATCCTAAACGGTAGTTTTTATTCATTTGTGACTATCCCTCAAAAATACTTTTTCCCTTAAAAGGGCAATATAGAGCTGAGATACAATCTACACTACCCAAAACACATATATCAACATTAACTATCTCATAAACAGTATTTTAACACTATTACACATACTATATTTAAGAATTAAAAGAGAGTAGCATTAAAGATTAAAATTTCTTATTTTAGACAAAATTAGTATTATGAATAAACCTCTGTCCTACCTATTTGCTTATTTGCTGCCTATTTCGGTTTTGATTTCTTTCGAACTGAGTGGCTGGATCGCATATTTTCCAGTCTATATTTATTTTCTAATACTTCCTGTTTTAGAACTGATTTTAAAACCTGCAGATGGAAATTTAGAAAAGTCACAAAACATAAAAGCAAAAAAAAATCCTTGGTTTACACTAATTATCTGCCTTGCCTTACCCTTTCAAATTCTTGTATTAGTTGTTTTTTTACTCAAAATAAACGAGTTGGAATTTGCTAGTCCGGCGTTTATAGCAGCTTGTGTCAATATGGGGCTAGTCAATGGAATTTTAGGTATAAACGTAGGTCATGAACTAGGGCATTCAAAAAATAAAATCGAGGAGCGCTTTGGAGAAATTTTGTTGCTACTATCTTTAAATAGCCATTTTAAACCTTACCACAACATGGGGCATCACTACGATGTAGCTACGCGAAAAGACCCTGCTACCGCACGAAAAAACGAATGGCTTTTTCTATTTTGGATTAGAAGTCATTTTATGAGCTACTATTATGCTTGGCAACTCGAAAACAAAAGGGTGAAAACTGAAAAAGGATTAAAGAAACTAAGCAAAAACTATATGATAGTCTACAGTCTATTCAGTTTGCTTTTGACTGGAACCATATATTTCTTGTTTGGAGGCTATGTACTCTTGGGCTATCTTCTCAGCGTAGTTTTAGGTATTTTACTTTTGGAGACGGTAAACTATATCGAACATTATGGCTTATTGCGAAATAAAATATCGGAAAAACGATTTGAACGACCCCATGTCACCCATTCTTGGAACTCGAATCACATCCTCGGAAGAGTGACCTTGTTTAATCTATCTCGTCATTCAGATCACCATCACAAAGTGAATAAAAAATACCAAAATCTCATGAGCCTTGAAGAAAGCCCCCAACTCCCAACAGGATATCCCGGGATGATGCTTCTCGCTTTTGTACCTCCACTATTTTTCTCAATCATGAACCCTAAACTCAATCAAAATGAGTAATACCATACCTCTCAAAAGAAGAAAGCAAGTCCTTAAATCTCTTAAAAAAAACATTGTAAACCACAAAGAATCTATCCTAGACGCTTTGACTAAAGATTATTCAAAACCTCATTTTGAGAGCCTGTCTTCGGAGTATAATTTGGTACTAAACGAATTGGACTATACGCTTAAAAATATCGATAATCTGTGTAGAGATGAAAGAGTAAGCCCCTCTTTAATGAATTTCCCTTCCAGAAGTAAAATCAAGAGACTACCCTATGGAAAAGTCCTTCTTATCGGACCTTGGAATTATCCATTTCAACTTATTTTCTCCCCTTTAATTGGAGCAATTGCCGCAGGCAATACCGTTGTTGTAAAGCCCTCGGAACTCAGTGAGCACACCAGTAATATTTGTGAAAAAATAATTAATATTTCCTTCGAAAAAGAGGAAGTTTCCTGTCGTTTAGGAGGGGTTGAAGTTGCTCAAGAACTGCTGTCACAACGCTGGGATTATATCTTTTTTACTGGTAGTGTAAAAGTGGGTAAAATTGTAGCCAAAGCTGCAGCCGAGAATTTGTGTCCAGTAACCTTAGAACTCGGGGGTAAAAACCCTTGTATCGTAACAAAAGATGCCGACTTGAAATTGAGCGCTAAAAGAATAACTTGGGGGAAATTCACCAATAATGGGCAGACCTGTATAGCACCCGACTATCTTTTGGTAGACAATAGCATCAAAGAAAAACTAATCCAATACATCCAAGAGTCCATAGAGGAATTCTACGGGACTAACCCTCAAGAAAACAAGGACTACTCAAGGATTATAAATCGTTCCAATTTCGAGAGACTTCGAGATATGACTAAGGGCAGCACCGTATTATACGGAGGAACCTTTAATGAAACGGATCGCTACATCTCTCCCACTCTCATCGAAGGACCAGAATTGGATCATGCCCTAATGCTCGAGGAAATCTTTGGCCCTATATTGCCTATATATGGCTATGACGATATTTCAGAAGTCAGAGAATTTATCGGAAAGTTCGAAGCTCCTTTAGCATTCTACCTATTTACTTCAAAAACGAGATGGGCGGAAAAATATATGAGCAGCTTCAGTTATGGCGGTGGTAGTATAAATGACGTCATGGCTCATTTTATAAACTCAAAACTTCCTTTTGGAGGAAAAGGTCACAGCGGTCTAGGGGCATATCACGGAAAACACAGTATAAGAACTTTTCAACACGAATCCGCCTTGACGACAAAATCGACTTGGTTGGATATCCCTTTGAGATACCCTCCCTACTCTAACAAGGAAAAACTTATGAGTTCTGTTATGAGATTATTCGGCTAATTCTACCCTTTGCAAAACAAGTCCTGATCCAGGAGCTATGGACTTGATTAACCCTTTACCAGAGCGAAGCATTTCCGTTAAGCCATCTAGAGTGAGTTCACCTGTTGAGATCAAAATGAGCGCTCCCATCATCAGACGAACTTGATATCGCATAAATCCACTAGATTTAAATTCGATAAAATACAAGTCCTTTTCTGCCTGATATTCAAGAGCGGAAACCTCCAAAGAGCGAATGGTGTTTTTTGCATTGGAATTTTTTACGGTAAAGCAAGAAAAATTGTGTTTACCTGATAACACCTTTAAACCCTCGCGCATTTTATCCAAATCAATTTCTCCTTTAAAGTGCTGGGCAAAAGACGCCTTAAAAACATCTCTTTTTGAATTGACGCAAAACTGATAGCGATAGATTTTAGATTTTGAAGCGGACAAGACACTATACCCAATTGGCTTAGAGCTTAGGTGTTTTGCAAAAATATCATTGGGAAGATTCTGATTTAAAATCTCCAAAAAAGACAAATCGAGTATTTGATTCGTATTAATCTGTGCAAAAAACTGCTCGGCAGAAACCTTTGCATCTGTGCGACCGCAACCAAGCGTCTTGAAATCCTGATGCCCCCATATAAAAGAAAGTGTTTTTTGGAGCATGCCTTCAACCGTTCTCTCTCCCGGCATAATTTGCCAGCCACTGTAACGAAATCCTAAAAATGACATTTCGAGGATATAGACATTCTTATACTTAGCCAATCTTATTTATTTTCGCCTTTACAATCTGTTCTACTGGAATATTTTGAATGTGGGATTCTAACCAAGACAAAACATCTAAATACAAAAATGCCCTCCCCTCATAAGGATGATCCTTGTAAACCGCCAACTCCTCGTGTAGCTCTACAAAGGCATTTTTTAATTCGTGTGGGTATAAAGTATTTAGCTTCTTTAAAAAGGCAATCATCAATTCTTGAACCTTATGCATTTCGTTCATCTTGATTAAAAATTGATAGGTAGATCGAATTAGCTCCTCAATACGCTCATCCTTGCCCGCCTCATAATGGGAAACTAGATTCAAAACTCGAGAAAAACAGAGTAGATCCTCGCGGATAACTAAGTCCTTATTTGAGATAATCTTGTTGAGATAATAAATACAGTTATCATTATCTCCCGCCCCAAAGTAAATCGATGCCACCTTGTAATAAAAGATCATAAGGTGGTGTTGATCTAAAACCCCTTTATAGGACTCAATCTCACTTAATAGCTCAGGAATCAGTGTCAAGCCTTTGGTAAACTCCCCATTGAAAATAAAATAATTTAATCGGTGCTGATAGGTATATAGGAAGGCAAGCGATTTGGTATTGTCATTTATAA
Organism: Flavobacteriaceae bacterium; assembly: GCA_042091275.1. Lineage (GTDB taxonomy): Bacteria > Bacteroidota > Bacteroidia > Flavobacteriales > Flavobacteriaceae > JBELHR01. Next base: position 83,206 of record JBELHR010000001.1, read on the forward strand.
AATATTCTCCCGAGTCCACCTCATCTAAGAATCCTTTTAAAACAACATCAAAATTTCGATGTCTTAAATAATACAGAGATTCCAACAAATAATTCATTCCTTTGAGATAAAAAACAGGGTTCAATTTTTTCATCTTTGGATTGGAATGAAACAAGTCTACCCATTTGTGAGCATACTTGTAGCTTCTCAGAAAGTCTTGAATAATAAAACTACGCCATAAATTGGCTTGATAAAGGAATAACTTTTCCCTAAAACCCAAGGAATCAAAATCGAATTCAGGAAGTCTTGCAATAAAATAATTATTAATCCTATTGATATCCTTGTCGTTTCTCGCATAGCCCTCTTTGAGGAATAAACTATACAGTTGAAGAGACACATTAGATAATTTTGAGGTAAAGACATTCTTCATAGAGATCTCCTTGGCCTGTATAGACAACATATCCGCTCGGTTATTTAAACTTCGTGTGATATACTGGGTCTCAATAACCTTTTCCATCTCTACAATCTCATAAGCCAGATTCAATTCATCATTGGAGAGTGCTAGATTTTTTGCTTTGTCCAAAATCTTTAGGGCCTGTTTGTAGAGCCCCTTATTATAAACGATGGAGGCAAAATCCAATTGCTCCCGAATAGAGGATCGAACTGACTTGTGCAAGGGACTGAGACGCAGGCTAACCAAAATCTGTTTATACAAATGAGCTTTTGCATTTGATAGTTGTCTTTTGATAATTTTGGTCTTGGCTAAAATGATTTGTTCATTATAACGTTCCATTTTATCAATAACATTGAACAAGGCCAGGAAATTAGCGGTCGAATTGACCTCTAAACGACCTACATACAGTTTAAACTGACGTTTCTCAGATTTAGACAGAGATCTAATTAATTGAAATAAAGGATCTTTTCCCTCAATAGCCATCGTAAAAAAAATAATTTAAGTAACTGAAATACAGCTACATATGTTGTTTGCCAAAAAATTGAATACAAGTTAGTTAAGCGAATTTAAGTTTTTGAATTTAGTGTAAGGCTTAAATTTGAGTAAATCTCATAAAAACTACTACAAAATGACGGATAATCGAGTTCAAATATTTGACACAACTTTGCGCGATGGGGAACAAGTTCCTGGATGTAAATTGAATGGTTCTCAAAAACTAATCATCGCAAAGCAACTCGACCTTCTAGGAGTAGATATTATAGAAGCTGGGTTTCCGATTTCTAGTCCAGGAGATTTTTCTGCAGTGAATGAAATATCCAAAATGGTAAAAAACGCTACGGTCTGCGGATTGACAAGAGCGAATCAAAAAGATATTGAAGTAGCTGCGGAAGCACTGAAATATGCTAAAAAACCAAGAATCCATACCGGAATTGGAACCTCCGATTCTCATATAAAATTTAAGTTCAATTCCGATCAAAATACCATTATTGAACGCGCTAGAGCTGCGGTTTCTTATGCCAAAAGCTTTGTAGAAGATGTTGAATTTTACGCGGAAGATGCGGGCAGAACAGATAATGTGTTTTTGGCGAGAATTTGCGAAGAGGTCATAAAATCTGGAGCTACCGTTTTAAACATTCCAGATACCACAGGTTATTGTTTACCGGAACAATACGGGGAGAAAATTAAATTTCTTAGAGAAAATGTCAAAGGAATAGACAAGGTCACCTTGTCGGTTCATTGCCACAATGACTTAGGCCTTGCGACTGCGAATGCCATCGCTGGAATTCAAAATGGAGCTAGACAAATAGAATGTACTATCAATGGAATTGGAGAACGCGCAGGAAATACTGCTCTGGAAGAGGTCGTAATGATCATGAAACAACATAAGAGTTTAAACTTGGACACCGCTATTAACACCCAACTTCTATATGAAACCTCTCAACTCGTAAGAGAAAATATGGGAATGTTTGTGCAGGCGAACAAGGCTATTGTCGGAGAGAATGCCTTTGCACACAGTTCGGGAATTCACCAAGATGGAGTAATCAAAAATCGAGAGACCTATGAAATAATGGATCCTGAAGAAGTAGGGGTATCCAAAAGCTCTATCGTTCTTACTGCCAGAAGTGGAAGAGCGGCTTTGGCTCACAGAGCAAAAAATATTGGCTATGTTTTGAGCAAACTAGATCTGGACACTGTATATCCTGAGTTTTTAAAATTTGCAGACTCTAAGAAGGAAGTTGTCGATAAAGATCTTCACTTATTGCTCGGTCAAAAAGGAATACAATTGTCTGCTTAAAACACCTCTCATAATTCATCGAATTTTACGATATTGGTCGAGTTGATCAATATGTAAAAAAGTATTACCATGAATTTAAGCGAAGTAATCCTCAAGCGCAGGGCGATGCGTGTCTATGACGAAAGCAAAGAAATAGACGCGGCCATTGTAAAAGAATGTATCGAAAAGGCAACTCTAGCTCCCTCGTCGAGTAACCTTCAGCTATGGGAATTTTACCATGTAGTCTCTGAAGACAAACTGCAGAAACTTAAAGAATACTGTTTTAATCAGATTACTGCCAAATCGGCCAAACAACTCGTAGTCGTTGTAACTCGAAAAGATCTTTGGAAAAAAAGAGCGGCTTCCAATTCGGCAGCTCTACATAAACTCTACGATAAACCAGAAGCTGAATATACCAAACGAGAAAAGTTCACGCTCAATTATTTCAACAAGTTAATCCCTATAACTTATATGGATTTCTTTAGAATTTTTGGCTATTTGAAATACAGTTTCTTTTCTGTTCTAGGTCTGTTTCGTCCGGTCTACAGAGAGCTAACCCATAATGACATTCGCGTAACCGCCCACAAAAGTACAGCACTAGCAGCCCAAACATTTATGTTGGCCATGGTGGAAGCCGGTTACGACACCTGCCCTATGGAAGGTATCGATAGCTTGAGGATAAAAAGGCTTTTAGGACTTCCTTATGGCGCCGAAGTCAACATGGTAATCAGTTGTGGAATCGGTACAGAAGGAGGCTCTTTAAGACCCCGTTTTCGCATCCCTTCAGAAGAAACCTATTTTGAAGTTTGATCGATTTTAGTTGGGATTAAATCTCAACAAAGAGGATTCTTCTCTGATTTCTGAAGGGTTCATTAATAATTTCACAAACTCATTTTCGATAAACTTTTCTGCTAAATTGTCATAAAAGGGACTAAATGGATTTCCACTTTGTCCTGTAGGAACCATACCCATCGAATTTTCTATATCTGAGAAGTCTATTATTCTCCTCGAGGAAGGACCTGCAGTTACAGAGTAGATACCACTATCATTTAGCTGATATAATTGGTTGTTGATAACTTCGTTACCTCCATTTATTTCAAATGGTCCGACATTTAACCAAGAACCCAAAACAGGAACGTCTTTCATGACATGTTCATGAGTCAATTGGTGGACATTTTTCCACTTCCAATTTTCCATATCTTCACCTCTTTCTCGCTTGAGAGTTTCAATAGAAGATTCCCATGAGGATCGCATTATATCCTCTCTGGACTCTACAACATCTTTTGTGCTAACATCATCCCACCAAATACTCATAGGGTCTTTTAATAGTTCAGCAGTAAATCGCTTTTGAAGATGGGTATTCATAAATAAATCAAAACGCTTATCTCCCAATTCATCCGCGAGAGTATGGTGTAATATTTCATATGAAAATTTAGTGTAAATGGTCGGCGCTGCACTCTCTTTGTCAAAATCTCCCTCCCAATTCTCAAGGACGTCAGTATACATAGATTTTTCATCACCCTTTAAAACATCCAAAATAACCTCCACAAGATCGGGGGATACAGCGGAAACATCATCTCCGATCATATTCATCATACTCTCCTTATTCTCTTTCTGATCTAAATCTAAAAGAGTAACGATGCGCTTTGCCCTGTCCTCGGCCAAATAATATCCTGGATATAGTATACCAGAAACGGAATCCGGTGCGTTATTTGCGGAATAAACGTAATTCCATTCTGGATTTTCTGCTCTAGGGTTGTTTTCAAAATCCAGCCACTCTAGCTGATCGTCTTCCCCGTTTGAGCCATCCATAACTCGATAAGTAGAAGCCGAGTTCTTCACTTTATACAATTGTGCAGATGCCCACCAAGCAATATTATCTTTTGCGTCTCCATACATAACATTTAGTCCAGGTGCATGAATCATACTTGCTCCTTTTTTGAAATGCTGCATATCTTCAGCGTGGGAAATTTGATAGAGCGCATCTAAAAGGTTGTTTTCTCGCTGCAAATAAATCCAACTCATACTCAAGGGAGTTTCCGATTGAATGGTTTCTATAAAATCATTCATAACCGGTCCGTGGACTGTCGATCTAACATCAATTGAAACAGGATCTTTATCCTTTATTTTTATCTCAAAGCTTTCCTCAGAAAACTCCAATACCTCATCGCCATATCGATAGGTATTCGGATTCTTATCCGAACTTTCAACGGAGTAGAAATTCATATCATCATTTTGGAACATAGTAAGACCGTAAGCGTAATCGCTGTTGTGAGCCAATAAAGGGAACGGGAACAATGCCAAATGAAAACCATACATCTCGTAGTCTGGAGTTTTAATATGAGCCTGATACCAAACCCCTGGTTGAGAATAGCCTATATGCGGGTCATTTGCTAAGATAACTTTTCCGTCTTTTGTCTTCTCTGGTCCCAAAACCCAAGAATTAGAACCTGTAAAAGCTGGTACTGGTAAATCTCCTAATATATCATTCAAATGTTCGGAATAAGCCATATAATCGGTGGCCCTAGAGTTAGTCGTTTTTATATGTGTTGTCTTTGGATCTATTCTTCCATCAAATGATGCTCCATAGGCAGGACCCAAATCTTCCGTAATATTAGTAACTAGAGGATCAGTTTTGTGAGCCTCGGCAAAACTAAAACTCATATAACCTATTACATTTAAGATGTCTTCAAAAGTATAGGCCTTCTTTTCTATCCCCAAGAGCACAAACTCCACAGGCGTCTTCCCTTCTTCTATATATAAATTAATTCCCTTTAAGTAGGCTTCGGCCATTTTGTAAAAAGGAGCCTCTTTGTCAAATTCTGCAAGACTTTTGTCGTGGTAGGCTTTCATATTGATTGCCTTAAAAAACTTATCCGTCTCCAGAGTTGCTTCTCCGAGAACCTCACTCAATCGTCCCGATGCTATTCGTCGCATCAGTTCCATTTGCCAAAGACGGTCTTGCGCGTGAACGTATCCCAAGGCCTGGTAGGCATCCAATTGGTTTTCAGCTTCGATATGAGGGACTCCATTTGCGTCGAAATAAACATCGACTGAAGAATTGATTCCTTCTAGAGTTTGTTCTCCCTCATAAGATGGAGCAAATTTCCATTGCAATCCAAAATAGAGTAATAGAACAAGAATTGAGATTGATATTAGGATTTTGTATACTGTTTTCATGTGGCTTAAATTTCTCGAAGCAATATAAGAAGAATGTCCAATCATTTTCCCTTCAAGAGAATAATTAATACTTTAGTACTCTCAAATAAAAGGCATGAATAAGATACAAATGGTTGACCTCAACGGTCAATATCTCAAAATAAAAACAGAGGTAGACAGTGCCATTGCAGAAGTTATCGGAAATAGCTCCTTTATTAAAGGTCCCTCTGTCAAATCTTTTGAAGAAAATTTGGCGCAATACCTAAAGGTGAAACATGTCATATCCTGCGGAAATGGAACAGATGCCTTGCAGCTAGCACTTATGGCCTTAGGCCTAAAGGAAGGCGATGAAGTAATCACAACCAATTTCACATTTGCGGCGACAGTAGAAGTAATAGGTTTGCTAAAACTCACACCAATTCTAGTTGACGTCAATTCTAATGATTTCAATATAGACATCAAAGCTCTTGAACAAGCCATAAGTCCAAAAACTAAGGCCATCATCCCTGTTCACTTGTTTGGAACCTGCGCCAATATGGAGGCTATATTAAAAATAGCAAAAGCAAACGATATAAAAATAGTAGAGGATAACGCCCAAGCTCTCGGTGCAGATTATCGTTTTAGTTCAGGTCAAATATTTAAATCTGGAACGATTGGTGACATAGGAACAACTTCCTTTTTTCCTTCAAAGAATCTCGGAGCATACGGTGATGGAGGCGCCTTGTATACCAATGACGATGCACTAGCAAAAAAAATAAGATCTCTGGCCAATCACGGAATGGAAACCCGCTACTATTACGATAAAATTGGAATAAACTCTCGTTTGGACAGCATTCAAGCAGCAATTTTAAATATAAAATTGACACATCTAGACGACTATGCAAAATCGAGAAGACAAGCTGCTGCACATTACAACGAAGCATTGGCCTCTTGTGAATTTCTGATAACTCCAAAATTTGAAGATGAGTCTGGGCTGCAGACCCATGTCTTTCACCAATATACCCTCAGAATAACCAATGGGAAAAGAGATGCTTTAAAGTCCTTTTTAGCAAATGAGAATATTCCAACTGCGATTTATTACCCCTTGGGTTTAGACAAGCAAAAAGCCTATGCCGCTATTATCGGAAACAACAAAGGCTGCCCAGTCAGTGAAGCATTGACTACAGAAGTTTTGTCTCTACCCATGCACACAGAGCTTTCCAATGATCAATTGAACTATATTTCTGGAAAAATTCTAGAATTCTTTAAAAAATAAATATGAAAAAAGTACTTGTAACCGGAGGTTTGGGATATATCGGATCTCATACTGTCGTGGTTCTTCAACAAGCGGGCTATGAAGTCTATATTATAGATGATTTATCCAACACTCAGATTAGTGTTCTAGACAAAATTCAGGAAATAACAACTATCAAACCTAACTTTACCCAGCTCGACTTAAAGGATGTACCACTGGTTAAAGAATATTTCAAAGGGCATAAATTTGATGGCGTCATTCATTTTGCCGCGTCAAAAGCTGTTGGAGAAAGCGTTTTAGAACCACTGAAATATTACGAAAATAACATCAATACCCTAGTCAACGTTTTGAGTAATATGCAGGAGCAAAATCTTTCTAATTTTATATTTTCATCCTCGTGTACAGTCTACGGACAGGCTGACGAATTGCCAATTACGGAAAGTGCTCCCATAAAAACAGCAGAATCTCCTTACGGAAACACAAAGCAAATTGGAGAAGAAATAATAAGAGAAACTTGTCATGCTAAAGAACTAAAATCCATAGCCTTACGCTATTTCAATCCAATTGGAGCTCACGAATCCGCAAAAATCGGAGAGCTACCCTTGGGAGTACCACAAAACCTAATCCCTTTTGTCTGCCAAACTGCTGCGGGGATTCGAAAAGAACTCTCTGTGTTTGGATCAGACTATCCTACACCTGATGGAACTGCAATTAGAGACTATATTCACGTGGTGGATTTGGCTAAGGCGCATTTGGCTGCTCTAGAGAGACTCCTCGCCGATAAAAACGAATCTAAATTTGAGCTATTTAATTTAGGAACAGGCAAGGGAAGTTCTGTCCTGGAAATCATACAGCGCTTTGAGTCTGTGAATGATTTAAAACTAAACTATAAAATAGTAGAGCGCAGAGCCGGTGATATTACATCTGCCTTTGCCGATACGAATAAAGCTAATAAAGTATTGGGCTGGGAAGCTGAGGAAAGTCTCGATAGCGCTTTAAAGTCCGCTTGGGACTGGCAAAAAAATCAATAAAAAAAACCTCGCCGTAAATGGCGAGGTTTTTTTTATGCATTAATACTCGAGGCATCCACAGAGCGATCAATTTTTCGCATCAAGCCTTGAAGAACTTTTCCTGGGCCTATTTCTACAAAATCCGTTCCTCCATCTGCTATCATAGCTTGAATAGATTGGGTCCATTTTACTGGAGCGGTCAACTGCTTTATCAAATTTTCCTTAATCACAGAAGGATCCGTAATCGCAGATGCCGGTACATTTTGATATACAGGACATAAAGGTTCGCTAAACGTAGTTTGCTCTATCGCTTGAGCGAGTTCCTCTCTAGCAGGCTCCATCAAGGGAGAGTGAAATGCACCTCCAACAGGTAGGATTAGTGCGCGACGAGCACCTTTTTCTTTGAGTAAATCACAGGCTGTTTCAACAGCTTGAACCTCTCCAGAAATAACCAATTGACCCGGACAATTATAATTTGCTGCAACGACGATACCATCTACAGAAGAACATACTTCCTCGACTACAGAATCTTCTAAACCTAACACAGCTGCCATAGTAGACGACTGCAGTTCACATGCTTTTTGCATGGCGTGGGCTCTTTTCGAAACCAATTTTAAACCATCCTCGAATGTCAAAACACCTGCGGCCACCAGGGCAGACAATTCCCCCAAAGAGTGACCTGCCACCATTTCTGGCTTAAAATCTTCTCCTAGTGTTTTCGCCAAAATAACAGAATGCAAAAAAACCGCTGGCTGAGTAACATTCGTTTCTTTTAGTTGCTCTGCGGTTCCTTCGAACATGACATCCGTTATACTAAAACCTAAAATTTCATTAGCTTTTTCAAATAATTCCTGCGCTAAATCTGACTTTTCATAAAGTTCTAAACCCATCCCCGGAAACTGAGCTCCTTGACCTGGAAAAATATATGCTTTCATATGCTTAATTTCTAATTTGAGGCTAAAGTAAAAAATCTTTGCTTAAAATAATTTTATAACTTCGCAAACATGGATATTAGAAAAAAGGAACAAGCCCAAACAATCTACCTCGTGCTTGCATCAATGTTTATAGCTTCACTTGTAGCCTCAAATTTAATTTTTCAAAAATTCTTTTATTGGGAGCCTTTTGGCTGGTATCGTTTTGAACTTTCTGTTGGAATTCTCCCCTACCCGGTCACTTTTTTAATTACAGACTTAATCTCTGAGATTTATGGGCAAAAAAAAGCAAATCAAGTTGTTATGGCTGGAATAGTAGCTTCTTTTTTCTCTATGGGTATACTATATATTGCCAATAACGTACCTGCTATGTCGAGTTCTCCGGTAGACAATGAAACTTTTACCGAAGTTTTCGGTCTATCTCCAATTGCACTTTTAGCATCCATGCTAGCCTACTTGTTTGCACAATTTATTGACATAAGAATTTATCACTTTTGGAAAAAGCTTACAAAAGGGAAGCGTCTATGGCTTAGAAATAATCTATCTACATTTAGTTCGCAACTCATAGACACCTTGACTGTATTGCTATTGCTTTGTGTTTTTGAAGTTCTTCCTTGGGAGTTATTTGGAACGCTCTTATTCAGCGGTGTGTTATTTAAAATTCTAGTAGCGCTCTTGGACACTCCTCTGCTATATTTAGGAGTATATTTGATGAGAAAAAGGTTTAACCTCGGCCTAATGCAAGAATTATAGGCACAAAAAAACTTGCTTTTCAAATAGAAAAGCAAGTGTATGGAAACTTGAATGTCGATCTAAATCTATAGTCCTTGAGTGAACACGAAATAAAGTAGTGCACTAAAGAAAAATAAAGCTAAAAACATGTATACGTTTACGATCAACAATTGCACAAACGTCAATCCCTTAAAGTTGAAAGAGAAGTGTTTTTGAGCTGTCGTAAATACATTGCTTAAACTTAAATTTGCCTGTTTCATAACATTCTAATTTTTAATATTTATCTAATTGAATTAAAGAAAACGGTCGATGCTTTCTTTTTGCTTTGCTAAATTACAACATTTCAGAGACTTAACCACTATTACTCGTTACATTTATTAACAATGTGGTATATAAAAATATCCCCATAAATAGGGGTGTGCGTTTCCAAATTGTTAATAACTTACTTAAGTGTTAAAATCTTCGTTAAAAAGAAACAGCAAAAAAAAATAAAAGAAGCACAAAACTAAAGGCAATTCACGAAAGTTTTCGTAACTTGAAATTAAACTAAACTAACTATGAAACAAAAAATGACTATTAAGCAGATTGCGGAAAAATTAGGAGTCTCTATCTCTACCGTTTCCAAAGCTTTAAACGACAGTCATGAAATATCCTTAAAAACAAAAGCGAGAATTCAAGCATATGCAAAGGCGAATAACTACAAGCCAAACACTAATGCGGTTAATCTAAAAAACAGAAGCTCCAAAACGATAGGTATTATCATTCCCAATATGCTAAACCACTTTTTTGCACAAGTTTTCTCGGGAGCGGAACAAGCCGCTAACGAAAGAGGATTTAAGGTCATAGCCTGTATTACCAACGAATCGCATCAAAAAGAATTACAGACTATGGAAATGCTCTCGAACGGCAGCATTGATGGATTTCTACTTTCTATATCTGAAGAAACTCAGGTTGCAAAAAACTACGATCACTTTAAAGAAGCGATTGAACAGGGAACTCCTATTGTAATGTTCGATCGTGTTAGCGATGCAGTAGATTGCGATAAAGTAATTACAAACGATTACGCTGGATCCTATAACGCAACGGATCACCTAATTAAACTACAATGTAAAAATATAGCCTTTCTATCCACTCTTGGAGACCTCAATATCGGAAAGTTTAGATACAACGGATATGTACAGGCACTTGCGGACAATCACATTCCTTTTAATAAGGACCTAGTAATTGATCTTGCAGATATTTACTACAAGGAATACCCAAATAAAATAGGTCCTTTAATTGATGCCCTGGGTATTGACGGAGTCATCGCAACCAATGAAGCCTCGGCAATTGCAGCCCTTAATATCTCAAAGCTTCAGGGAAAATCTATTCCAGAGGATATTTCTATTATAGGATTTTCCAATGGTATTCTGTCCAGACATTCAAGTCCAAAACTCACCACAGTTTCTCAGCACGGAGAGCTTATCGGAAAAACTGCTGCCAATAAGCTAATCGATCGCTTAGAGAAAGAAATGGGAGCGAGTAAAACAACGGTTATAAAAACAAGTCTGGTCGAGAGAAACTCTACCAAAAAGTTTATCCATTTAAAGGATGCTTAAGTCCACAAAGAACCCTTCGTTGTTTCGAACATTTAAAACACTTTGATCTTCAAATATTAGGTATTGCCCCTTTATACCAGCGAGCTTACCCCTGAATTCGTTTGCCTTAGATAAATTGATCGATTTTACTTTTTGGGGAGGATTGTTTAAAGGATATTTTATTTCCATTAAGGTATCCTCAGAGGCAACAATATAAGGACGCGCTTCCTCGGGAATATGTTTTCTTACAGACTCAAAGACCTCCATTAGGTTTATAGTGTTTTTGGGGGTAGTAAGCATTTTTCTCCAGTCTGTTTTATCGTTTAGAAATTCTTTCAATGCCACTTCGGTAATTCCTGCCAGATAACGATTTGGAACCTCAACAACAGGCATGGCTAGACTTGCTCCTTGATCAATCCACCGAGTCGGAACTTGAGTTTTCCTAGTAACACCTACCTTTACATCACTACTGACTGCTAAATAAACAATATGATCTTGGAGCTGCACGGATTTTTCATAATCTAGATCTCTATCCTCTATTCCCAAATGTGCAGTACTGAGCTCTGGTCTAATTATCCAATCCCCGACTTTAGCCGAACTACTAAAACAATCGTAGCAAAACCCTTGTCTAAATATCTTTTTATCCAAACCGCAATTTAAGCACTCATAAGACTCAAAGGCAAAGGACAACTCCCTGCCTATCAACTGATTCAATTGCAAAAAGTCATTTTGCATGATTAGGTAATATTTTACCGGATCGCTAAACTCTGTTTGCATTTTCTTAAGTACACCCGTATATTTCATAAAGAATTAGTTAATTTAACAGAAAATAAATATAGCTATAAAAAAATGCCAATACCGATAATAAATTCCATTATTTCTTGGTTTTTGAAAAAGAGAAAACATCAAATTGAATTGTTCCTAAAACACCCGATTGAAGTTCAAGAAGAACTTTTGTTACAGTTGGTTTACCTCGGTAAATCCACAGAGTATGGGCAAAAATATGGTTTCGATAAGATTGACTGTTACGAGGAATTCAAAAAGAAAACGCCATTAGTTACCTATGAAAGTTTAGAACCTTTTATCGATAGGTCTCGAAACAACGAAATTAATTTACTCTGGCCTAACAAGATTAGATGGTACGCTAAATCTAGTGGAACTACCAACGCCAAGAGCAAATTCATACCAGTAAGTGAGGATACTCTTGACAATTGTCACTACAAAGGGGGCAAGGATATGTTGTGCCTCTATATCAACAACAACGATAATGCAAAACTATTTACGGGTAAATCGTTGAGACTAGGAGGTGCGAGTAGTATTCACGAGGATAACCAGTCCTATTTTGGAGATTTATCCGCTATTATTATCGAAAATCTACCGTTCTGGGCAGATATTAGCTCCGCTCCAAAGCAAAAGACCGCCTTACTCGATGAGTGGGAATCTAAATTAGACCAAATAGTAGAGGAAACTATTCCAGAAAATATTACTAGCCTTGTCGGAGTTCCATCTTGGATGATGGTACTTTTAAATAAGGTCTTACAGAAAACTGGTAAATCCAATATTTTGGAAGTGTGGCCTAATCTAGAAGTTTATTTTCACGGAGGGATGAATTTTGATCCCTACAGAGAACAATTCAAAAAAATAATTCCAAAATCCGACTTTAAATACTACGAGGTTTACAATGCCTCTGAAGGTTTTTTTGCCATTCAGGATCAGAATGATTCTTGTGAACTTTTATTAATGTTGGATTACGGTATATTTTATGAATTTATACCAATGGATCAATTTCAAGGGGAAAAATCCGATACCATACCCTTATCAGAGGTGGAAATTGGAGTAAACTACGCCCTTGTAATCACAACGAATTCGGGCTTGTGGCGTTATCTAATTGGCGACACCGTTAAATTTACAAGTCTTACACCTTATCGTATAAAAGTGACCGGACGCACCAAACATTTTATCAATGCCTTTGGGGAGGAATTGATTATTGAAAATACGGAAAAAGCTCTCGAAAATACGTGTCGAAGTACCCAATCCGAATTGGTAGAATATTCTGTAGCGCCCCAATTTAGCTTAGATAAACAAGCAGGTAAGCACGAATGGATGATCGAATTCAAAAAAGAACCTGTGTGTTTCAATGAATTTAAAAAGGTCCTGGATTTAGAACTGCAAAAACTCAATTCAGATTACGAGGCAAAACGCTATAAAGATATCACGCTAAACCCTCCACAGATAAATATAGCTCGTAAAAATTTGTTTTACGATTGGCTAAAACAAAAAGGAAAATTAGGCGGTCAGCACAAGGTCCCAAGGCTTTGGAACAATAGAGATTTCATGGAAGAACTTATAAGCATGAATGTTGCAGAGACTAAATCTTTCGATTTATAACATAATCCACCATCAACTCTAGAGAGTTTTTATAAGGACTCTCTGGATATCTATCCAGGATATCAAGCGCCTCTTTGTGATAAGAATTCATCATTTTTTCAGTATAAATCAAACCACCACTGGTTTTGACATATTCGATCAACTCTTTAACTCTCTTTTTATTTTTATTGTGATTCTTTACCGTATTGATCATCCACTTTCTTTTCTTAGGACTCGCCTGATTAAGACTGTGGATTAAGGGCAAGGTCATTTTTCTCTCCTTGATATCAATTCCCGTTGGCTTACCTATCTTTTCCTCGGAGTAATCAAATAGGTCGTCTTTTATTTGAAAGGCGATTCCTATAGCATTTCCAAATTTATGCATCAATTTCACCTCTTCTTTATCTGCCCCAACGGATGCTGCTCCAATAGCGCAACAAGCTGCAATCAAGGTCGCGGTCTTTTGTCTAATAATTTCAAAGTAAATTTCTTCCGTAATATCCAGTTTTCTGGACTTTTCAATCTGAAGTAACTCCCCCTCACTCATCTCTCTTACAGCGACAGAAATCAGTTTCAACAAATCAAAATCTTCGTAATCTATAGAGAGAAGCATTCCTTTTGAAAGGAGATAATCCCCTACCAAAACAGCAATTTTATTTTTCCAGAGCGCATTTATGGAGAAAAAACCCCTTCTTCTGTTCGAGTCGTCCACTACATCATCGTGAACCAAGGTTGCGGTATGAATCAGTTCAATAACAGAGGCACCTCGAAAAGTACGCTCATCAAAACCTCCTTTGGAAACCATCTTTGCAACTAAAAACACAAACATGGGACGCATTTGCTTGCCCTTTCGTTTGACAATATAATGCATGATTCTTGTGAGCAAAGGATTACTTGAAGCCATGGCTTTTGTAAAGCGATCCTCAAACAAGGTCATCTCTTCGGAGATCGGTTGTTTTATTTGCTCAACTATTTTCATCTATCTTGTTGGCTAATTGTCCACATGCAGCATCGATATCTTTACCTCTACTCCTTCTAACATTAACAATAATTCCCCTAGACTCTAGTCTATATATATATTCGTCTATCACCGATGGATCTGCCTGCTCATACTCTCCATCATCGATTGGGTTATATTCAATCAAATTGACTTTGCAGGGAACATGAGAACAGAACTCAACCAGAGCCTCTATAGCTTCCCTCGAGTCGTTAACATCTTTCCACACCACATATTCATAAGTTACGCGACTTTGTGTTTTGTCGTACCAATGAATAATAGCATCTCTTAAATCGGCAAGAGGAAAAGTTTCGTTAAAAGGCATGATCTGGGTCCTAACTTCATCTATGGCAGAATGCAGAGAAACCGCCAAGTTGAATCTAACCTGATCGTCTGCCATCTTTTTTATCATTTTAGGAATTCCCGAAGTAGAAACCGTTATTCGCTTTGGCGACATTCCCAAACCTTCTTCAGAAGTTATGAGGTCTATAGATTTTATGACATTATTATAATTCATCAAAGGCTCCCCCATACCCATATAGACAATATTGGAAAGTTTGTGATTGTGATATAAAAGACTCTGCTGATTTATTGCCGAAACTTGATCGAAAATCTCATCAGGATTCAAGTTTCGCATTCTTTTTAGTCTGGCAGTAGCGCAAAATTTACAATTTAAACTACATCCAACCTGAGAAGATACGCAAGCTGTGGTTCTACCACCAGTGGGGATCAAAACCGATTCAACCAAAAGACCATCGTGAAGTCGAATCGCATTTTTTATGGTCCCATCTTTACTGCGCTGCATATCGTCCACACGAATGTGGTTGATAGAGAATTCATCCGAAAGCAACTCTCGATTCGCCTTGGAAAGATTAGTCATATCCTCAAAACCATGAGCAGACTTTTTCCATAGCCATTCGTAGACTTGATTACCTCGAAAAGCTTTTTCACCTCGATCGACGAAAAAATCTCTGAGATCTTCCTTTGTCAAGGATCGAATATCTTTTTTCTTTACTTTCATTAATTCGGATAAAAAAACAAGCTGCTAATATTAAAATTAACAGCCCGCTCCATGATTTATTTTTAGAGAATCAACATAGCATCTCCGTAAGAATAGAATCTATATTTTTCTTTTACCGCTTCCTCGTAAGCTCTCATGATAAAATCGTAACCAGCAAAAGCACCGGTCATCATCATCAAGGTAGATTTTGGAGTATGGAAATTAGTAATCATACTATTTGCAATACTAAATTTGTAAGGAGGGAAAATAAATTTATTGGTCCAACCGTCGTAAGGGTTTAGCTGACCATTAGAAGAAACTGAAGACTCTAATGCACGCATTACAGTAGTTCCAACTGCACAAACTCTGCGTTTGTTCCCAATTGCATCATTTACAGCAGTCGAAGCATTTTTCGGGATATAAATTTGCTCAGAATCCATTTTGTGTTTAGACAAGTCCTCTACTTCAACAGGGTTGAATGTACCAAGTCCCACGTGAAGCGTCAACTCTGCAAAGTCAATTCCTTTAATCTCTAAACGCTTCATCAAATGCTTGGAAAAGTGTAATCCAGCTGTTGGAGCTGCAACCGCCCCCTCGTTTTTGGCATAGATTGTTTGATAACGTTCCTGATCAGAAGGTTCCACTTCTCTCTTAATATATTTTGGTATTGGAGTCTCTCCCAAGGAAGTCAACTTTGCACGAAAAGCTTCGTAAGAACCATCGTATAAAAAACGAAGTGTTCTACCTCTTGAAGTCGTGTTATCGATAACCTCAGCAACTAGACTTTCGTCCTCTCCAAAAAACAATTTATTTCCAATTCGAATTTTACGAGCAGGATCTACTAGAACATCCCATAAACGATTTTCCGCATTGAGTTCTCTCAAAAGAAAAACCTCGATACGAGCACCCGTTTTTTCTTTATTACCAAAAAGTCTTGCAGGGAAAACTTTGGTATCGTTTAAAACCATTAGATCACCATCGTCAAAATAGTTGATCAAATCTTTAAATTGTTTGTGTTCAATAGTCTGGTCTTTTCTATTTAAAACCATTAACCTCGATTCATCGCGTACTTCAGCTGGATATTCCGCTAATAATTCGCTAGGAAGTTCAAAATCAAATGCAGATAATTTCATATTTCAATATTAGAGCTGCAAATATACACTATTGGACTAGGCCTTGTCAAGTGTTTGCCCATAATAATCCCAATCTTTCCAAAATTCAGGATAGGATTTGGAAACTACATCTGCGTCCAAGAGGGTCAATGGAACCTTTAAACACAGCGGAGCAAAAGCCATTGCCATTCGGTGATCCTGATAAGTCTCCACTTCTACGTTGGATTCTATATGTGTCGCTTTTTTCAGGTGAAGAGAATCCTCACTAACCTCAATATCGGCACCAAACTTAGACAACTCGGCTTTTAAGGCCAATAGGCGATCTGTTTCTTTAATTTTTAAGGTATGAAGACCGTAAAGATCACAGGCAATACCCATACCAAAACAAGTCACCGCAATAGTCTGGGCAATATCAGGACATTTACTCAAATCGTAGGACACCGATTCCGGAAGTTCATACTCTACGTCTTTATTCAAAATTAAACGCGATTTTTCAAAAGAAGATCGCACACCAAAATCCTTATATATCTCAATCAAAGCACTGTCTCCTTGAAGGGAACCTAGCTTGTAAGAGCCCAATTCAATTCGAGAATCTTTGGAAAGTGCACACATACTAAAGTGATAGGAAGCAGAGCTCCAATCCGATTCCACCTCAAAATCGACAGCTGTCGAAGAGTTTTTTAAAGGAGCGACCTGAATATTATTTTGATCCAACCAGCTTTGCTCAATACCCAATTGACTCAAAAGATGTAAAGTCATGTTGATATAAGGAATGGAAGTTGGAGAAGATTTAAATACAATTTGTAAACCTTTAGGCATAAAAGCACCTATCAACAAAAGAGAACTGATATACTGACTAGAAACCGAACCATCAATCTCGACAATACCTCCACTTAAATCTTTTCCATTTATCGATAGAGGCGGATATCCTTCTTGCTCTAGATAACTAATTTCAGCTCCGAGAGATCTCAGTGCATCTACCAAAATACCGATAGGACGTTCTTTCATCCTAGAGGACCCAGTCAAAATCGTTTCTCTACCTTGCTTTACCGCAAAGTAACTTGTCAAAAATCGCATTGCTGTTCCCGCATGACCGATATAAACTTCTTTCTCGGAAGAGGACAAAGCGGCTTTCATCAAATTAGAATCGTCTGAATTGCTACAATTCCCTATCGCAATACCTGGAAAAAGCTGCTGTAAAATTAATAATCTGTTGGACTCACTTTTGGAGCCTGTTATTTGAAAAGACTTCTCAAAAGAGTCTGAAATTTGCTTTAAAAATTTGTTCAATTTACTTTGATTTTCGAAGTGAAACAATAATACCGTAGCCTAGCGAGAAAAGGAGTTTAACACCAAAAAAGCGAACCCATTTACCATCCGAGAAATTTTGTGCGTCAACCGTCTCCCATTCCCCACTAAAGACAGCGGAACCACTCTCAAAAAGCAAAGCCAACACAACCAGAGTAGGAAAAATAAACGCAAAAATCTTTAGGGCGTTTTTAATACGTAAGTCCATCTAATTTTATTTCAATTTTGAATTATTGTGATGTCTATCGTGATCTCTTTTTGTCTTGAGATCCAATTTTTTATCAAAGGCACTTTGCAGATCAATACCAGTTTGATTTGCCAGACACAATACCACAAAAACTACATCAGCAAGTTCCTCGCCCAAATCTTTATCTTTGTCGGACTCCTTTTCGCTTTGCTCTCCGTAACGCCTCGCTATTATCCTGGCCACTTCACCGACCTCTTCGGTCAATTGCGCCATATTTGTCAGTTCATTGAAATAGCGAACTCCGTGATTTTCTATCCATTCATTAACCGCCTCTTGAGCACCTCTTAAATCCATTCTTATTTTTTTAAATAACTTAAAAATTCATCTCTACTAATCTCTTCTGCACCTAAACTAGCTAAATGGGAATTATAGACCTGACAATCGATTAGTTTAAAACCCTTGTCTCTATAAAATTCCACCATTTCTATAAAGGCTAATTTGGAAGTATTGTCTTCCAAAGAAAACATACTCTCACCGCAAAAAACACCATCTAATTCAACGCCGTAAAGCCCTCCAACTAACTCCTCGCCTTTCCAAACCTCGAAACTTTTGGCATATCCCGCCCGGTGAAGTTGTATATAGGACATCAACATTTCGGTTGTAATCCATGTATCGTCTTGATCTTTTCTGTCGACAGTCTTACAACTGAGAACCACTTTGTCAAAGGCTGAGTTTTGAGTAATTCTATACGGTGAACTCCTGCGGAGCTTACGCATAGATTTACTGATTTTTAGATGTTCCGGGAAGAGTACCATCCTTGGATTGGGACAATACCAAACAATGGGTTCCCCTTCGTTAAACCACGGAAAAACTCCCATGCGATAAGCCTGTATCAAACGAGAAACGCTCAAGTCTCCACCAATCGCTAAAACACCGTGATCTCCTGCACTTTCTGCAGGCGGAAAATACAAGTCTTTGCCTAAGAAATACATAGCTCAAATATAAGTACAAAAAAAAAGAAAAGCATTAGCTTTTCTTTTTTTAATCTGTCTAATATTTTTTTCTAGAAAGGAAGATCTCCGTCATCACCCCCGTCAAAACTCGCAGCAGGTGCAGCGTTCATAGGCGCAGGTGCAGCAGCTGAAGCAGCAGCTTGGTTCGCTTCGATTCTCCATCCTTGAATAGAGTTAAAATATTTTGTTTCTCCTTGAGGATTCACCCATTCGCGACCTCTTAGGTTGATAGAAATCAAAACGTCTTGTCCTAGACTGTAACTATTTAACAAATCACATTTATCTTGAATAAACTCGATTAAAATAGACTGCGGATATTGCTCGTCTGTTGTAACGACTAATTCTCTCTTTCTAAAACCATTTGACCCAAAAGTTTGCGTCTCTCCAATTAACTTGATCTTTCCTGTAACTTGCATAATATAATTTTCTTATTGAAGCAATACACACCAGGCGTTATTTGCCTCGTTTCTCGCTATTAGTTCAAGTACAAATTTATGTTTTTTATCTGAATCTGAAGACTTAAATTCTGGATTGTCTCCAATAAACTTATCAACAATATCTGTTGTCGGTTTTTTATCAATACCCGCCAAAACTGCGAGATCATTTTTACTCAAAATACTAGAAGTCAGCACTTCCTCTGGCAATTGATCAAAACCAATTCCCACATGAGTCAGTGGTTTTGGTATTTGAAAAGTACCCTCCAAAGCTCTTGAATACAGAGGCCCACCCATCCTAGCTACTACATCTAACTTCAAAGGATCTATCAGACCTTTTTCATTTAAAATAGATTCTCTAACATGAAGTTTAACGACCTCAGCAATAATTAGATTACCCGCACCACCTTCCTTACCAAGGGCCTGTATTTCCGTTATTTTACATTCAAATTGAACTGGAGATTCAGCAACTCTCAAAGGCTTGATCTCATCTGAATCCAAAGGCGTAAAACCAGCCTTGACAAATTCATCCACCTCAGAATCAAAATCACTTGAGGCCAAGGACATTTGCTGAACCATATCGAAATCGACAATATTAATCACCGCTTCTTTAGTGTCTTGACAATTCACCAAAGTATCCTTAATAGTATTATCTCGAACCCTTCTAGCAGGAGAAAAGATCATTATCGGTGGATTTGCCGAAAAAACATTAAAAAAAGAAAATGGCGCTAAGTTTGGCACACCATTCTTACTTGTGGTAGATATAAATCCAATTGGTCTTGGAGAGACAGCACTCAATAAATATTGATGTAATTCCTTGGTTGGAATGGATTTAGGGTCAATTGATTTCATGTAAATAGTTTTGCCCAAAAATACATTATTAATCCTATTTTCTAATCAAAAGAAACTAGCTATTCTCGAAAGACTCTCGAATTTTTTTAGCAGTGGACTCAAACTCTTGGGGACTCATCTCAATCGAATTTCCAAAATTGATAGAACCCATGTTTTCTAGTGGTATCAGGTGAACGTGACAGTGCGGAACCTCGAGACCAATAACAGAAAGTCCAACTCTGTTGCAAGGAATGACACGTTCTATAGCCATTGCTAACTTCCTCGAAAACGCCATCAAATCCATATATTCCTTTTCTTCCAAGTCAAATATTCGGTCGACCTCGCGCTTCGGAACCACCAAAGTATGTCCTACAGAATTTGGATTGATATCGAGAAAAGCAAAAAAAGCATCATTCTCTGCAACGCAATAAGACGGTATCTCTCCTTTTATGATTTTTGTAAATATCGAAGCCATTTTAACGAGAAATCTCAATAATTTCGAAACTCATCACCCCATTTGGCACTTGAATATCTGCAACCTCACCTTCCTTTTTACCCAAGAGACCTTTTCCTATTGGAGAATTGACAGAAATTTTTCCATTGCGAACATCTGTTTCAGAGTCGGCAACCAAAGTATAAGTCATTGTCATTCCGTTTTTTACATTTTTGATCTTGGCTACAGAATGAATCAAAATCTTGGACGTATCCAATTGAGATTCATCTAAAATACGAGCATTAGATACTACTTGCTTTAATTTGGCAATTTTAAACTCTAAAAGAGACTGCTCTTCCTTAGCCGCGTGATATTCTGCATTTTCACTCAAATCCCCTTTATCTCTTGCATCGGCAATTTCTTGAGAAACTCTAGGTCGCTCAATATTTTCTAGTTGTTCTAATTCTTCCTTTAATTTTTGGAATCCCTCTTCCGAGTAATATGACACATCTCCCATAACATCATCTTTTATTTAATACAAAAGCCTCACTTATTCAGACAAGTGAGACATCCTCAAATGTACAAAATTATTGTAAATTGCAAACTATTGATAAATCCTCTTATGAAAAGATTAGTTCAGAGCTTTTTCTTAATTCTCGCATTTTTATCGCAGTCCTGCAGTTCGACAGAACCACCAAATCTTCTTCCTTTTGTCCCTGTTAATATTGACATTAATTTGGACCTCCCTCAATACCAAGACTTGCTTATACCTGGTGGAGTAGTTTATATACAAAACGAGGGTATTAGAGGAATTTATATCTACAACTTAAACAATACTATTTTTAAAGCCTATGATGCGGCTTGCCCTGCTATTGACCCCTTTCCCGAACAGGCTTGTGGAAAAATGAGTCTTGAAGATGGAATATCTTTATACTGTAGCTGCGACGAAGTCTATTACTCTTTGCTGGATGGAAGCCCTCAAGGAGGAGACAGCCTCTATTTTGCAAAAGAATATCAGGTAATCTCGTCGGGAGGAAACAACCTCAAAGTCAAAAACTTTTAAAAGCGAGGCTCGGTTTGAAAGTATATCTTATTTTTGTAGCAAACTAGAAGTATCAAATGAAAACATATTTTTCTTCCCCGTTTAAATTAGGCGTTCTAGGCGGTGGTCAACTCGGCAGAATGCTGCTTCGAGAAAGTATTAAATTCGATGTTCAAACCTATATTTTAGATCCGAGTAGCGATGCTCCATGTCGAGATTATTGCAACCACTTTGTACAGGGAGATCTTATGGATTTTGATACGGTTTACAATTTTGGTAAACAAGTAGACGTGTTGACAATCGAGATAGAACACGTAAACATAGATGCTCTAGAAAAACTCGCGGACGAAGGACTTAAAGTGTATCCGCAGCCGGAGGTTTTAAGGGTGATTCAAGACAAGGGTTTACAAAAAGATTTTTATGCTAAAAACAATTTAGCGACAGCACCCTATCAAAGATTCTCGTCAAAATCTGAGTTTCAAACAATTTCAAAAAACAAAGAATTTCCATTTATTTGGAAGGCAGGTCAGTTTGGCTACGACGGTCAAGGGGTAAAAGTTATCCGAAATCAAAAAGATATCGACTCTATGCCAGATGTCAGCGGAATATTGGAAGATATGATTCCTTTTAAAAACGAACTTGCAGTTATCGTTGCACGAAATGCCAAAGGGGAAGTAGCCTATTATCCCGTGGTAGAGATGGAGTTCCATCCAGAAGCTAATCAGGTAGAATATGTGATTTGTCCAGCAAGAATCGATCAAAACGTAGCAGAAAAGGCAATTGCGTTGGCATTAAAAACAGCAAAGACTTTTAATCACGTCGGTCTACTAGCTGTGGAAATGTTTCAAACAGAGGACGACGAACTGCTAATAAATGAAGTGGCACCGAGAACTCACAATAGTGGACATCAAAGTATTGAAGGGTCCTATACAAGTCAATTTGAACAACATTTGAGAGCGGTATTGGATTTGCCACTTGGAAGTGGAAAAAGCAAATGTCCTTCAGTTATGGTAAATCTTGTCGGAGCAGAGGGATACAAAGGCCCTGTAATTTATGACGGCCTAGATGAGATTCTGGCTATCGAAGGAGTTACCCCTCATATCTACGGAAAAAAAGAAATGAAACCGTTTCGCAAAATGGGACATGTTACTGTAATCGCAGATGACATTGAAAGTGCTCGTAAAAAAGCGGAAATTGTTAAAAATAAAATTAAGGTAATAAGTAAATAAAATGGTTGAAGTAGGAATTATAATGGGATCCGATTCGGACTTAAGAGTCATGAATCAAGCAGTGGAAGTACTCCGCGAACTAGAAATAGACTTTGAGGTAGATATCGTATCCGCCCATAGAACCCCTGAAAAACTGTTTAGTTATTCAAAAGAAGCTCACAAAAGAGGTCTTAAAGTAATAATTGCGGGAGCAGGTGGTGCCGCTCATCTTCCGGGAATGGTCGCTTCTATGAGTCCACTTCCTGTAATTGGAGTTCCCGTAAAATCCTCTAATTCTATAGATGGTTGGGATTCTGTCCTTTCCATTCTTCAAATGCCAGGCGGGGTTCCTGTAGCAACCGTAGCCTTGGACGGAGCAAAAAACGCAGGTATTTTGGCTGCACAAATAATCGCCAGCTCAAATCCTAAAGTTTTAGATCGCGTTATCGCCTACAAGGAAAACCTCAAACAAAAAGTAATCAAAGCAGCAGAAAATCTCAAAAAATAAAATGAAGAACCCTTTACTAGAGGATTTTAATGGCCCATTTCAAACTCCTCCATTTTCCAAAATTTCAGAGAGCGACTTTGAACCTGCGTTTAAAGAAGCGATTGCTCTTGCCAATGCAGAAATTGATCAAATCACAAACAACTCAGAAGATCCGAGTTTTTCAAATACAATTGAAGCTCTAGAATTTTCAGGGAGTAAATTATCCAGAATCTCTAGTATCTTCTTTAATTTAAATTCTGCAGAAACTAACGAAGAAATTCAATCCATAGCCAAAAAGGTTTCTCCCGAATTGAGCAAATTTTCAAATGACATTCGTCTAAACGAAGCCCTCTTTGAAAGAGTAAAATCCGTTTACAAGCAAATTGATGAGCTGGATTTAGACGGGGAATCTAAAATGCTTCTCGAAAAGACATATAAGAGCTTTTCTAGAAATGGTGCAAACCTTTCCGACCAGGACAAAGAGACCTTGCGTTCCTTGGATATGGAACTCTCTCAACTCTCTCTTCAGTTTGGAGAAAATGTTCTAGCGGACAACAAAGCATTCGAATTGCATATCACCGAAGAATCCAAACTCGAGGGATTACCTGATTTTGCAAAACAAGCGGCATCAGAATTAGCAAAATCAAAAGATAAAAAAGGGTATATCTTTACCTTAGACTATCCTAGCTACGTTCCTTTTATGACTTATGTTCAAGATAGAGAACTCAGACAAAACATGAGTCTTTCTTTTGGGGCCAAAGGTTTTCAAGCTAATGACAACAACAATATTCAGATTGTATTGGATATCGTCAAAAAGAGATACCAACGCGCTAATTTATTGGGATATAAGACACATGCTGACTATGTTTTGGAAGAGCGTATGGCGGAAAGCCCAGACAATGTCCAAGATTTTCTAGACAAACTCTTAGTGGAGGCAAAACCTGCAGCTCTTAGAGAATTTGAACTCCTAAAAAACAAAGCCAGTTCTGAAATCCAAGGTGATTTGGAAAAGTGGGACGGCGCTTATTATTCCGAAAAGCTTAAAAAAGAATTATTTGACCTAGATGAGGAGCAACTCAAACCCTATTTTGAATTAAACCAGGTTTTAAATGGTGCATTCGATATAGCAGAAAAGTTATACGGATTGACTTTTGAAAAGGTGGATAATATAGACACTTATCATCCCGATGTCCAAACCTATGTGGTTTCGAGTAAAGATAAAATGGAAGCCGTTTTTTATGCTGACTTTTTTCCTAGACCAGGGAAAAGAGGCGGAGCCTGGATGACCTCTTACAAGTCCCAATGGAAGAAAGACCAAGAAAACTCTAGACCTCAAATTTCTATTGTTTGCAACTTTACTCCACCGACAAAGGATCTTCCTGCGCTTCTTACCTTTAATGAAGTAACTACGCTTTTTCACGAGTTTGGACATGCTTTACACGGTATGTTGGCAGACACTACTTATCCATCGCTGTCCGGAACATCTGTAGCTTGGGACTTTGTAGAATTACCTTCTCAAATTTTTGAAAACTGGTGCTATGAACCAGAGGCTCTTAAGAACTTTGCCAAACACTATAAATCTGGTGAGATTATTCCTCAAGAACTCATAGAAAAAATCAAAGACTCTTCGAATTTCTTAGAGGGCCTTGCGACTATGAGACAAATAAGTTTTGGCTTACTAGACATGCATTGGCATGCCAAAGACCCTGAATCTTACCGAGACCTGAGACAAGAGGAAGAAGCCGTCTTTAAAGACACCAGCCTCTACCCTTCTCACAAAGAAAATGCGATGAGTACTGCTTTTTCTCATATCTTTCAAGGAGGATATGCAGCTGGATATTACTCCTATAAATGGGCAGAAGTTCTCGATGCGGATGCGTTTGACTACTTTAAAGAAAAGGGTATTTTTAATGCCGAACTCGGTGAAAAGTTTAAAAACACCGTTTTATCTCAAGGAGGAAGCAAAAAAGCCATGGACCTTTATGTGGAATTTAGAGGTCAAAAACCTACAAATCAAGCCTTGCTAAAACGGGCTGGATTAAAAAAATAAATTAAATTTGAACCGAATTTAGAAATAGAACTTATGAAGACTTATGACGTTGCTGTAATTGGATCAGGACCTGGAGGTTATGTTGCTGCTATTAGATGTGCTCAATTAGGGCTAAAGACAGCAATTATCGAAAAATATGCTGTTTTGGGAGGTACTTGCCTCAATGTGGGTTGTATACCATCTAAGGCACTTTTAGATTCCTCTCATCACTATCAAGATGCCGTAAAACATTTTGATACACATGGAATTAAGGTAGATGAGGTCAAGATTGATTTCCCTCGAATGATTGAACGCAAAAACGAGGTAATCGAGCAAACTACAAAAGGTATTGACTTTTTGATGGACAAAAACAAAATTGATGTGTATCAAGGTCACGGATCTTTTAAAGATGCCACCCATATCTCTATTGCTAAGGAAGACGGCTCAACAGAAGAAATTGAAGCGGCAAAAACTATTATTGCTACTGGATCAAAACCTGGAAGTCTACCGTTTATCGATGTAGACAAAAAACGCGTAATCACCTCGACAGAAGCACTTGCTCTAAAAGAAATTCCAAAGCATATGATTGTTATTGGTGGTGGAGTTATTGGTCTTGAATTGGGACAAGTATATGCTCGACTGGGATCTGAAGTCTCTGTTGTGGAATACATGCCAAAGGTTATACCGGGAATGGATGCTATGCTATCTAAAGAATTACAAAAATCACTTAAGAAACAAGGGATGAAATTCTTTGTCTCTCACAAAGTTTCTAAAGTTGAAAACACCGGAGACACCGTAGTGGTTGAGGCGGAAAATAAAAAGGGTCAAATGGTTACTTTTGAAGGAGACTACGTTCTAGTTTCTGTAGGAAGAATACCTTATACTCAAGGTTTAGGACTGGAGAATGTCGGTATAAAAACTACAACTCGCGGTCAGATCGAAACTAATGATCACCTGCAAACTAGCGCTTCCAATATTTATGCTATTGGAGATGTGGTACAGGGGGCGATGCTCGCTCACAAAGCAGAAGAAGAAGGAACTATGGTTGCAGAATTGATTGCAGGCCAAAAACCACATATCAATTACAACCTAATTCCAGGAGTAGTTTATACATGGCCAGAAGTTGCTGCTGTTGGTCAAACTGAGGAACAACTCAAGGAAGCTGGGGTAGACTACAAGTCAGGAAGCTTTAATATGAGAGCCTTGGGAAGAGCCCGTGCTTCCATGGACACAGATGGACAAATCAAAGTTTTGGCAGATGCAAAAACAGATGAAATCCTCGGAGTTCATATGATTGGTGCTCGTGCAGCAGATTTGATCGCTGAAGCAGTAGTAGCAATGGAGTTTAGAGCATCAGCAGAGGATGTTTCTAGAATGTCCCATGCCCACCCGACGTTTACAGAAGCGTTTAAGGAAGCTTGTCTAGCTGCCACAGACGATCGCGCTATTCACGCTTAGATCAAACAGAATACCATCAAAAAGCCCGCGAAATAGCGGGCTTTTTAGATATTAGATTTTACTATATGTTGAGAAAAAGTCTTCGTTTTAATTGGAATCAAAAGCAGAATAAAGCCTTGTTAAACTGGGCTTCTAAGCAGGAATATTGCGCTTTTTTTGACTCCAATCAGCTCGAAGATGAATTTAGCCAATTCTCCATTGTTCTGGCAGTGGGTAAAAAATCTGAACTTCAGATCAACTCAGGAGGAGCATTTGACCGCTTAAAAGAGTTTCGGGAGGAGGTTCAAGATTATATTTTTGGCTACCTTTCTTATGACTTAAAAAATGAAATATTTGATCTAGAATCTAATAATGAGGACGGTTTAGAGTTTGCCGATCTGCATTTTTTTCAAGCGGAGAGAATAATCGCTATAGAAGGAGAGAGCATACAGTTCCTCTATCCCACCGACAAAGAAAACCAGGCTCATCTAGACTATCAAGAACTATTAGAAAATACTATTTCTAAAACTCCCAGTCCGGTCAACAAGGCAAAGCCAAGCTCTCAAATTCAGTCTAAATTGACTGAAAAGCAATATATAGACCGCGTCGCTAAACTCAAAAAACACATCAAGCGAGGGGATTTATACGAGGCTAATTTTTGTCAGGAATATTTTATTGAAAATCAAGAAATTCAGCCTTTATTTCTTTATCGAAAATTAAACAAAATTTCTCAAGCTCCCTTTTCTGCTTTTTTAAAATTAAGTGAGACCCACCTGATTTGTGCTTCTCCAGAGCGTTTTGCGCAGAGAAGATCCGATTACTTAATCTCCCAACCCATCAAAGGAACGGCCAAGCGCGGAAAGACCAAAAGCGAAGATAATCTTCTCAAAGAAGGATTAAAAACCGATTTAAAGGAGCGAGCTGAAAACGTGATGATTGTAGACCTCGTCAGAAACGATCTTTCCCAAATTGCAAAAAAGGGAAGCGTCAATGTCAAGGAACTTTGCGAAATATACAGTTTTGAACAAGTACATCAGATGATATCGACCATTACCGCTGAAGTATCCGAAAGCACGGATAGTGTGGAAGTCTTAAAAGCTCTTTTTCCAATGGGCAGCATGACCGGTGCTCCAAAAAAATCCGCCTTGAAAATTATTGAAAATTTAGAGCAGACCAAAAGAGGATTATATTCAGGAGCTGTTGGCTATATCAAACCAAACGGTGATTTTGACTTTAACGTGGTTATCCGAAGTATATTGTATAATTCAAAAAATAAATATGTCTCCTTTTCGGTGGGAAGTGCAATTACGGACAAATCCGTTCCCTCCAAAGAATTCGAAGAGTGCCTGGTCAAGGCTAAGGCAATGAAAACCGTTCTTCTCTAATTCCTTAAATTAGCGGGAGACAAATTGAACTGTACCATATGATCGCCGAATTTAGAGCTAATCTTTTAGAGAATTTTCCCGAATTACTTGAAGCTAAAATCCTTTTGGCAGTATCTGGAGGACTGGATTCTGTTATGCTCACCTATTTAATGCAACAAGCAGGCTTGGATATCTCCATAGCCCATTGCAATTTTAAACTCAGAGCAGAGGAAAGCGATCTAGACGCCCATTTTGTAGATGATCTTGCGAATTCTTTAAAAACACCTTTGTATTCTAAAGAATTTAATACCTCTGCAATTGCGTCTGAGGAAAAAACCAGTATTCAAATTACTGCTCGTAATATCCGTTATCGGTGGTTTGAACAACTCAAAGATCAAGAAGGTTTTGATTATTTAGTAACCGCTCACCACCTAGACGATTCCCTTGAGACTTTTATGATAAATTTTAGCAGGGGAACTGGTATAGACGGATTGCTCGGAATTCCTGCAAAGCAAAATTGGGTCAGACGACCGCTACTCCCTTTTAGTAGAAAACAGATTGAGCAATGCGCTGTTCAGCACGAGATTGAATGGAGAGAAGACAGCTCAAATGCATCGGATAAATATGTTCGAAACAAAATTAGACATCAAATTATCCCCAAATTAAAAGAGATAAATCCGAGTCTTGCTCAAAGTTTTGAAATGACTTTAGGCCATTTGACCCACACGAAGGAATTGGCAGACGCTTATATTGAGAATCAAAAATCCAAACTTTCTCATATCCATAAAACGCATAAGGATTTGCGAATTTTCGACTTAAACCAAATTCGAACCATACCCTCTTTAGAGCCGCTTTTATACGGACTCTTTAATCCCTATGGATTTCACAATACTTTGGATCTATTAAATTTATGCGAGGCACAAAGCGGCAAGTTTTTAGAAAACTCAAAATTTCGTCTTGTAAAGGATCGTCAAACGCTTATACTTCAGGACAAGAGTAAAACAAAACCTACAAGTATCCCTAAAATTGAATACGATGCCCCAAAACAGGAGAACGCCTTGCAAATCGAAATACCTAAATATCTGTTAAATGCCGACTTAACTGTAAGAAAATGGCAAAATGGTGACTACTTTTACCCTGCGGGATTTCACGGCAAAAAAAAGTTAAGTGCTTATTTTAGAGATGAAAAACTATCCATCATCGAAAAAGAACGCGTTTGGATTTTGTGCTGTGGAGATGACCTAGTTTGGGTTATTGGTTTGCGCAGAGATAAACGCTATATTGGCGAATCAAAGGATAAAAATATTAGACGAATAACGATACATTTATAATGAAACAATTCTTTACATTTCTGAGTTTTTTATTTCTGACATTACAGAGTCAGGGACAGATATACGACCCCATTGAATGGGATACTTCTGTTCAAAAAACAGGAGAAAACAAATACGAACTCGTAACTACTGCAACCTTGGATTCGGGTTGGCATCTCTATTCTCAATTCTTAGAAGAAGGAGGTCCTGAGGCTACAGAATTTGAATATATCTTAAGTGAAACGGATCGTCTATCTGGAAAAACTCAAGAGGGAAAAGGACACGAAGGGTTCGATCCAGTTTTTGAGATGAACGTCAAATATTTTGAAAATAAAGCGGTTTTTGTTCAAGAAATTATGAGCGAGAATCCTAATATTATTCAAGGTTCGGTATACTATATGGTGTGTGACGACAAAAATTGTCTCCCTCCTACCACTTATGACCTTTCCTTTAACTTGTCCAATGCCTCTGCTGGTGAATCCCTCAAAAGGGAGGACTTGGAGCAGGAAACAATTTCAACTGAGAAAAAAACTGAAATACAAAATCCTGAAAGCAAGGAGGAAACAAAAGGTCTTTGGACGATATTTATCATTGCCTTCCTTTCTGGATTCGCAGCCCTATTGACTCCATGTGTCTTTCCAATGATCCCAATGACAGTTAGTTTCTTTACCAAACAAAGTAAGAACAAGGCAGCGGGAATTAAAAACGCGGTGATTTATGGTATTGCGATTGTTGGACTCTATGTATTTCTTGGAGCCATGGTAACCTGGGTTTTTGGAGCGGATTCCTTAAACGCCCTTTCGACCAATGTCTGGTTTAATCTAACCTTCTTTTTGTTGCTTGTCGTTTTTGCTTTTAGCTTCTTGGGTGCATTTGAAATTATGCTACCCCAATCTTGGGCAAACAAAGTAGATCAGCAGGCAGATAGAGGTGGAATAATCGGGATCTTATTTATGGCATTGGCTCTAGCGATTGTATCGTTCTCTTGTACTGGACCTATTGTAGGGACCTTACTTGTCGAGGCCGCTACCAAAGGAGGTATTGCACCTTTTGTAGGTATGTTTGGTTTTTCTTTAGCCCTAGCCTTACCATTTACTCTTTTTGCAGCCTTCCCAGGATGGATGAATTCACTACCTAAATCTGGAGGATGGCTAAATACGGTAAAAGTCTTTTTAGGGTTTTTAGAACTGGCCTTTGCTTTTAAATTTCTTTCCAATGCAGATTTGGTTCTCCAACTTCACTTGTTGGAGCGAGAAGTCTTTCTAGCAATTTGGATTGCCATTTTTGGAGTACTTTCTCTATATCTATTGGGTAAAATCAGACTTCCACACGATTCTCCATTAGAATCCATATCTGTTGGTAGATTGAGTCTAGCCCTTATTACCTTATCCTTTACCGTTTATATGATACCTGGATTGTGGGGTGCTCCTCTGAAATTGATTAGTGGTTTTCCACCACCAAAACACTATGCCGAATCTCCAAAAGGAGTTGGGGGGCAAATACAAAGTGCATCTTACCAATCAAAAGAAGAATTACCGGAAGGAGCGCATTACGGCCCTCACGATTTGATAAGTTTTACAGACTATGACAAAGGTTTAGCCTATGCCAAAAAGGTCAACAAGCCAATGATGATAGATTTCACCGGGCACGCCTGCGTTAATTGCAGATTAATGGAAGACAATGTATGGTCTGACCCTAGAGTATTTAATGTACTTAACCAGGATTTGGTTTTGATCTCTCTATATGTTGACGACAAAAGAGACTTGCCCGAAGACGAGCAGATTATTTCTGAAATTAGCGGTAAAAAAATCACTACCATAGGTAAAAAATGGAGTGAATTTCAGATTCTGAAGTACAAAGCAAATGCGCAGCCATTCTACGTATTGGTAGATTTGGAAGAAAACCAATTAAATGCACCGAGTGCTTATAATCCAGATATTGAGGACTACCTCAGCTGGTTAGACTCTGGGCTTTCAAAGTTCAATTAAAAAAAAGCAGCCGATGGCTGCTTTTTTTTGTTATAAATCAAACTATTCAATCGTATTCGTGGATTTTGTTTACCCAATTAGACTTTGAGTAAAATGATTCGTAGATTTGGGTAAATCCCAATTTATGGCTCAAGTTTCAAAAATAAACCGCTTCAACGAGGCAGTTCTCTCTAAGTTTAAAATTTACAACAGTATTTTCACGGCATTGCCCTATGAGCAATCCACTCAAACCGGGATGTATTTACCGCTATTTCACCGTTTGTGCGAGGAGAGTTATAAAGAGGGTTTGAGCCCAGATGAAATTGTAAACAAATTCTTTAAACAATATTTTCAGGCGTTTAAAGAAGAGGAACAAATAGATATCCTTTTCCAATTTATTCAATACATCGAGAGGCAAGTTGTTCTTTTTGATGCTATAGAAGATGCGGCCTTTCCCGTGGTCAACAATATGGAAGGAGTTGGAACTATGAGAGGTATTGAGGAGTTGGCCAGCTCTTCAGGTAAGAAAAGAGCCCTTAAAAAGTATATCAATGACTTTTCTATTAGATTAGTTTTGACTGCTCACCCCACGCAATTCTATCCTGGAACTGTTCTTGGGATAATAACACAACTTTCTGAAGCTGTAGAAAATGATGATGTCAAAAGCATAGAATCCTTGCTTGCTCAACTGGGAAAAACTCCTTTTTTTAACCAAAAGAAGCCAACCCCATATGACGAGGCAAAATCCCTTATTTGGTATTTAGAAAATATCTTTTTCTATGCTATAGGAGATATTGTGAACTATGCTCAAGAATCTATCTTAGGAGCAGAACCCCTATCCAAACAACTCATAAGTTTAGGGTTTTGGCCTGGAGGAGATCGAGATGGTAATCCCTTCGTAAACGAGGGCACTACCCTAAAAGTTGCAACAAGACTGAGGCTTACCCTTTTGAAGAACTATTATCGCGAAGTAAAAGCCCTGAGGAGAAAATTGACCTTTAAAGGAGTTTATGAAAAAGTCCTAGAATTGGAAAATAAACTCTGGAACGGAGCGACCTCCAGAAAAGGAACGGTTTATATTGAATTACAAGAATTAAAAGATTCCCTAGACGAAATTAAAGAACTTCTCAAAAGAGATCACAATAGTCTGTACTTGAACGAAGTGGATAGCTTTATTAATAAAGTAGAAATATTCGGAATGCATTTTGCAACCCTGGATATTCGTCAGGATAGTCGTGTGCATCACAAAGTATTTAGTCAAATCGTGGAAGATCTTCAAGGAAGTGGAGACCTTACTTTTCCAAAAGAATACGACTCTTGGTCCCCGGAAGAGCAATGCGAATTTTTAGCAAGCGTTAAGGGAAATGTGGACTTATCCACCTTCTCTGACGAAATGGTTCTAAAGACCTTAGGGTCTATAAAAGCATTACAAGAAATTCAAGCATCTAATGGAGAACTTGGAGCAAACCGCTATATTATTTCCAACAATCAGACGGCACTCAATATGATGCAAACCTTTGCCATGTTGAACCTGTCCGGATTCCAAGGGGATTTACCGGTTGATATTATTCCTTTATTTGAGACCATAGACGATTTGATAGCGGCAAAATCCGTAATGAGAACTCTGTACAGCAATCCTAGTTATCGAAAGCACCTAAACCAAAGAAAGAATATTCAAACGATTATGTTAGGCTATTCTGACGGAACCAAAGATGGAGGCTATTTGATGGCTAACTGGTCTATTTTCAAAGCCAAGGAGGCGCTTTCTGATATTTCGAGAGAATACGGAATTCAAGTTCTGTTTTTTGATGGAAGAGGTGGACCACCAGCTCGAGGTGGAGGAAAAACAAATCAATTTTATTCCTCACTTGGAAGTTCTATAGAAAACAAACAGGTTCAATTAACCATTCAAGGACAAACCATTAGTTCTTCTTTTGGGACTAAAGATTCTGCCAGATTTAATATGGAACAACTATTGAGTTCTGGCCTATCCAATCAAATCTTCAATGAAGATCGCGTGGAGTTTAACAAAGAAGAGCGCGTAATTTTAGAAGACTTGGCTCAGATTAGTTATCGCAAATACGAAGCGTTTAAGCAACATGAGAAATTCCTTCCTTATTTGGAGCGGATTAGCACCTTGCGATATTATGGAATGGCCAATATAGGATCTAGACCTTCTAAGCGATCTTCGAGCAAAAGTTTAAATTTTGACGATTTAAGAGCCATCCCTTTTGTTGGATCTTGGTCTCAATTAAAGCAAAATGTCCCAGGATATTTTGGATTGGGAACTGCCCTTGAGACCTACGAAAAACAAGGAAAGCTAGCAGAAGTTAAGGCTTTATATCGCAGCTCTAAATTCTTTAAAACCTTGATGGAAAATTCTATGATGTCTCTGACAAAATCCTTTTTTGAATTGACACAGTACATGGAAAAAGACCCAGAATTTGGTGAGTTTTGGAAAATAATTCACAATGAGTTTTTAAAGTCCAAGCGACTTCTTCTCGAAATTTCAGGTCACGAGGAGCTGATGCAAAATATGCCAGAAGGAAAGGCTTCGATCAAAGTTAGAGAATCAGTTGTGCTGCCCTTACTCACTATCCAACAGTTTGCTTTGAAGAAAATTCAAGACATAGAAAATAACGCAGAATCCGATGCCTCTTTAAAAGAGATTTACGAGAAATTAGTGACCCGATCTTTGTTTGGAAATATTAACGCCAGCAGAAACTCGGCTTAAAACACATAACAAATAGTTATTTCGAGCGTTTTTTATGTAAAAAGATGCTCTCTCGTGTTCTAAGTACTACCTCCTCCGGATTGACGGCAAGTCTATTAACCATAGAAGTGGATGTGCGAATAGGCTTGGGATTTAATCTAATTGGACTCGCGGATCGAACCTTGAGAGAGAGTACTTTTCGCATTCAATCTGCTATATTCAATTCCGGTATGAAAATACCGGGTAGAAAAATCACGATTAACCTATCCCCTGCAAACCTTCCAAAAAAAGGATCGCAAATAGATTTGGCGATTAGCCTAGGGATTTTATCTGCCCACGGACAAATAAATATAGCGAGTGTAAAGGATTATTTAGTTTTAGGAGAGCTCTCCTTGGACGGAGAGATAAAACCTGTTAAGGGCATATTATCTGCGGCCCTCCTCTGTAAAAACCTAAAGCTATCTGGTCTAATTGTTCCAAAAGAAAATACGACAGAAGCCCAATGGGTTGCGGGTATAAACGTGGTTGGTGTGAAAAATCTCAAGGAATTGATTCAATTTCTTAAAAAGGGTACTTTATTAAATCAAATAGAAGCCCCTCCAGAAAATCCAGTATGGACTGAGAAAGAAAAAGGAGTTGACTTTGCCCTTCTAAACGGCTTGGAACTCGCAAAAAGAGGACTTGAGATAGCAGCTGCCGGGAGACATCATATTCTACTTTACGGAAAACCGGGAATTGGTAAAACTCTGCTCGCCAAGGCATATCCAAGTATATTGCCAAATCTCGAACAAGAGGAAGCTCTAGAACTCAGACTGATTCAAAGTATCTCTCAGACATTAGAATATCGGGAAGGATTAAATCTAAGACCGCCCATGCGATCTCCTCATCACAGTATACTGGCCAGTTCTCTAATCGGTGGTGGTGTAAATCCTAGGCCTGGTGAGATTAGTTTGGCACATAAAGGGGTATTGTTCTTAGATGAATTTAATGAGTTCTCGCGAAGGAGTATTGAGTCCTTGAGACAGGCTATGGAGGATAGAGAAGTAATAATTAACAGGCTCAAGTCTAGTGAAGTATTTCCCAGTGATTTTCAGCTCTTAGCAACAACAAACCCAATTAGTTCGGATACTATACTTAAATTCTCAACAGCTTTATCAGACCGAATTGATCTAAAAGTTCACGTTCGAAAATCCATATCGAATACAAATATGAAGGGCCGAGACGCAAACAATTCTCAGAGTATTTTAAACAGAATAAAGCGGGCGCGTTTGATTCAAAAAAGAAGGTTTTCACAAGTTCCCCTAAAATACAATGCGAATCTCAAAGGAGAGTGGGTTTTAAAGTTTTGTGTGTTATCCTCTGATCTGAAAAGTACCTTTCAAAAATTGACCCAAGAGAGAGAAATATCTTCAAGAGCCTATTACAATATCTTGAAGGTTGCTCGGACAATTGCAGATCTAGAAGAGAGTGAAACTATTTTGGAAGAACACCTATTCGAGGCAATTCAATATCGAGGAAAATAAAAAACCCGATGCAAAATCGGCATCGGGTTTTAATCTTTTTAGTATCTGTAATACTCTGGTTTGAAAGGACCTTTTACGGTAACTCCGATATATTCGGCTTGTTCCTCTGTCAACTCATCTAGTTCTACACCAATTTTAGCGAGGTGCAGTCTAGCTACCTTTTCATCTAAATGCTTAGGAAGCATATAAACCTCATTCTCATAACGATCTGCATGTTTCCAAAGCTCGATTTGAGCAAGTGTTTGATTTGTAAACGAGTTACTCATCACAAAACTAGGGTGACCTGTTGCACAACCTAAATTAACCAATCTTCCTTCGGCTAAAACTAAGAACCTCTTACCGTCAATTGTGTATTGATCCACTTGAGGTTTGATTTCTATCTTGCTATCTCCATAATTAGCGTTTAACCAAGCCATGTCGATCTCATTATCAAAATGACCTATGTTACAAACAATAGAATTGTCTTTTAACATTTTAAAGTGGTCTGCATGAACGATATCTTTATTTCCAGTTGTTGTGATAACGATATCTGCTTCTTCAATTGCATTTTTCATCTTCTTAACCTCAAAACCTTCCATCGCTGCCTGAAGAGCACAAATTGGATCAATTTCAGTTACGATAACTCTTGCACCTGTACCTTTGAAGGAAGCTGCTGTACCTTTTCCAACATCTCCATAACCAGCAACAAGAACAACTTTTCCGGCAAGCATGGTATCTGTTGCTCTGCGAATTGCATCAACAGCACTTTCTCTACATCCGTACTTATTGTCAAATTTTGACTTGGTCACAGAGTCGTTTACATTGATAGCTGGCATTGGTAAAGTTCCTGCCTTTACTCTATCGTATAATCGATGAACTCCTGTAGTTGTCTCCTCAGAAAGTCCTTTTATTCCAGATGCTAATTCTGGGTAACGATCCAAAACCATGTTCGTCAAATCCCCTCCATCATCTAATATCATATTCAAAGGTTTGCGATCTTCACCGAAAAACAGAGTTTGTTCGATACACCAATCAAATTCCTCCTCGTTTAGACCCTTCCAAGCGTAAACCGAAATTCCCGCATCCGCTATTGCCGCAGCTGCGTGATCTTGAGTAGAAAAAATATTACAAGAAGACCAAGTAACCTCAGCTCCTAGTTCTACCAAAGTTTCAATAAGAACTGCTGTTTGGATAGTCATATGCAAACAACCTGCGATACGCGCTCCTTTTAGGGGCTGCTCATCTTTATACTCTGATCTCAAACTCATTAGACCTGGCATCTCTGCCTCTGCCAATTCAATTTCTTTTCTCCCCCATGAGGCAAGTGAAAGATCTTTCACTTTAAATTTTGTGAATGTTGCTGCTTCTGTACTCATATTTATTAAATTTGTTTCTACTAATCTATTTACTAGTAGCACTTGAGTTCGCAAAATTACAAAATACCTTTGAAATAATATGCCTTTAGTAAAAACTATAGACTTGACAAATCGAGGAAAAGTATTGCTTTGGTATATCAGCGAAAATATCGAAGAACTCAAACAGATAAAGTGCTCCACAAATAGTTTAAATCGCTTGGGACAAATGAAGAGTGAATCTCATCAAAAAGGCTTTCTAGCGGTTAGGCATCTGCTCTTTCAAGCTGGATATACAGATGAAGATCTATACTATTCTGAATTGGGAAAACCCATGTTAAAGGATGGAAGGCAAATATCGATAAGTCATTCCTACGAGTATTCCACCATTATCATTTCCGATAACATTGTCGGAATAGATATTGAAAGAAACCGAGAGAAGATTGAAAAAATCGCCTCTCGTTTTGTTGGTAGAGAACAATTTTCAGCGAGAAACACAGTCGAAAAAATTCAATATCTCACGAGAATCTGGGCAGCAAAAGAATCGCTTTTTAAAACTCACATAGGTGGGCAAGTTCTGTTTAAAGAGCATCTTTTTATAGAAGATTTTCTTCTCTCTGACCAGTGTGCGATTGCGTATTTGGAAAAAGGAGACTTAAGGGAAAAACACGAAATAGTGTTTTTAGATTTAAGCGGTTACACCTTGGCATATTCTCAAAAAATAGAGCTATGAATGTATTACAGGATCTAGAAAATGCCAAATCAAATGGCAGCAAGCGCATTGCGGTTTTATTGGATCCGGACAAAACGGAAAACACTAAGGTAAAAGCGCTTTTATCTTCAATTGACCCTAGCTTTGTCCATTATATTTTTGTTGGAGGATCACAGGTTCCCAATGGCAGGACGCAAAACTTAGTTCGGCTCCTAAAACAAAACACAAGCATACCAGTAGTACTTTTTCCAGGAAACTACAATCAGATTAGTTTGGATGCAGATGCCCTGTTATACCTCAGTCTTATATCCGGTAGGAATTCCGAATTCCTTATAGAACAGCATGTAAAGGCTGTTCCGATCATAAAAAACAGCAACTTGGAGATCATCCCCACCTCCTATCTTTTGATCGGTGGAACTTCAGACACATCCGTTTCTCAAGTTAGTCAAACCAGCCCCATGCAAATAGGAGATATAGAACTAATAGAAAACACGGTATTAGCCGGAGTATTTCAAGGGAAAAAATTGACCTATTTAGAGGCGGGCAGTGGTGCTAAAAACGCCGTCCCATTAAACATTGTTGAATCCATATCCAAAGAATTGGATCATCCGCTAATTGTCGGTGGAGGAATTCGTTCTTTTGAACAAGTATTAAACACACTCAATTCTGGCGCTGATCTCGTTGTTTTAGGTACTGTAATCGAAGACAATCCGGAATTTATTTTAAGACTAAAGAACCTACAACATGCAGGAATTAATTGATTTTTTAACCAATCCATATAAGGAAGCCACTACCTTCGATATTTCCCTAGAGGTAATCGCGGCAATTTTTGGAATTATCAGTGTCATCTTTCAAAAAAGAGCTAAAGTAGCCCTCTATCCTACCGGCATGGTCTCCACACTTATTTATATTTATATCTGTTGGAGCTTTAGCCTCTATGGAGATTTTCTCATCAATATTTATTACAGTATCATGAGTGTTTATGGATGGATTCTTTGGACTCGTCCTCAAGATGGGGTTCAACTAGAAATCACAAGATCCACGACTAAGGATTGGTCTATTACCTTCGGTATATTTTTGAGTACAGCACTCCTGGTTACGGCTGTCTATCTTTATTTTGATCGATTCGATCGCTTCACAGACTATACAGACACCTTGACAACAGGAATATTCTTTGCTGCTATGTGGATGCTAGCCAATAAAAAAACAGAACACTGGATACTTTGGATTGTTGCTAACTCCATATCCATTCCTCTTTATCTATTTAAGGGGCTGGGCTTTACAGCAATTCAGTACAGTGTATTTCTAGTACTGGCTATTCAGGGATGGTATATTTGGCAACAAAACTTAAAAAAGAAAATACAATCCTAGAATAATTCGTACTTTTGCATTGTTCTCAAAAAAGGGGTGCTTGAATTTAATTTAGGCTGAGATCATACCCGATGAACCTGGGCGGATAATGCTGCCAAGGGATAGGAAAAGTCATAAACGTATACTAACAGATACGAATAATGGCCTCTTTTTATTCGTTTTATTAATTTATTTTAATGAAACTTATAAGTTCACTACTGAGTATTTTTGTACTCTCCATTTTTTTGGGCCACGCCCAATCAAACAGTATTCTAATTAATGGTACAGTAAGCAGTGATTCTGGAGAAGAATTGCCTGGTGCTACCTTGATTTTGGAAGAAATTCAAAAAGGTTTTACTACTGATTTTGAAGGACGGTTTACAATGAAGTTAACCGAAGGAACTACCTATACGCTCGTTTGTAGCTATATAGGTTACGAAACTTTTACTCAAGAAATAAACCTTTCTCAAGGAGATGTCTTAAACATCAAATTGACTAAAGATGATTATTTGCTTGACGAAGTTATCGTGTCAACTGTGCGTGTACAAGCCAATGCACCAGTAACCCACTCCTCTTTGAACAAAGAGCAGATCAAAGAACGTAATCTAGGACAGGATATCCCTGTTTTGATGAATTACATGCCATCTGTTGTAACCACGTCTGATGCAGGTGCTGGTGTTGGATATACCGGTATTCGCGTAAGGGGTTCAGATGCGACCCGCGTAAATGTAACTATTAATGGTATTGCTTATAACGACTCAGAGTCCATGGGGACATTTTGGGTAAATTTACCAGACTTTGCATCTTCTACCGAAAGTTTACAATTACAACGTGGAGTTGGAACCTCTACAAATGGAGCAGGAGCTTTTGGTGCTTCCTTAAACTTATTGACAGATGCGGTAAGCGAAGAAGCTTATGGTCAACTTTCTTTTTCAGGAGGGTCGTTCAACACCTTTAAAGAAACAGCTAAGTTTTCAACTGGTAGAATAAATGAGAATTTTGAATTAGCAGGACGTATTTCTAAAATTGACTCCGATGGATATATCGACAGAGCCAGTTCTGACTTGAGTTCCTTTTTTATGCAAGCTAGTTATAGCGAAAGAAATACTTTGATCAAATTCATTACGTTTGGTGGAAAGGAAAAGACCTACCAATCTTGGTATGGTATTGACGCCGAAACTTTGGAGAATGACAGAACCTTCAACCCTGCTGGAATTTACACAGACGAATCTGGACAAACGCAATTCTTTGACAATCAGACCGACAATTATAAGCAAAACCATTACCAACTGCTTTGGAATCAAACTTATAATGACTATTGGAGTAGTAATTTTGCTTTGCACTATACCTATGGTAGAGGATATTATGAAAACTACCAAGAGGATGCTGATTTTGCAGAATACGGTCTAAGTCCAATCTCTATTGGAGGGGAAACTATCGATGTGACCGATTTGATTAATCAAAAATGGTTGGATAACCATTATTACGGATTTACGGCGGCCTTGAATTACTCCAAGACCAAATTTGATTTTACTCTTGGTGGGGCTTATTCTCAATATAGAGGAGATCATTTTGGAAATATTATTTGGGCAAACTACGCCTCAAACACAAGACCATCTGACAAATACTACGATAATTATGGAGACAAAGACGATGCGAATATTTTTGCGAAACTGAACTATAATTTGAGTGATAGACTTCTCGCTTACGTAGATTTACAGGGGAGATTCGTGGGTTACCGCGCCAATGGTGTGTCAGCTGAAGATGTAGATGTAAATTACAATTTCTTCAACCCTAAAGTAGGATTGAGTTATAGCGTGAATGACGAAAACAACTTTTATGCTTCTTTCGCCGTTGCAAATAGAGAACCGAATAGAACAGACTTTGAAAATGGAAGTCCAAGTCCAGAAACCTTAAACGATTTTGAATTGGGGTGGAGATGGAAAAAAGAAGGATTCCAAATCAACACTAACCTATACTATATGGCATACCAAAACCAGCTGGTATTAACTGGTGCTTTGGACGATGTCGGAAATCCATTGCGAACTAATGTAGGTGAGAGCTACCGTTTAGGACTCGAAATCGACGCTATTTTTAGATTGGGTAATCAATTCTATTTACAACCAAATATAGCTTTGAGTAGAAATAAAAATAAAGATTTCGTATTTCAAAGAGATGGTGAAGTTGAAGATTTAGGAGAAACTAATATTGCCTTTTCACCAGATATTGTTTTTGGAAATAAAATCGCTTATTCTCCAATTTCAAATCTTGAAGTTGCTCTTTTCTCTAAATATGTTGGAGAACAATATATGGGTAATATCGATACGGAAAGTTCCAAGCTAGACGCTTATATGACGCACGATTTGGTAGCTAATTATGAAATTCGCATGCAAAGAACCTTCAAATCAATTGGCTTCTCAGCGATGATTAACAACATCTTTAATGCTAAGTATGTGTCCAATGGATACTATTTCACTTATGACGATACTTGGTCTACACCAGGACAAGTAACCACTTTAGACGGGGCGGGATACTATCCACAAGCCGGTATAAATTTCCTTTTGGGAGTCAATTTTAACTTCTAAAAAAAAAGCGCCCCTCGGGGCGCTTTTTTATTCTATATTATTTCCTTGGTCAATCCAAGCCATAATGCCTCCATCGAGATCGTAGATTTGTTCAAATCCCATTTCCTGTAACTTTACCGCTGCACGTGCACTACGTCCACCAATTTTACAATAGACATAAATAGGTTTCGATTTATCTAGAGTTTGTACTTGAGACTCAAAATCATCTGCAAAATAGTCCATATTCTGAGCTCCTGGAATTGCGCCTTTCGCCATTTCCTCTTGTTTGCGAACATCTATCAGTTGCAAAGAGTTCAAGTCTAGCTGCGCCAAATTTCCTGGGCTGATGAATTCAATAACTCCCTGAGTTTCCTCCGCTGCTGGTGCATCTGCTTTCTTATTTTCCTTGCAAGCCCCTAAAACTGATATAAACATCAAGGCAACTAAACTAAATCTTAAAATATTTTTCATGCTTAATTTATTTTTAAACCATTTCTACAATCTTCGCTCCTAAATCCTTTAGAGCTTTAAAACCTCCTCTGACATCCACTATCGATTCAAATCCTTTGGACTTGAGTATGGACGCAGCAACTAGAGATCTATAACCACTTTGACAATGCAAAGTATAGGTTTGATTTTTGTCTAAGGTATCAATATTTTCGAGAAGTGTATCTAATGCGAAGTTTTCAATATTTTCTATATGTCCTTTTGCGAACTCGGAAGGCTTACGAAGATCCAAAGGATGACTAACCTGTCCCTTATTTAAACCTTCTAACATCTCATCTGCCGAAATCGATCCAATTTCTGAAACCGGGTAACCTTGTTTTTTCCAAGCATCGAGACCACCCTTTAAATAACCCAAAGAATTGTCATAACCTACGCGAGAAAGACGGGTTACAACTTCTTCTTGACCATTTTCATCTGCTAGAAGTATTATTTTTTGATCGATATCTCGGATCAAAGCACCTACCCAAGGAGCAAATCCACCGTCAATTCCAATATACCAAGCACCAGGAATAGTACCTTGTTCACTGTAAACTTTATTGGAACGTGTGTCGAGGACCAATACATCCTCTCGTTTGGCTAATTCCGCAAAATCCTCAGCAGAAAGAGCTCGTGTTCCCCTTTTTAGAATATCCTTATAACTGCTATTTACTTCCTTATTCATTTTTACATTTTTCGGGAAATATTGCGGTGGACTAGCGAGACCTGATGTGACTTCTGCAACAAAATCTTCCCGAGACATATCGGGATTAAGAGCATAATTCACTTTCTTCTGATTACCTAAAGTATCAAAGGTCTCTGAACTCATGTTTTTTCCACAAGCCGATCCTGCACCGTGATTTGGATAAATAATAATATCATCCGGCAAAGGCATAATTTTGTTTCTCAAGGAATCGTATAAATAGGAAGCTAGATCATCCGCTGTAAGTTCTGATTTGACCGCTAAATCTGGTCTTCCGACATCACCAATAAATAAGCAATCTCCGGTAAATACATAAGGTTTATTACCCTCTTTATCTGTTAATACATAGGAAGAGGATTCTAAAGTATGTCCTGGAGTATGTAATAATTCTAATTGAATATCCCCAATTTCAAAACGTTCTCCGTCCACAGCTGAGTGAAATTCATAATTTGGATTCGCATTAGGACCAAAAACAATTGTAGCTCCTGTTTCTTTGGAAAGGTCTACTTGACCTGAGACAAAATCCGCATGAAAGTGGGTTAAAAAAATATATTTGAGCTTGGTCTTGTTTTTCTTTAAAAGATCCAAATAAGGAGTAGTTTCTCTCAAGGGATCAATTATCGCTGCTTCCCCATTAGATTCAATATAATATGCCATTTCAGAAAGGCAACCGGTATATAATTGTTCTACTTTCATCTGATTTAATTTTATAATTCGAAAAGCAAATCTCTACCTGAGCTATACTCTATATTTATTCGCTTGATTAATATAGGGAATCAAATCCTCTTTGATACCCAATTCCCCTGTTTCGTAATAATCCACAGCCCCCGCAATACTCATAAAAAAGCATTCGGTCCCCAATTCTTTGACGATATTAAATCGTGTCATCGTATCTCTTGCAGGTCCTTTGACATTAGTAAAATACAATTTTACACCTCTTTTAGCGAAGCTGTGAATTTGTTGTTTTAGCGAATCTGCCGAAGAACTATCCATTCCATTTACGCTTTCAAAATCTAAAACAATTAATTTCAAGTCCTCTCCTTTGTCTTGAGCCAAAGTGTTTATTTGTTCAAAAAAATAATCCGCATTAGCGAAATACAACTCGCTGTCAAAACGCAA
Source organism: Flavobacteriaceae bacterium (assembly GCA_042091275.1). Lineage (GTDB taxonomy): Bacteria > Bacteroidota > Bacteroidia > Flavobacteriales > Flavobacteriaceae > JBELHR01. The sequence goes on from JBELHR010000001.1 coordinate 127,081, forward strand.
AATTAATACTTCTGGATTAATTATAACGTCTTTGAACCTACTGATATTTCTAAAATAATTCGTTCCTTCTATCCTACCTAAAACTGCGTAATGAGGTATGGTTGAACGAGCTAATAGAACTAACAAAGATACTACTATACCGATAAGTACCCCTTGAACAATTCCAATGGTGGCGGTAAACACGAAAGTAACGATCCACATCCAAAAGTCTCGTTTAGAACCCTTCCAAAGCCTAAAAGTCTCTTTAACTTTTATCAAGCCAAATACAGCCACAACAATAATACTTGCTAGAACAGCTACAGGTAAATCGTAAAATAAGGGAGTCAAATACAGCAAAACAAGAACCATAAGACCAGAAGAAATCAAGTTAGCCAAAGGTGTCTTTGCTCCGTTATCGTGATTAATTGCCGAGCGTGAAAAACTTGCTGCCGAGGCAAAACCCCCAAAGAGAGATCCGGCCATATTGGAAAAGCCTAAAGCGAGAAACTCTTGATTTGCACGCACTTTATATTCATCTTGGAGATTCTCTTGGGACTTTGCGATAGAGATTAGCTCGAGAAAACCGAGGAAGGCCAAGGTAATTGAAATAGGCAATAAGTCCTCAATCAAATTCCAATCCCATGTCGGTAATCTAAAGTCTGGCAGACCCGATGGTATATAACCGACTACGGCGACAGATTCAAAGAGATCCGGACTTATTTTAATAGCCACAATACCGAGAACAACTACTATCAAAGCACTGGGTATTGACTTGTTTACTTTTTTTAGAACATATATAATTAAACAGGATAAACCGCCCACGATCAAGGTTGTTCGATCTAAAGCTTGTAAGCTATTTATCAAATCGCCAAAAAGACGGTGAATATAACTGCTGTTAGCTACCTCTACACCCAGCAGGTGCTTAAATTGATTAAAACCGATAACTAATGCAGCTGCGGAAGTAAATCCCGAAATCACAGGTTTAGACATAAAATTCACCAAGAATCCCAAACGGAAAAAACCGAGAGAAAACTGCACGATACCTACGACTAGAGTAAGGGTGAATACCACAGGCATATAGTAGTCGGAACCCAACTCAGCGATGGCAGAGACACCTGTCATAACCAGTAAGGAATCCATAGCAACAGGCCCGGGAGAAACTTGTCTTGCAGAACCTAAAATTGCATATACCACGGGAGGAACTAGAGCTGTATACAGACCGTAAATTGGATCTATACCCGCTATCAACGCATAAGCCATACCTTGGGGTATAAGAACCACACAAACCACTAAGCCAGCTATTAAATCCCCTTTTAACCAAGACTTTTGATAATTCAAAAGCCAAAAGCTAATCGGTATATATTTATTTAAGACATTTTTCATTTCTAAAATAAAAGATCCTGACCTTTGGTCCAACGTTTACCCAAATGCTTATAGGCTCGCTCAGTGACTTCTCTTCCTCTCGGAGTTCTGACAATAAAACCCTGTTGGATTAGGAAAGGTTCGTAAACTTCCTCTATAGTTTCGGCATTTTCCCCGACAGCAGTGGCCAAGGTAGAAATACCGACAGGCCCTCCTTTAAATTTATCGATAACCGTAGTGAGTATTCTATTGTCCATTTCGTCGAGACCAAAAGTATCTACATTCAAAGCCTCTAATGCAAATTTGGCTATAGCGATATCAATACGTCCGTTTCCTTTAATTTGAGCAAAATCTCGCACTCGACGCAGCAATGCATTCGCTATACGTGGTGTACCTCTACTTCGACCTGCTATTTCAATAGCTGCCTCTAGATCTATATCTACTCCTAAAATACCAGAACTTCGCTCCACAATGGTAGACAAGAGCTCTGTGGAATAATATTGTAGGCGCGAACTAATACCAAACCGCGCTCGCATAGGAGCCGTCAATAGCCCTGATCTTGTGGTTGCTCCAACTAAAGTAAAAGGTTCTAAATTGATTTGTACCGTCCTTGCATTCGGACCAGATTCAATCATTATATCAATTTTATAATCCTCCATAGCAGAATATAGGTACTCCTCTACTATAGGACTCAATCGATGAATTTCATCGATAAAAAGTACGTCTCTCGGTTCCAAATTAGTCAATAGACCGGCTAGATCCCCTGGTTTATCCAATACTGGACCTGAAGTAACTTTAATTCCAACTTCTAACTCGTTGGATAAAATATGTGCCAAAGTGGTCTTACCGAGACCTGGAGGTCCGTGAAACAGCGTATGATCCAAAGCTTCTCCTCTCAAATTGGCAGCTTCCACAAATATTTTCAAGTTAGACAGCGCCTGTTCTTGACCAGTAAAATCATCAAATTTCGGTGGCCTTAATTGCTTTTCAATATCTTGATCAAACGAATTTGAATCATTTGTTTCTGGATCTAAATACTCATTCATAAAAACAAAGATAGTAATTTTTGAACGGGCTAAATCTGGCCTAGAACCAAAAAAAAGGGCTTACTAACGTAAGCCCTTTTTTCAAAATATTATAAATCTATGTCGGTTCTTCACCGTCTTGCAATGGTACGTTTTGAGGTACAAAATCCTCTTCGTAACCAGGCTTAGAATAATCGTATGCCCATCTAGTAACTTCTGGAATTTCCCCTGGCCAGTTACCGTGGATATGCTCTACCGGTGTGGTCCATTCCAAAGTATTAGACCTCCATGGGTTTTGAGGAGCTTTTTTCCCTTTATAGATACTAAAGAAAAAGTTTGCTAAAAACACAATCTGTGAAATACCTCCAAACAAAGCAAAGTAAGTTATCAATACATTGATATCCGCTAAATCGTCAAACAAAGGAAATGCTGTGTTTTGGTAATAACGTCTTGGCAAACCAGCTAGTCCTAAGAAATGCATAGGGAAGAAAACCCCGTAAGCAGCGATAGCAGTAAACCAAAAGTGTACATAACCTAAAGAGTTATTCATCATACGACCGAACATCTTTGGGAACCAGTGGTAAATACCGGCATACATACCATAAATAGCACTTACCCCCATCACCAAGTGGAAGTGAGCCACAACAAAGTAGGTATCGTGTACGTTAATATCCAAAGCAGAATCCCCGAGGATAATACCTGTAACACCACCTGTTATAAATGTAGATACCAAACCGATGGAGAACAACATAGCAGGGTTCAATTGCAAGTTTCCTCTAAATAAGGTAGTTATATAGTTAAAGGCTTTTACTCCAGAAGGAATAGCAATCAAAAGAGTAGTAAAGGTAAATACAGACCCTAAGAATGGATTCATTCCCGAAACAAACATATGGTGTCCCCAAACAATTGTAGATAAGAATGCAATTGCCATGATAGAACCAACCATCGCACGGTAACCAAAAATTGGTTTACGAGAATTAGTTGCTATAATTTCTGATGTTATTCCAAGAGCAGGAAGCAATACAATATATACCTCTGGGTGACCTAGGAACCAAAATAAATGTTCAAAGAGAACTGGTGATCCACCTTGATAGTGCAATACCTCTCCTTGGATAAAGATATCCGATAAGAAGAAGGAAGTACCAAAACTTCGATCAAACACAAGCAATAAAGCAGCAGATAATAATACTGGGAAGGAAACTACACCAATAATTGCAGTCACAAAGAATGCCCATATAGTAAGGGGAAGTCTCGACATCTTCATTCCCTTGGTTCTCAAGTTAAGTACCGTAACGATATAGTTCAAAGATCCAATTAAAGAGGATGCGATAAATATCGCCATCGAAACTAACCATAGTGTCATACCAGCACCCGATCCTCCTATAGCTTGAGGTAGTGCAGATAAAGGCGGATAGATAGTCCATCCTGATGAAGCTGGTCCAGCCTCCACAAAAAGGGAAATAACCATCAATACCGATGACAAAAAGAACATCCAGTAGGAAATCATGTTAAGGAAACCAGATGCCATATCTCTTGCACCAATTTGCAATGGAATCAGAAGGTTTGAAAAGGTTCCACTCAATCCGGCAGTCAATACGAAGAATACCATTATGGTACCGTGTATGGTTACTAGTGCGAGATAGATTTCAGGGCTCATAACTCCACCATCTTGGAATTTACCAAGAAATGCTTCAATTAAGCCGAAAGAGCGCCCAGGCCAAGCGATTTGCAAACGAAATAACATAGACATAAAAACCCCAATGACTCCCATGATAATACCAGTAATCAAATACTGCTTGGCAATCATTTTGTGATCCGTACTAAAGATATATTTAGTTACAAAAGTTTCTTTATGATGATGATCTGACATATTCTAACTTTTTGATATTTTATTAATTATTGACAACAACTTGGTTCATCCTATCCTGAGAAGCCAACCACTCGTTAAATTCTTCCTCTTCATGCACTATAATTTTCATTTGCATACTGTAGTGAGAAGAACCACAAATTTTATTACAAAGCAATAAGTAATCAAACTCATAAGGATCTTCTCCTTTTTCAGCTCGTATTTTGTTAATACCTCTAACTTTTCTCATAGTGTCTGGATCTTTACGCATCTCTTCGGTTGTCATAGAAGGTGTAAATCCAAATTCTGTAATCATTCCTGGCACACAGTTCATTTGAGCTCTAAAGTGAGGCATATAAGCCGAGTGAAGAACATCTTGTGATCTAAATTTAAAGATGATCTTTCTACCTTTAGGTAAGTGAAGTTCTCTAACAGGAATATCGTCTTGGGAATTCACATCAGTCATATCTACCCCCATTGTGTTGATTCCTTTAATATATCTCACATTAGCGCGACCCAAAGTATTGTCCTCCCCTGCGTATCTCGCTTGCCAGTTAAATTGCTGTGCATAAACTTCAATATAAAGTGGGTCTTCAGAATCTGAGTTATCCATTACATTGGTCCATACTAACAAACCATATCCAATTAACACCGTCAAAACTATAGTTGGAACAGCTGTCCAAATAACCTCTAGTTTTGTAGAATCCGTCTCGTAGGCTGCTTTTCTTCCCTCGATTCCACGGAACCTATAAGAGAAGTAGAATAAAAGAAATTGAGTTACAATCTGAACGAAACTAATAACCACCATAGTTATTGTCCATAAATGATCGTACTCTACACCTTCTACAGAAGCTGCTCCAGGAAGAAAGACATGTTTCCACTTGAGAACCGTATAAATCATATAGAGATAAAACCCAGCCAAGAAAAGTATCATGTATTTTCCTTGAATATTATTATCATCTGTAGTTGCTACCGTCTTTGAGAGCTCAAAAAACTTGGCCATCTGCCATATACCGACTCCTATTGCAACAGCTACTAGAATATAAAATAAAGCTTGCATATATATCTTATTTTTTAATTGTAATTATAACTTTCTTAATAATGAAATTGTTCCGATTCCTTCAAAAATGGATTCTTCTTCAACACAAGTGGAGCCTTTGACAAAGAGTTGAATACCGTGTAGATAAACAAACCTGCAAAGAATAATAAAGAACCAATTTCAGGTATTCCAAATGACCATGATCCACCTACAGTCCCCGGCATAATCATAACGAAGAAATCTATATAGTGTCCCGCTAGGATCACGATACCAGCTGTAACGATAAACCAAGGAATACGCTTGTAATCACTGTTGATAAGCAATAGTACAGGGAAAATAAAATTCATCACGACCATCGCTAGGAAAGGAAGCTTGAACTCCGCGAATCTCTGCGCAAAATACGTTGTCTCTTCAGGCATATCTGCATACCAAATAAGCATAAATTGAGAGAACCATAAATAGGTCCAGAATACACTAAATCCAAACATGAATTTAGCCAAATCATGTAAGTGACTATCGTTTACAATTTCTAAATAACCTTTAGACTTTAATACGACAGTTACCAATGCTATTACTGTTAGTGAGCACACTAGGAAACTCGCTAGGATATACCATCCAAATAAAGTAGAGAACCAGTGTGGATCTAGGGACATAATCCAATCCCAAGACATCATAGATTCTGTCAACATAAAGAACAACAGGAATCCTACAGACAATCTCCAGTTTTTGTGATAGTTCACCAAATCATTAGACTCGTCTTGAGCCATAGACAATTTGCGTGTAAAGTAACGATATAAGTTCCATCCTGTTATGTAAATAACAGCTCTTACAATCCAAAAAGGAATATTTAACCAAAAACTCTTACCGTCCACAACAGGGTCGTAATTAGGAGAAGTTGGATCAAAATTCTCAGGATTCATCCATACAAAAAGGTGGTTCAGATGACCTGCACTCAAAAGTAAGAACACAAACAAAATGATTGTGATAGGTAACAGGTTACCTGTTATTCCTTCCATAACTCTAAAAAGAACTATTGACCATCCGGATTGCGCTACTCTTTGAATAGCTAAAAATGCCAACACTCCTAAAGTAAGTGCAAAAAAGAAAAACAATGCGACATAGAAGGCTGACCAAGGTCTATTCTGAAGTTGGTGAAAAACATGCTCGGCATGAGCATCTCCATGACCTGCTTCTTCGTGACCTTCAGCGGCGTGATCCATATCTTTATGTTCAGAATGATCCGACTGAGCATCTTCGTGATGTCCTGATGTTTCGTGAGCTGCTGCCTCGCCATGACCACCTCCGTGAGAATCCTCAGCGGCGTGCATCATTTCTTTGGCTTCTTCTAGGTTAGATGGACTGGTTAGAAAACCATAACCCACACCAAGCGCTCCTAACACCATTAATGCTATAGCCCATGTTTTTAATTTGCTTGAAAACTGATACATATCTTTTCTTTACTACTTATTTTAACAATTCGTTTCTCAGGGTTTGTACATGCTGTACAATTTGCCAACGCTCATCGTAGGTAAGTTGAGAGGAATGTGACCCCATCAAACCTTTTCCATACATAAGAACGTGATAAATACTCCCTTCGGTGATGTCTCTATCTTTGTAATTCGGTATTCCCAAAAACTTCTCGTTTTTTACGAGATCCCCTTGACCATCTCCTTTTTTACCGTGACAAACCACACAATACATACCGTATAACATTTGCCCTTTCTCTGCATTCTTTTCAGAAATTTCCAAAGGATCTTTAAGGTCAGCTTTGGCAGCTTCATATCCCTCATTAGTATTTGGATAGTCGTAAACGTGATGTCCACGTGCGATAGTACCCTCTACCGGTAACTGAGCCTCCATATCATATGGAAAAACATCTGCCTCAGCATAGGCCTCGTAAGGTACTGGCATATACATATCTGGCATATATTGGACTTGTCTCTGTCTCTTGTCACTACAAGATGTAAGCAACAATCCTAAAACAAAAAGACTAATAATTCCGTAAAAGTAATTTTTCATTATTTCTTGTATTAGTGCTTATCAACTAAATTAATTTCAACTGCTCCTGTATCCTCAAGAATCTCCATCAATTCCTTCTCATTCTCTTCAATAGGTAATTCCATTAAGAAATGGTCATCTGTGGTACGAGGATCTGGATTTTCGGCTTTCTTAAATGGCCAAAGTCTACTTCTCATATAAAAAGTAATAACCATCAAGTGGGCTGCAAAGAAAATCGTAAGCTCAAACATAATAGGCACAAAAGCCGGCATGTTATAGATCCATGAGAAACTTGGCTTTCCTCCAATATCTTGAGGCCAATCTTGAATCATCATGTAATTAGTCATCCAAATGGCAAAACCTAAACCTGTAATACCATACATAAATGCGGTAATTGCAAGTCTCGTTTCCTCAAGTCCCATAGCTTTGTCAAGCCCGTGAACTGGAAAGGGAGTAAAAACTTCTTCGATATGGTGATCAGCGGCTTTGACTTTCTTTACTGCGTCTAGCAATATGTCATCGTCGTTGTAGATTGCGTGTATAACTTTATTACTCATGATTTCCGTCTCTTAGTTTTTTATAATTC
>JBELHR010000001.1:135015-147663 GCA_042091275.1 Flavobacteriaceae bacterium
ATTGCGTGTATAACTTTATTACTCATGATTTCCGTCTCTTAGTTTTTTATAATTCTCACCAGAACCTTTTAAAATAGTCTTAACCTCTGCTTGTGCAATAACTGGGAAAGTTCTAGCATACAAAAGGAAGAGTACAAAGAAGAACCCAATTGTTCCAATAAATATTCCAATATCTACAAACGTCGGTTGAAACATAGACCATGTCGATGGCAGATGTCCTTTACTCAGGATCATTACGATAATGTCAAATCGTTCAAACCACATTCCGATATTAATGATGATTGATATAATAAAGGTATAGATAAAATCTGTTCTAATCTTTTTAAACCAAAGTGCAATCGGCGCGACAAAATTACAAAATATTAACGCATAAAATGCCCACCAATAAGGTCCTGTTGCTGCTCCTACAGAAAGGTAGGTAAAGTTCTCATAAGGAGAACCAGTATACCAAGCCACAAAGAATTCCGTAGCATAGGCAACAGATACAATTCCACCTGTTAAAATAATCACTCGGTTCATATAGTCTACGTGAAGACGAGTAATATAATTTTCTAAGTTGGTTACTTTTCTCATGATAATAAGCAAGGTTTGTACCATTGCAAATCCAGAGAAAATAGCTCCCGCTACGAAATAAGGAGGGAAAATTGTCGAGTGCCACCCTGGGTTTACCGAAGTAGCAAAGTCCATCGATACAATTGTGTGTACCGAAAGTACCAAAGGAGTAGCCAAACCAGCTAATACTAAAGATACCTCTTCAAAACGTTGCCAGTCTTTAGCACGTCCACTCCATCCGAAAGATAGTAGAGAATAGATTTGTTTTTGAAATGGCTTTTTCGCTCTATCGCGTATCATAGCAAAATCAGGTAATAAACCTGTCCACCAGAATACCACGGATACTGTTAAGTAGGTAGAAATTGCAAATACATCCCATAGAAGAGGAGAGTTGAAATTCACCCAAAGCGGTCCAAATTGATTCGGTAAAGGTAAAACCCAAAAAGCATTCCAAGGACGTCCCATGTGAATAATAGGGAACAAACCTGCTTGGAATACCGCAAAAATTGTCATTGCCTCTGAGGAACGGTTAATTGCCATTCTCCATCTTTGACGGAATAATAAAAGTACAGCTGAGATCAAAGTACCGGCGTGACCGATTCCTACCCACCATACAAAGTTTGTAATATCCCAAGCCCATCCGACGTTCTTGTTCAATCCCCAAACTCCAATTCCTGTTCCGACAGTATAAAAAATACAACCGAGACCCCACATAAATGCAGCAAGGGCAATAAAGAAAGCTAAATACCAAGTCTTATTTGCTTTACCTTCAATAGGCCTAGCGATATCCTCAGTAATATCGTGATAACTCTTATCACCAATTACTAGTGGTTCTCTTATAGGTGCTTCGTAATGAGACGACATAATTATATATTATTATTTCTTATTTAATTCTTTTATCCTTCTTCTGTGTTTCTAACCTTAACTTGGTATACCACGTTTGGTTTTGTTCCAATTGCTGCTAACAAATGGTAGGCGCGTTTGTCCTCAACTAATTGAGAAACTTCACTTTCCGCATCGTTGATATCTCCAAATACCATCGCTCCAGTACCACAAGCATTAGAACAAGCTGTTTGGAATTCTTCATCACGAACTTTTCTACCTTCTTTCTTAGCTGTAAGAATAGCAGATTGTGTCATCTGAATACACATAGAACACTTTTCCATAACTCCTCTTGAACGCACAACTACGTCAGGGTTAAGCACCATTCTTCCGATATCATCATTCATATTGAAATCAAACTCGTCATTTTGGTTGTAGCTAAACCAGTTAAAACGTCTCACTCTATAAGGACAGTTGTTTGCACAGTAACGCGTACCTACACAACGGTTATAAACCATTTGGTTCTGACCTTGTCTTCCGTGAGAAGTTGCTGCCACTGGACATACTGTCTCACATGGAGCGTGATTACAGTGTTGACACATTACCGGTTGGAAAGCTACATCTGGATTTTCAGAAACGCGTTCCAAAGCGTGATACATCTCGCCCATACCCATTCCTTGCTCTTTTGCCTCTTTCTGAGACTCCACTTCGGAAGAGTAATATCTATCGATTCTTAGCCAGTGCATATCTCTACCGACTCTAACTTCATTTTTACCAACTACAGGTACGTTGTTTTCTGCGTGACATGCAACAACACAAGCACCACAACCAGTACATGCTGTCAAATCAATAGACAAGTTAAAGTGATGTCCAATTGATCTATCGTGTTCATCCCAAAGGTCTACAGCATCTCCTTCGACCTCATTGTGATCGTAAGAAAACATTGGAAGTGCATTCCAAGTGTGTTTCGGGTCTAGTTTAGGATTGTTATAATCACTTAAACTAGCTTCTTTTAAAATTTCATCACGACCTGCGAGAGTGTGCTGTAATTGCTCACATGCAAATTTGTGATTTCCTGCTTCTTTTGTTATTGTAACAGTTTGAATCCACGAACCTTGTTTCGCTAATGGATAAGCATTGACACCTACTTGCATCTCCGCTTTTAAACCTTTGGTACGACCATAACCTAAAGCTAGACCAACAGAACCTTTAGCTTGACCTGGTTGAATCAACACAGGAACCTTATTCAAGGTTTCTTTACCGACAGTTACAGAGGCATAATTCCCGTCCATTGCACCATTTGATTGCATTGGATTGGTAAAACCATAATCCTTAGCATCTGAAGGAGAAATAGTCAAATAATTATCCCAAGCTGCTCTTGTGATAGGGTCTGGTAATTCTTGTAACCAAGGGTTAGAAGACTGCTGACCATCACCTAGTCCGTTTGAAACATATAAATGGAGCTCCATATCTCCAATCTTTACTTCTTTAACAAGATTATTAGCCGCAGTATTCACATTGAAAGACTTGGCTTTGGCTTGAGAAAGATCAGACTGTACAAAGAAACCATCGTGTAACGTTTTGTTCCAGGATTTCCCCTTTAAAATATTTTTATTCCAATAAGACTTTAAGTAATCATAATAAGAGTCTGTTGAACCAATTAGGGTTAAAACTACATCTTGAAATTGCTTTGTATCAAAAAGAGGTTTAATCGTAGGTTGAACAAGACCGTGGTTAGAACGCGTCAACTGCACATCACCCCACGATTCTAAATAATGCGGAGTAGCTAAAGCATAGTTCGCTGCACTTGCAGTTTCGTCTTCATGCATACTGAAGCTAACTGTCAATTCTGTTTTTTCCATACCGGAAGCAAAACGCTTAGGATCCGCATAAGTATAGAGTGGATTAGTTCCGACAGTAAGTAATGCAGAAACCTTTCCAGCATTCATCTCAGAGACTAAGGAATTCAAGGCCTTGTCGTCTCCTGATTTTAACATCACTGCATCTGAGTAGTCAACTAGTTCAGATTTTAGTATATCGTTAATCGCCATAACGACTAACTGAGCTTCTTTTGATTGCAGTCCAGAAAGAACAACACCATTTTTGCCCGCTTTTTTAAGTTGTTTAGCCGCTTTTAAGATTTCAGCATCAACCGCTGTTTTCTTAGAAGCAACTGGAGTTGCGCTCAGAGCATTGTAAAGGTTCAAAAGAGCAAAAACTTGCTCCGATGGCTTCAATACAACTCTCTTGTCTGCATTGGCACCTGTAAGAGACATATTCGACTCAAACTGTACATGCCTAGACATCTTACCTCCTTCTAGTTTTCTTCCCGCGATATAAGAAACATCGTAAGAAGAACCTTGGAATGACCCTAAGAAGTCCGCACCAATAGAAACGATTGATTTTGCGGTAGAGAGATCGTAATTTGGTAATGCTCTATAACCGTAAACAGATTCAAATGCATCAATAGCACCGCTATCCGATAAAGCATCGTAGTTTACGATTTCTAAATTCTCATATTTATCTTTTAGCTCAGCTAACAAAGCGTTAGTTGACGGACTGGCCATAGAACCGCTCAAAAGAACAATCTTTCCAGAATTCGCATCAATCTGATTTAGCTTAGCTTTTATTTCGTTTATAGCAACTCCCCAAGCAATGGTTTTACCATCTTTTTTCGGGCCTCTTAATCTACCGCTATCGTATAGACTAAGAACCGAAGCTTGAACACGAGAGTTTGTGCTACCTTTAGCCTCTTTATTTGGTTCAATTTTAATAGGACGACCTTCTCTTGAACGCACTAAAACTTGAGCCGCGTCCAAACCGTCAAACATAGTAGTCGCGTAGTAATCCGCAATACCAGGAGTGATTTCGTCCGGTTTAACTAAATAAGGAATTGACTTTCTTACCGGTCCATCACATGCAGCCAAAGAAGCAGCTGCTGTAGTAAACCCAACATATTTTAAGAAATCACGACGAGAAGTACTTGAGGACTCCAAAGTCTCTTTGTCTCCAAGAAACTCATCTGTAGCTATATCACTAACAAACTCATTGCTCTGAAGTTCAGATACCAAAGGATTATTTTCTTTTAGCTCCTCAACACTTTTCCAGTATTTTTTATTAGATGCCATTTTATATAAAGGTATTTATAAGCTTATTAATTAATAGTGACATTTACCACATTCCTTACCACCCATTTGAGCTACGGTAACCTTCTCAACTCCAAACTTATTAGCGAGTTGTTCGTGAATGTTTTTGTAATAATCATTATCCTTTAGTTTAACGTCAGTGTTAGAGTGACAGTCAATACACCAGCCCATTGTCAATGGAGCGAATTGGTATACTTCTTCCATTTCTTGAATTGGACCGTGACATGTTTGACATTTCTGACCTCCTACTGTCACGTGCTGAGCGTGGTTGAAGTAGGCAAAATCCGGTAGGTTGTGAATTCTAACCCATTCTATAGGTTGTTCTTCACCGGTATATTCAAATTTCTCAGGATCCCATCCAACTGCAGTGTAAAGCTTTTGGATTTCACCGTCATAAAATTCTTTTGTAAGTTCTTCCGTTACTGGTCCATTGTACTCTGCAATAGCTTTGTGACAGTTCATACAAACATTTGCAGAAGGAATTCCAGAATGCTTACTGTGTTTTGCCGTTGAGTGGCAATACTGACAGTCTACATTGTTTTGTCCAGCATGTATCTTGTGTGAAAAAGCAATAGGTTGTATCGGTTGATACCCTTGATCTACTCCAACAGCCATCATAGCCCCAAAACCAACATAAGCAGTTAGGAAAAGAAGTGCGATGGTAGTAACGATCTTTAAGAATCCATTATCCGATTTTAAGTAAACCCAAAGAGCCAATCCTATTAGGAAAACAACAACTGTGTAAGTCATCCACTCCGTAGAAGCAGGTTCCTCTACATAATCCGTAGTAGCAACTGAAGCAGTTTTTGCTTTTGGTTCTTGATCTAAATAAAGAACAATATTTTTTATTTGTTGATCTGACAATTGAGGAAAAGCAGACATAACAGATCCGTTGTATTCTTCGTAGATAGCAATCGCGTCAGCATCACCAGAAGCACGAAGAGCATTATTATCTTTAATCCAAGCAATCAACCAGTCCATCTCGCGTCTCTGACCTACTTTACCCAAGGCAGGACCAACTAATTTCTTATCCCACTTGTGACAAGCAGCACAATTCATTTTGAATAAAGATTCTCCTTCCGCAATCGCAGCTTCGTCTGCAGAAGCGACAGGAGCGGCAGAAGAAGAAGCGGCTGCTAAAGCAGGCTTACCGTCTGTGTAGGCTATAATATCATCAACATCTTGTTCAGAAAGTTGAGGAAACGCTTGCATTGGACTCTTGTTGAACTCTTCAAAAATAGCGATTGCCTCAGCGTCACCACTTTTGATTAGAGCTTGATTATCGTGTATCCAGGCTTGCAACCATTCACGAGATCTTCTCTCACTAACCCCACCTAATGCAGGACCGATAAGCTTTTTGTCAAGCTTGTGACAAGCTGCGCAATTCGCATTGAACAAAGATTTCCCGTTTCCAGAATCTCCTTCTTGAGCGTTTGCTTGCAAGCTGAAAAACAATAAAAAAGAAAGGCTTAGTAGTGCTATTCTCTGAAATTGACTGTGTTTTTTGACACTTTTCATAAAAATAATTTATATTATTTAATTAAAAATGGGGCGGTTTTTCCTTGCCATTTATAATAGAGTTTTCACTTTGCACAAAAGTACTATTAAATCACAAAATTAGAAACGAACTTAGCTCGTAAATCCTAATTTATAACTGTTCTAAATAAATCCGAAAAGGCCTTATTTTTGTACAGAAACACTAAATTTGAAAGTAATTATTTTTTGACAAATAAGTATGAAAAAAACAAGCTTAATTATCGCATTTTTTAGCATTTTTATCGCCCAAATAAATGCTCAAGAAAAGGAATTTGACTCTGGGGTTTCACCGGAAATGCTAGAGCATTTTATCGATAAAAAAATCAAATTCAACCAAGCTAATTCCTTGGCATTCTGTATACAATTGTACTTTGGAGAAGAATCTAAAGCAAAATCTGTAAAGCAAAAATTCGAAGCAGAGTTCCCGGATGCTCTTGTAAAAATGACCTTTGACACCCCTTGGTGGAAACCACAAACAGGGGTATATCTCAGTAAAAAAGACGCTGATATAGCACTTGAAAAACTTCGGAGTTCGAGTGGCGGAAGCTTTCCAGATGCTCTGGTAGTTCCTTATTCATTTTAAAAAAAAAGCTCCGATTTTATCGGAGCTTTTTTTTACTTAAGTTTCTTTTTGACCTCAACTTCTTGGAAGGCCTCGAGAACATCACCGACAACAATGTCGTTGTAATTCTTCAGCTGCAATCCACAGTCGTATCCTTTTGCAACTTCCTTGACATCGTCTTTAAATCGCTTCAAAGAAGTTAATTCTCCTGTGTGAACGACAATTCCCTCACGTATCAAACGAATTCGAGAATTTCTAAAGACTTTACCGGAAGTAACCATACATCCTGCAATGTTTCCAATTTTTGAAATTTTATAAACCTCGCGTATTTCAACGTTACCTGTAACCTCTTCTTTAAGCTCAGGAGACAACATTCCCTCCATTGCGTCTTTAAGATCGTTTATAGCGTCGTAAATAATAGAGTATGTTCTAATATCAACCTCTTCGGTATCTGCAATGGTTCTTGCATTTCCAGAAGGCCTTACGTTAAATCCTATAATAATCGCATCCGAAGCAGAAGCCAACAATACGTCAGACTCGGTAATTGCTCCAACACCTTTATGTACAATATTAACTTGAATCTCTTCAGTAGAAAGCTTTAAGAACGAATCTGTCAAGGCTTCTACAGAACCATCCACATCCCCTTTGAGGATAATGTTCAATTCCTTAAAGTCACCTAGAGCAATACGTCTTCCAATTTCATCCAGAGTAATATGCTTTTGAGTTCTAACCGATTGCTCTCTTTGCAGTTGAGCTCTCTTTGTTGCTATTTGCTTAGCCTCTCTTTCATCCTCAAATACATTGAACTTATCTCCAGCTTGAGGAGCACCATCCAAACCTAAGATAGAAACCGGTGATGATGGTCCCGCCTCTTTGAGGTTGGTTCCTCTTTCGTCGAACATGGCTCTAACTTTTCCAGAGTGCTTTCCTGCCAATACATAGTCTCCAATTTTCAAAGTACCTGCTTGAACCAAAATAGTGGAAACATATCCCCTACCTTTATCCAACAGAGCCTCTACAACTGTTCCACTTGCCAATTTATTTGGGTTGGCTTTTAGATCTAATATTTCTGCTTCCAGCAATACTTTTTCTAATAACTCATCAATACCTTGACCTGTTTTTGCAGAGATATCTTGAGATTGAATATTTCCACCCCAATCCTCTACGAGAAGATTCATGGCAGCTAATTGTGTTTTGATATTATCTGGGTTCGCATTTTCACGATCAATTTTGTTGATTGCAAATATGATAGGAACTCCAGCTGCTTGCGCGTGAGAGATTGCTTCCTTAGTCTGTGGCATAACATCGTCATCTGCCGCTACCACAATAATAACCAAATCGGTAACTTGAGCTCCACGTGCACGCATCGCCGTAAAGGCTTCGTGACCAGGAGTATCTAAAAAGGCGATCTTCTTTCCGTCATTCATCTGAACAGAGTAAGCACCGATATGCTGTGTGATACCTCCGGATTCCCCAGAAATAACATTCGCTTTACGGATGTAATCCAAAAGAGAAGTCTTACCGTGATCGACGTGACCCATAACCGTAATAATCGGAGCTCTAGATTCTAAATCTTCCGGATTATCCACATCTTCTGAAATAGATTCTTCCACCTCAGCAGAAACAAATTCTACTGTATGATTAAATTCTTCCGCAACTATGGCCAATGTTTCCGCATCTAAACGCTGATTCATGGTAACCATCATTCCGAGGGACATACATGCAGAGATAATATCGTTTACAGAAACATCCATCATAGTAGCAACTTCACTTGCAGTAACAAACTCAGTAAGTTTCAATACTTTTGACTCTGCTGCAGCTGCCTGTTCTGTCTCCGATTGGATTTTTTTGTGTTGATCTCTTTTTTCTCTACGGTACTTTGCACCTTTATTCTTGGAGGATTTACCTTGAAGTCTCTCCAAAGTTTCTCTTACCTGCTTTTGTACTTCAGCCTCAGTTGGCTCTTCTTTTTTGACTGGTGCTGGTCTTTGACCACCCTTTCTAAAGTTCTTGCCTGGGGTACGTGCACCACCTCTTGTATCTTTTCGGAAGTTTCCACCTGTATTTCCACCAGGTTTAACAATTCGCTTACGCTTCTTTTTATTAGCGTCACTAGCAGAACTGTCTTCTTTCTTCTTTGGTTTTTTATCGAACTGGGTCAAATCAATAACTTGTCCAGTAGGCTTAGGTCCAGAAAGCTTAGTGTATTGGGTAGTTACCTTACCATTTGCATCCGATACAACGGTAGGCTCCGAAGCTTTTGCCTTAGGCTTTTCCTTTGGCTCCTCGGCAGAGGCTTCTACAGCTTTGGGTTCTTTTTTCTTTTCGACAACATCCACCTTAGCCTCAGCTTTTGCAGGTTCTTCTACCTTCTTTACAGGCTCAGACTTTGCTTCTTTTGCTTTGGCAACAGGTTCTTTGGTAGGTTCTTCTTTAGCGACCTTCTCAGTTGTTACTTCCTTTTTAGGTGCTTCAGTTGGCTTTGGAGTCTCCTTTTTGACTTCAGGAGTCTTAGAATCCAGATCAATTTTTCCAACCGGAGTAATTTGAACACGCTTTGCTTTTGCTTCCGCAGCAGCTTTAGCCGCCTGTTCCTCCTTGCGAACCTGTTCGAGTCGTTTGGACTCTATTTCTTGTCTCAAAGCTTCCTTCTCCTTCTTCTTTTCTTCACCTACTTCTTTCGAAGCAACTTTTCGATTTCGGTCAGATTGGAAACCATCTTGCAACAGCTCATACTCCTTATTAGAGATTTTAGTAGTAGGACGAGCCTCTACTTCATGACCTTGTTGAGATAAATGCTCAATAGCTCTGTCTAAAGAAATGTTTAATTCCTTTAAAACCTTATTGAGTCGTATTGTTCTGTTTTCGGACATACAGTGTTTTTGTATAATTCTAAATTTTGTGTGAAGATACTACTAATCTTCGAATTCCTCTCTTAATATACGTTGAACCTCGAGGATGGTTTCTTCTTCTAAATCGGTACGTTTAACCAACTGAGCGACATCCATATTTAGTACATCTTTCGCTGTATCTAAACCAATTGCACTCAATTCTTTAATTACCCATGCTTCTATTTCATCGGAGAATTCTGACAACTCTACATCTTCGTCAGATCCTTCTCTTTGTACATCTATTTCAAAACCTGTAAGTTGACTTGCCAAACGGATATTAACCCCTCCACGACCAATCGCTTTGGACACTTCTTCCGGTCTCAAGTAAACTTCTACTCTAGGCTTTTTACCTTCTTCAGCTTCGTGAATTTCCATAGACGAAACTTTTGCAGGACTCAAAGCTCTTGCGATGAATAATTGCGTATTTTTTGTGTAATTGATAACATCGATATTTTCGTTCCCTAGTTCGCGAACAATTCCGTGTATACGAGAACCTTTCATACCTACACAAGCTCCGACTGGATCGATTCTATCGTCGTATGAATCTACAGCAACTTTTGCCTTTTCTCCTGGAACCCTTGCAACTCCTTCGATAGTAATTAAACCATCAAAAACTTCAGGAATCTCCTGTTCAAAAAGTTTAGTCAAAAATTCAGGAGCTGTTCTAGACATCATAATAACAGGCTTGTTACCTCTTAGTTCTACTGTCTTGATTATTGCTCTTACCGATTCTCCTTTTCTAAAAAAGTCAGATTTAATTTGCTCGCTTTTTGGCATGATAAGCTCATTCCCTTCATCGTCCAAAAGAATAACTGCATTATTCTTGATATGGTGAACTTCTGCTGAATAAAGGTCTCCTTCTAATTCTTTAAATTGCTTAAAGATATTAGTAGAATCATGTTCGTAAATCTTAGATATAAGATTCTGACGCAAAGCCAAGATAGCACGTCTTCCAAGATCAAAAAGTTTCACCTCTTCGGAAACATCTTCACCAATTTCAAAATCAGGTTCGATTTTTCGAGCTTCTGCTAATGCTATTTCTTCATTTGCCTCTTCTACTTCTCCATCAGCTACAACAACTCGATTTCTCCATATTTCCAAATCCCCTTTATCTGGGTTGATAATAATATCAAAGTTGTCATCCGAACCAAACTTACGTTTTAGTGCAGATCTAAAAACTTCCTCGAGTATAGACATCAAAGTTGCTCTATCAATACTCTTATCATCTTTAAATTCAGAAAACGAATTAATTAAATCTATATTTTCCATTTAAATCTAGTTAAATTTTATCTTTACTTTAGCTTGTATAATATCTCCTAAAGGAATAACCTGTCTCTTTTCGACAGTGTGCTTACCCTTACCGATTGGCTTTGGCTCACGTGCCTTCCATTCCAAAACAATCTCATTTTCACCGACCTCTGTCAAAACTCCTTCGTACTCTGCTCCTTCAACCTTAACCTTGAGAGTTCTTCCCATGTTTTTTTTGTATTGACGATACAGTGTAATAGGACGCGCAACATCTGGCGTGGTTACTTCTAGACCAAAATCATTTTCTTCTCGATCTAGATTGTGCTCTATATGTCTACTGATTCTAATGATTTCTTCCAAAGGCACTCCGTGATCTCCATCGACTTCAACGTGAATCTTATCGAGGTTATCCATATCTAATTTAACCAAGAACAAGTCTGAGTTTAGAGCTATGGCCTCATCGACCAATTGAGTGACTAGATTTCTATCCATTAGTACAAAAAGAGGGGACTCTTGAGTCCCCTTCATTAATTTTCAGTGATTTCGGTGCAAATATAGGTAGTTTTTTGGAATATCACAAAACCGAAGGAGAAATCTGGATGTCTTTTTTTTGAGCTCTATTTGAGATTTGCATATTTATATATAAAGTCAAGGATATTGCGCGAATAACCGATTTCTCTGACTTACTAATAAACAGTACTCTTGACGATGTGGTTAGATAGAGGTAAACTTCTTAAACATTGTGTATAGAACTACTCATCAATGAGGATTGAAAAAAAGGTTGATTTCTCTCCAAACGAGTTCTCTGTTGTGCTTGTGATAATCTTAAAATATAGAGATGCATTTGAATAATATTTCACTATATCTCCGTCTTCCATTCTTGAATCAACCATATCGCATCCTATTTTTTTTATTTCTGCTAAGTATTGGCTGTATTCCTCTCTTTTATAGAATCCAACACTTATCAATCCTACGCCTTCTGTGGAGAAATAATAACTTATAAAGGATTCATCTCCAAAAGAAAAAACATTCATCGCACGACTATATTGACTTTCTTCAATTTCCTCAGTTAAACCCCAACCTCTTGATGTTAAATACTCTTCAACTTGACCAATGGACATCTCTCTTAATTTTAATACTTCAGAGAAACTCAATTTTTGAGAAAAAGAATTAAATGTAATAAGAGTAAATACGAGAAGTAAAATTCTGTTCTTCATGGTGTAAACATAAAAAAATATAAAGAATTGATTAAAAGGAAAATAGTTAAAACAAACCAGTGCAGATTTATTAGATTACTGCTATATTCTGATTATTACCAGTCATCATTATCTTCTTTAATTGAAGTCAAATCAAACTTATTCAAAAAATGTTGATTGATATATCCCATACCTTTTACCGAAGTTGAACTTTTCGAAAATTGGGTGTTTTTCTTTTTCATTACAACTTCATCCAATTCTGTAAGACCAAGATTTTCTCTTGACATATCGTTTTGAATATTCTTTACAGTTACTCGATACCTGCCCTCTTTAACATCAACAATTACCAAATAGTTAATAGGGTATTGAACGAAAAGAGCAGTGGATCCCAAAGAACCTCCCATTGATTTAAAATCTACATTATCCCCGTAAACATTAAACGTTAATCTGTCTTCTCCTCTATGATATTCTTGAGTCCCGGTCTTATAGGTTGACACTATGTGCATCAGAAATGTTGAAAAAAACTCATCAATTGGCAAAGTTGTTTGATATACTTTCTGCCAGATCAGACCATCATCATATTTCCAATTCTCATAACTTGGACTTGATATACTTTGCCCAAAGGATAAATTCGACATCAACACCAATAACAATAAAACTCTTTTCATGTATTTCTTTTGTTGGCAATCTAATTA
>JBELHR010000016.1:0-23241 GCA_042091275.1 Flavobacteriaceae bacterium
TTGGTGGTAGTCAGATGATTATTCCAGGGCGTTATTTTGTACAAGATATTTTGGCTTGGGACGATAACGGAGAGACAAAAGTCTTTGCTGCTATCGGTGCAAGTTACTTTGGTGAGGGGTCTTTCTTCCAGAACGGACAATCCTTTCCAGCATTCCTCGGTGGAAACGATGAATATGGAGTTTACCATTCCGATGACTCCGGTTCTTCTTGGGAAAAAACAGCTATTCCTTTAAATTCAGAAAACAGAGAACATCAACCAAATGATTTTGAAGTAGGTCCTGATAACTCTATCTGGATGAGTACAACAAGTAACTATTTTGGTGACCTTGGAGGAACGATCTTCAAATCAACCGATGGTATTGCATTCGATCAAATAACAACTTTCGCGAATTTTAGAAGAACAGAAATTGAGATTTCTACTCAAGACCCAAATAAGATCATGCTTTTAGCTTCTCGTAATAGTCGTCCTGTTGTGGTCGCTACCGAGAATGCTTTTGAAACGTCGATAGAACTTCCTTTACCAAATGATGTTGACAACGGGATTCCAGCAGATGATTTTACAAGAGGACAATCTTTTTACGATTTAGTTATCGAAATGGATCCTAATGATGACGATATAGTATATTTAGGAGGTATTGATTTGTTTAGATCTAGCAATGGAGGTCAGAGCTATGAACAAATTTCTAAATGGTCGAACAACAACAACTTGAGTAATTTGCCAGTTTCTTATGTTCACGCAGATCAACATGCAATTACGTTTAGACCTGGGAATTCAAATGAGGCAATAATTGGAAATGATGGAGGTATTTTTTACGCTACGGACCTGGAAAATGCTTCTACTGCAGACAATACAGAAGTTCGTAATTTAAATTACAATGTAACTCAATTCTATCACGGAGGTATTGCTCCTAATACCACAAGCGAATTTTTCGTTGGAGGTACCCAAGACAATGGTTCTCCTTATTTCTTTGAGCCTAACCCGAATGGTCCAGATTCTTCTGTGGATATTAGTGGAGGAGATGGTGCCTACTCTTTTGTAGACCAAGTAGGAGAAAATTATCTTATTGTAAATTACGTCTATAACAACTCGGTTCAATTGTACGATTTTGTTGCGCAAGGGTGGAGAACAATCAATAGCGATAATAATGCCGATGGAGATTTTATTAATCCTCAGGGGCTAGACTCCAATCAAGATGTTTTATATAGTAATGGAACGAACGGAGGTATTTTTAGAATCTTTAGATATTCTGGTTTAACAAGTATTCCTCAAGGAGGAAGCGCTACAAAAACCACATTGACAAATGCTCTATTGACAGCGTCTCCAACAGCACTTACTGTTTCTCCTTTCACCACTGCAGCTAGTAAA
Organism: Flavobacteriaceae bacterium; assembly: GCA_042091275.1. Taxonomy (GTDB): domain Bacteria; phylum Bacteroidota; class Bacteroidia; order Flavobacteriales; family Flavobacteriaceae; genus JBELHR01. Next base: position 1,368 of record JBELHR010000016.1, read on the forward strand.
TTACTGGTTGGAACCGAGGATGGTAGATTGTTAAAAATTGATAATGCAGACACAAGCCCTGTTTGGAGTGAAATAGGACCAAGCGAGTTTTTTGGAAGTATTTCAGATATTGAATTTGGAACACAAGAGTCTCAGATTTACGTGACTTTCCATAATTATGGAGTAATAAGTGTTTGGTATTCTTCTGATGGCGGTACATCGTGGGTTGCTAAAGAGGGAGATCTACCAGATTTGCCAGTAAAGACTATTTTACCAAATCCAGGAAATGCGGAAGAAGTTATGATAGGGACTAGTCTAGGTATATGGAAAACAGCAGACTGGAGTAGTGAAGCTCCTACATGGACAAGATCGCAAAACGGTATGAAAAACGTAAAAGTTACGAATCTAGAACTTAGAAAAGCGGATTTGACTGTTATGGCCACTACCTATGGTAGAGGAATATTTACAGGTACCATTGAAAACGATCCACTTGGAGATAACGATGGGGACGGTGTCTTGAACAAAGACGATAACTGTATTGAAGTAGCTAATCCTGATCAGGCGGATTTGGATGGAGACGGAGTTGGAGATGCTTGTGACGATGATGTGGATGGAGATGGAACTTCAAATGATCTTGATAATTGTGAGTTTATTCCTAACGCGGATCAATCTGATGTAGATAATGACGGACTAGGTGATGTTTGTGATGATGATATCGACGGTGATGGACTATTGAACGATGTGGATAATTGTCCTTCTAATGCCAATCCAGATCAAGAAGATTTAGATGGAGATGGTATCGGTGATGCATGTGACGATGATATCGACGGAGATGGTATTGCTAACTTCGATGACAACTGTGACTTTATTGTAAACCCAGATCAAGAAGACTTGGATAATGATGGTATTGGTGATTTATGTGATGATGATATCGACGGTGATAGTATCGCAAACGCTATAGATAACTGCGTTAGAACAGTAAATACAAACCAATTAGACTTGGATGAAGACGGTATTGGTGACGCTTGTGATGACTTTATTGATATCAATCAAGATGTTCCTACTGGAATTTCTCCAAATGGAGATGGAAGTAACGACTATTGGGAAATCACTAAACTCGTTGAAATGTATCCAAACAACGAGGTTCAAATCTTTGATAGAAATGGACGTAAGGTATTTGAAATGAGTTCTTATGATAACTCTTGGAATGGTTTAGACGTGCTTGGAAGCAAAGAGGTTTTACCAGTTGGGTCTTATTACTACCAGTTAGTGACAGGTGATCCAATCGAACCTTTCTATCCTGCATCTTATACCAAATCGGGATGGATATATATCAATTATTAATCTCTAGTAAAGCAATATGAAAAAAGTAATATATATACTCGCTTTATTTATAAATGTAGCTGCTTTTGCTCAACAAAGCCCAAGCTTTTCACTTTATAAATTCAATATGAATATTTTTAATCCTGCTTATGCAGGGGCTTCTGGAACAGAGGTTAATCTTAACTTTAAAACCGCTGGGGTGGAGGACGGACCTTCTTCCCAAGCTGGAAGTGCATCTACTAATCTAGGCTCAAATTTGGGCCTAGGAATTAGTGTAGTAAACGACAATCTCTTTGTAAAGAGTGAGACTGCTGCTACTGTCGATGTTTCCTATAAATTACAGGTTGCAGATCAAACTAATCTTTATTTAGGGGTAAAGGCTGGTGCAAATTTTGTCAGTGTAGATTTCACGGATATCATCACGACAGACCCGAATGATCCCTTGTTCGGAGCAAATCAAAGTGTAACTAACCCTATGTTTGGAGCAGGTTTACTCTTGAAAGGAGAACGTTACTTTGTAACTGCTAGTATTCCTAACTTTATCGGAGGAGATCAGTACAAATTAGATGGTTCAAATGATGTGAACTTGGAGGGGTCAGAAGATCTTGTGACCTATTTGGGAGCGGGAATGGATTTTGACCTAGGAACATCTTTGGTTCTAAAGCCTTCGGTATTTACTAAATTTGAGTCTGGAAACACATCTATTGATTTAATCGCTGGTTTTGAATACAACAAGCTCGTCGAAGCTGGAGTAGTTTATCGTTTAGATGAATTGTTTGCAGGTTATGCTGTAGTGAATATCAAAGATTTCGCCGCTGTTGGTTTTTCTTATAATTCTGTTATCGGAGATTTTCAGGACTTTGACAACGGTAGTTTTGAATTCTTAGTTAAGCTTAAATTTTAATTTCGCTAACCGAGGAAATTTAAAAATCATATACTAGACCGAGGCCCACTAATTGCTTTATTTGCAATTTTGGGCCTTTGTTTATTATAGCCCCATCTTCTGTTGTATCGAAGGTGTCAATATCGTCATCGTAAATCATACTCAGACCGAAATTTGCTTTGACATATTTGTTTACAATAAAATCTACTCTCAGATTCCAATTGACATCCACATTACCAAATTTATTCACATAATCAGAATATAAGGAAAGCTCGTTGGTCATACGTATGTTTTTGACTACCTCTAGCTCGTTTTTTGCTCTAATCAGCATACCGACTTCAGTTCTATTTTGTTTTCCTGGTTTTAGGATGTTTCCCTCAGCGTCAAGCTCTGCAGGATCTACACCGAACGCACCAATATTTGCGAGATTTTGATCCAATACGAAGGTCGTTTTATTGGTAAATGGAGAGAGGTATATTTTTGTTTTGTTGTCTTTGGAGGAATAGGCAGAACCAACCCCGACAAGGAGGTAAGCGGGTGCCATAAATCTTGAAATTTCTTGTTCCACATTGGGGTAATTAAACCCTTTGAAAAATTGAGTTCTAAACTCTAGATTTGCCGAGTAGTACCAGTTTGAAGTACTTCTTGTTCGATATCCGTAGGTCGTGTTAAACTCAAATAAATCCTCTGTTTTTCTTAGGTCTTGGTCTCGTTCTTGATTAAATCCTATACCAAATCTCAAGTCACTTTCCCAAAGGACAGATTCGAATCTATAGTTTCTTTCCAAATGCATGCGAAAGATACTGGAAACAGAGTTTTCACCCCCAGAATTCCAATCTTTAAAGGAGTTTTGATTTATTAGAATACCAAAGTGATTGTTGGATTCCCACTTGTCGCGAACCTCATTGTTTTGACCCTTATTTAAATCCGTCAAATCATAGCGATAGGCAATATTTAGGCGTTTGTAGTCTGGGTATAGAATAGGTGTTTGAGGAGCTCTATTCACTTGATTAAAACAAAGTATTGTATCTAACTCAGATTCCTCTTTGACCAATATGTTTAAAGAATCAATAGCAGATCTCAGACTTTCCTCGCGACCAGGATTTTCAAGGATATATAATTCGAGACTATCTCGTGATCTTTCGTGGTTGGGCTTTTTCAAAAGAAAGAAGCACATTTCATTTACACGAGTGGGATGAACACTGTCCTTAGGTTTTTTACCCAGAGAATAATAGTCATTATTACCAATTCTCAGCCAAATACTGTCGGAGACTTGGTTGTTTTGAGCTCTTGTGGTTTGGATAGAAACAAAAAAGAGCAAAAGAGAAATAGCAATTAATCTACTCATTTTAGCAGTCCAAAGATTTAATTAAAAGCTGCGTTAAACTTTGAGCATCGAGCTGTAATTTTTGTCTTAGTAAATCGGTTTTACCGTGCGAAACAAATTCGTCAGGAATTCCTAGACGTCTAAACTTAGTCTTCGAAGACCTCTCTTTGGAGTGATAAAACTCTAAAATTGAACTCGAGGCCCCGCCTTTTAGACTTCCATCTTCAAGGCATATTATCTCAGAGTGATTCTCAAAAACTTCTTCGAGCGCCTCCTCATCTAGAGGTTTTATAAAGCCTAGATTTAGGTGGGTAACCTGTTGGATTTCTTCTGGTTTCAATTCATTCATGCTCTCTTGTACGATATAGTTTGCAGTACCGACGCTAATCACAGCAATTTTTGTACCACGCTGGTAAAATTTAGCTTTACCTACAATAAGATTTTTAAAAGGAGCATTCCAATCGACCTCTTTGGAGTAGCCTCTTGGATAGCGAATAGCAATTGGGTTCTCAAGCCCTTGACTAGCAGTAAACATTATATCTCTCAAATCGTTCGCTGTTGCAGGTGCGTAGATAATTAGATTCGGAATACAAAGGAGATAAGAAATATCAAAAACTCCGTGGTGAGTCGGTCCGTCCTCCCCAACAATACCGGCACGGTCGATACAAAAGATTACCGGAAGATTTTGAATGGCAACATCGTGGATAACTTGGTCGTAAGCCCTTTGCAAAAAAGTAGAGTATATGGCGACAAAAGGGAGCATTCCCTCACAGGCTAGACCAGCGGCCAAGGTAACAGCATGCTGCTCTGAAATTCCAACATCAAAGGAGCGTTCTGGAAAGGCTTCGATAAAATATTTTAAGGAGGACCCTGTTGGCATTGCAGGTGTAATTCCAACTATTTTGGAATTTGACTCCCCCAATTCGACTAAGGTTTTCCCAAAGACATCTTGGAATTTAACCAAATTGTCGGCTACTTCTTTTTTTATTAACTGTCCTGTTTGAGGATTAAACTTTCCAGGTGCATGAAAGGTGATCTGATCTTGTTCAGCAGACACCAGCCCTTTTCCTTTTGTGGTTACAACATGAAGTAATCGAGGCCCCTTTAATTGCTTTAGTCTGTCCAATTCCTCCAAAAGAAGAGGTAAATTATGGCCGTCGATGGGACCGAAATAATCTATATTGAAATTGTCGAATATATTCGAAGTAGATGGATCATTGTCATTCTTTATTTTAGTTAGATAATCTTTAAAGGCACCCACATTTGGATCGATCCCCATTTCATTATCATTTAGAATGATCAAAAGATTCGCGTCGCTTACCCCAGCGTGATTCAAGGCTTCAAAGGCCATCCCAGAGGCAATAGAGGCGTCTCCGATAACTGCGATATGTTGTCTGCTGTGATTTCCAGATATTTTAGATGCTATGGCCATTCCCAAAGCGGCAGAGATACTTGTGGACGAGTGTCCTGTTCCAAAATTGTCGTAAACACTTTCCGTGCGTTTAGGAAATCCAGCAATACCCCCGTATTGGCGATTTGTGTGAAAAACATCTTTTCTACCGGTCAAAATCTTGTGTATATAGGCTTGATGCCCAACATCCCAAATCAAGCGATCTTCTGGGGTATCGAATACTTTATGCAAAGCAATCGACAATTCCACAACCCCAAGGCTAGCACCCAAATGTCCTTCCTTGGTCGCGACAATATTGATTACAAAGTTCCTTAGCTCTTGAGACAAATCTAACAATTGACTCAGACTTAAGTTTTTTAGGTCCTCTGGACTTTTAATTTGATCTAAGATATTTTTCTGCACAGAACAAAATTACAATTTTAATAAATACCTTTAGCCTATGGAATTAGCTTTCGACGATGAATATTATATGAAAAAAGCCCTCGAAGAGGCCCATCTAGCATATGCAAAAGGTGAGGTGCCTGTCGGAGCGGTAATCGTATACAAAAATCAGATCATCGCGAGGGCCCATAATCTGACCGAACAACTCAACGACGTCACTGCTCATGCGGAAATGCAAGCCTTCACTGCAGCAGCGGATTATACTGGTGGAAAATATTTAAAAGATTGCACCCTGTATGTTACTTTGGAACCCTGTCAAATGTGCGCAGGAGCTTCCTATTGGACACAAATAGGTAAAATAGTCTTTGGCGCACAAGATCCGAGTCGCGGCTACAGGGCGCTTGAGACTAAATTACACCCAAAAACAAAAGTTTCTTTCGGAGTTTTAGAGAAAGAGTGCAGTCAACTTATCAAAAAGTTTTTTGAGTTTAGAAGGAGGTTGAACTAATCCTCTTTTTCCTCTTTATTTTCCCTTCTTTTAATCAGGTTTCCGTTATCGATATATTGCGAGAGGTCCTTTCCCTTGAGACGTTGTATCAAAAAAAGCGGCATCAGCACAAATGCTAAGCAAAGGACACCAATTCCAATAACGGTATCTCCTTTAGGATTACCTAAATACTGCATTGTATATCCTCCGATTAGGAGAAGAATGACGATTGTTAAAACTATTTTTAGGATTATTTTCATGAGGCACTTACTTGTAAGAGTTTGGTGCGATAAGCACTTAATAATTTAGATTTAGAAATAAATCCGTGATAGCGACCTTTTTTAATTACCGGTAGATTCCAAGCACCGCTTGTTTTGAACTTTTGCATTATGGCCTGCATATTGTCCTCTTCGTAAATTATTATTCCCGGTGCGGCATGCATCAATTCTGATACGCGAACTTTTTCATGTAGACTTGCATCGAACATAATGGTTCTTATATCGTCCAGTAAGACAATACCAATAAACTCCCTCTGATTATTGACCACGGGAAAAATATTTCTATTGGATTTACTCACTGCATTTTCAAGCATTTCTCCGAGGAACATATCCGGCTTTATTTCTATAAAATTTTGCTCTATTACTTGATCCGTAGACATGAGCAGCAAAGCATTATTATCTCTATTATGTGTTATTAGTTGTCCTTTTTTTGCTAATTCGGCTACATAAATATTGTAGGGAACATATTGTTTTGTGATAAGATAGGAAATGGTAGTGACAATCATAAGTGGTACAAACAGCTCATAACCTTCTGTGATTTCTGCGATAAGAAAAATCGCAGTTAAAGGAGCTTGTAAAATACCCGCAACGAGACCGGCCATTCCCACCATGGCAAACGAGGTTTCGGAGAGGTTGTTTTGGAAAGTTCCAAGAGAGTTTACGATAAATGCGACGAGATAACCCGTGATACTTCCCGTAAATAAGGTAGGGGCAAAGACCCCACCGATCCCGCCAGCACCCATTGTTAGTCCCATAGCGATTACCTTAAAAATTATCAAACCTAGCAGTAGGGCAACGATAGAGGCAAAACCACCAATCTCCATTCCAAAAAAGTTTTCTCTTATGACATCTAAAGTATCTCCTGCTAAGATTGAGTTTATAGTTTCATAGCCTTCCCCGTATAAGGGAGGAATAAAAAAAATGACAAGACCGAGCAGAGAGCCTCCTATAAAGAGGCGTTTTAAAGGGGAGGAAATAGGTTTGAACCAGTTGTTAATTTGGGTGTGGACTTTTGAGAAATAAATGGAGATAAGGGCACAGACAATTCCTAAAACAACATAAAACCCTAGGTCTTGTAGTTTAAAGACTGAAACTAATTTAACGTGAAAAAGGACATCATTTCCAAAGAAAAAATAGGAGGTTAAGACAGCCGAAATGGACGCCAGCAACAAGGGAATCAAAGAGGCCGTTGTCAGTTCTAGACTAAATATCTCTATCGCAAAAACTATTGCTGTAATAGGAGCCTTAAATATACTTGCCATGGCCCCTGCAGCTGCACAGCCTATAAGTAGAATTCTAGTTTTTTGATCGAGGTGAAAAGCTCTTGAGAGGGCTGAGCTCCAAGAAGCTCCGGTTGCGACTGTCGGACTCTCCAGTCCAACAGAACCTCCAAAACCAATAGTCAAAGGCGCAGTAATTATTGAAGCATAAGCTTGATAATTGGATAAAAACCCTTTCTTTTTTGAAATGGCATAAATAGTGGATGGAATACCTTGAAAAATAGGTTTTTTAATCAAATATTTTATAATCAAAAACACGGTAGTCAAGCCTATAAGAGGAAGAACAAAGTACCAGGTATTTCGCAATTCACTTATAAAATCTCTTGTCAAAAACTCTTGGATGATATGCGTGATATTCTTGAGACTAACTGCAGCGAGACCAGATAAAAGCCCGACGACAACACTTAAGATATGTTTAAACTGGGAATCGGAAATATGCCTATACCTCCAAATCAAGAAACTTCTTATGTATTTTTTTTTAGCCATAGCCTTCTAAAGGCCAATTCAAAAGAGCGTTAGATTTGCTTAGGACATCTTTTGCACTGTTGCTTGCCTTTCTTTTTATACTTTTTACAGCACTTTTTCTTTACGGAGCAAGAGGTATTGCAGTCCGAAAAGCAATCCTGTAATTTGGTTTGAACGCTTACATTCTCAAGTATAGACATTAGCCTTAAATTAAATCAGTCTTAATAAGGCAAAATTACACACTTTTAACGATAAACAAAATAAAAGAGCTTTTTTTAACTCTTCTATTCTTTTGCGTAAGAGTTTATATCCTGATCGAATAAATAAAGTCCACTCTTGTCGTTTCCGACGATACTCAATTTATCTAAAATTGTTCTTGCGAGCGCCTCCTCTTCCATTTGCTCAGCAACGAACCATTGCATAAAGTTGTGAACGGTAAAATTATTAGCTTGTAGGGATTGATAAACCACTTTGTTTACATTTTCCGTAACCTGCTCTTCCGATTTCATAAAGTATCCAAAAAGGTCGTGAATATTTTCAAAGTCAGTTTTTAAGCCTCCAATGCTAGGAACGATAGCCTTCCCGCCTCTTTCGTTTATAAACTTTAAAATCTTTAAAAGATGCATGCGTTCTTCATCGGCATGGGTATAAAAAAACTCAGCTATACCATTAAAACCTTCACCTTCTGCCCAAGAGGCCATTGCTAAATATTGCATACTCGCCTTAGCTTCATAAACAAGCTGGCTATTGAGTGCTTCTACCATATCTGCTGAAATCATATCGTCTTTATTTTTTAACTAAGATACTACTTTTTTACAAGGCTAAGCGCCAATTCGTCTAACTGTAATTCATCAATTTTTGAAGGGGCATCAATCATGATATCTCTTCCGGAGTTGTTTTTAGGGAATGCGATGAAATCTCTAATGGTTTCTTGGCCTCCTAAAATAGAAACTAGTCTATCCAAACCGAAAGCGAGTCCTCCGTGGGGAGGTGCTCCATATTCAAACGCGTTTAGTAAGAAACCAAATTGCTCTTGCGCCTCTTCCACTGAAAATCCTAAGTGCTTAAACATTAAAGACTGAGTGTCTCTATCGTGGATTCTTATCGATCCACCACCAATCTCGTTTCCGTTTAGCACCAAATCGTAGGCATTGGCTCTAACTGCTCCTGGATCCGTATCTAAAAGCGGGATATCTGCTTTCTTTGGAGCGGTAAAAGGGTGGTGCATGGCGTGAAATCTCTCGCTATCTTCATCCCATTCCAACAATGGGAAATCCACTACCCAAAGAGGAGCAAATACATTTGGATCTCTCAGCCCTAGGCGTTCTGCCATCTCCATTCTCAAGGCACTTAACTGAGCTCTAACTTTATTGGTCTCTCCCGAAAGCACACAGATCAAGTCTCCAGGCTTGGCACCTGTCGCTTCTGCCCATTTCTGAAGATCTTCTGTTTCATAAAACTTATCAACAGAGGATTTAAAGCTTCCGTCTTCGTTGCATTTGACATAAACCATTCCAAGTGCTCCAATCTGAGGACGTCTTACCCAATCGATTAATTTGTCAATTTCTTTTCTAGTCATGGAAGCTCCTCCTGGAACAGCAATTCCAACGACCAGTTCAGCGGAATTAAAGACCTTGAATTCTCTGTGCTTTGCACAATCGTTCAATTCTCCGAACTCCATTCCAAATCGGATATCAGGCTTGTCGTTTCCATAGGTCTTCATCGCGTGATCAAAAGTCATTCTCGGAAAATCTCCAAATTCTATATTGCGCACGGATTTTAACAAGTGTCGCGTTAAACCTTCAAATACATTTAAAATATCTTCTTGTTCTACAAAAGCCATTTCGCAATCAATTTGAGTAAACTCAGGTTGGCGATCCGCTCGTAAATCTTCATCTCTAAAGCATTTTACAATTTGAAAATACTTATCCATTCCACCGACCATCAACAATTGCTTAAAGGTCTGAGGCGATTGGGGGAGGGCGTAAAACTCTCCTTCATTCATTCTCGACGGAACTACAAAATCTCTCGCTCCTTCCGGCGTCGATTTTATCAAATAAGGAGTTTCAACTTCTATAAAGTCCTCGTCAGATAGAAATTTTCTAACCTCTTGAGAGACCTTGTGTCTAAATATTAAATTGTCTTTTACAGGGTTGCGACGAATATCGAGATAACGATATTTCATCCTCAATTCTTCCCCGCCATCTGTATCGTCTTCGATAGTAAAAGGAGGAACATTTGCGGTGTTTAAAATTTCTAAAGTCTCCACCAAAAGCTCGATATCTCCAGTAGCTAATTTTGGGTTTTTAGCCACTCTTTCTATAACAGTTCCGCTTACTTGAATAACAAATTCTCTTCCCAATTCTTTTGCTTTGGCCAAAAGTTCAGGAGAACTTCTTTCTTCATCTATAATGAGCTGAGTAATACCATAGCGGTCTCTCAGATCTATCCAGATCATAAATCCTTTATCTCGTGTTTTCTGAACCCAACCCGATAAGGTTACTTTTTTAGAAACATCTTCGATTCTAAGCGCTCCATTATTGTGCGATCTGTACATATCTATCTCCTTTAAACGAAGGGCAAAGTTAAAAAATTACCTAGAGAAAATAAGGCTTTTACTAGAAAGAAATATAAAATGTACCTTTGTGTAAATACATTATTTTCTAAATCTTTTTTCAAGTGAAAAACTTTAAGCATATCGACCAAGATGTCCGCGCAAATGGACAGAAAAACCCATCCAAACCAGTCTTATTTCACAAAGATAAAGGCGATGGAAATTGGAAGGGGATGACTTGGTCAGATACCCTTTTGGATTCGGAAAAGGTTTCCAAAAGCCTAATTGATTTTGGCTTAGAAGCTGGAGACAGAGTCGGTATATTCTCCCAAAATAGTCCGGAGTGGATTTTGGCAGATATTGGAATTCTCTCTATTCGAGCAGTAACCGTTCCGATTTATGCCACTAACAGCGCAAAAGAGGCAGAATATATTATACAAGATGCGGAAATCTCTATAGTTTTTGCAGGAGACCAAGTGATCTACGACCGCCTAATTAGCCTTTTTGGAAAACTATCTTGTCTCAAACAAATTGTCGCTATGCAGAAAGACATTGTGCTTTCTGAAGAGGTCAATTCTGTCTATTGGGATGCGTTTTTATCCAGAGCAGAAGGGGTGGATTCCAAAGAACTAGACAAGCGATATGCCTCTGCCGACCAAGGAGATTTGGCAAGTATTATATATACCTCAGGAACAACCGGGGAGCCAAAAGGAGTTATGCTTGACCACCTTAATTTTTTAGAGTCCTTTATCGCTCACGATACAGACTTGACAACCACAGAGGATTATCGCTCCCTGAGTATACTTCCCTTGAGTCATATCTACGAGAGGTCTTGGGTGTTTTTCTGTCTTCACAAAGGCATGGCCATCTATTTTAACGAGGATCCAAAGGAAATGGCAAATGCTTTGAAAGAGGTCAAACCACATATTATGTGTACCGTTCCTAGAATGTATGAAAAGATTTACGCAGCAATTCAGGACAAAAAGAACTCGAGTTCGGCTCTTTTAGCAGGAATTATGAATTGGTCATTGGCAGTGGGAGACGATTACTATAACGAGCACCTTCGTTTAGACAAAAAACCAGGGTTGATCTTGGGCTTAAAATACAAAGTAGCAAATGCCTTAGTCTTTAAAAAACTCCGTGGAGGTTTTGGAGGGGATTTGCAATTTACTCCTTGTGGTGGAGCTGCCCTTTCAGGAGATTTAGTGCGCTTCTTTCACAGTTTTGGAATTCGTGTTATTTGTGGGTATGGCCTTACAGAAACTACTGCGACAGCAACTTTGTTTGCGGATAAGAATTTTGACTTTTCCTCAGCAGGAAGACCGATTTATGGAGCCGAAATAAAAATCGGAGAGAATCAAGAAATTTTGGTAAAAGGCCCAGGAGTGATGAGAGGCTACTACAAAAAACCTGAGGCCACTGCCGCTGTTTTTGAGGGAGAATGGTTCAAGACAGGAGATGCCGGAAAGATTGACGAGCAGGGACAACTCACCATCACAGATAGGATCAAAGATTTGATGAAAACCTCAGGAGGTAAATATATTGCTCCTCAAAAATTAGAGATGGCTTTGGTCTGCGATGAAATGATTGAGCAAATTGCCGTAATTGGCGATCAAAGGAATTTTGTTACCGCACTTGCAGTTCCCAGTTTTGTCAACCTAAAAAATTATGCCGACAAACACGGGATTTCTTACAAATCTGTAGAAGATTTAATCTCTAACTCTCAGATCAAAAAAATGATGACCAAGCGATTCGATCACTTACAAAGGGATTTTTCGGGATTTGAAAAAATTAAGAAATTCACTTTATTGCCTCGCGAGTTTACCATAGAAAAAGGAGAGATAACCTCTACTTTAAAACTAAAGCGCAAGGTAATTCAAAACAAATACAAGGAACTTATCGATAAAATGTATAGCTCAAAAAAGTAGATTATGGAGATGAAATCTAACCTGTATTTTGTGCCAACACCAATCGGTAATTTAGATGATATGACCTACCGTTCTGTCTCTGTTTTAAAAACGGTGGATGTGATTTTGGCTGAGGATACCAGAACTAGTGGAAAATTGCTAAAATATTACAATATAGAGACTCCTATGCAGTCCTATCATATGCACAACGAGCACCGCGTTTTAAAAGGACTCACTGAACGATTAAAACAAGGTGAGAAAATGGCTTTGATTACAGATGCTGGAACACCGGGAATATCAGATCCAGGATTTCTGCTCGCTAGAGCAGCTATGGAAGAAAATATAGAAATGGAGTGTTTGCCTGGAGCTACTGCTTTCGTACCCGCCTTGGTTCAGAGTGGACTTCCAAATGACAAATTTGTTTTCGAAGGCTTTTTACCGGTAAAAAAGGGAAGACAAACAAGACTTAAAATTTTAGCGGAAGAAACCCGAACGATCATATTCTACGAATCTCCTCACAAGCTGCTGAAAACTCTAAACAATTTTGGAGAATTTATGGGTACGGACCGAAAAGTGAGTATATCCAGAGAACTCACCAAGTTGTTTGAAGAAACATTTCGCGGAACCGTGGCGGAGGCAATAGCATATTTTGAGTCCAAAAACCCAAAGGGAGAATTTGTGCTAATTCTAGAAGGAAAATAAGATTAAACCCAAATAGGTTCAGCAATTTCATGAAAATTGAGGCCAAAACGTATTCACTTAAACTAAAAAATCCTTTTGGTATTTCTCGAGGGACTCGCACTAGTGTGGCTAGTTTTGTGATTATTATAGAATGGGGAGATCTTAAAGGTTTCGGGGAGGCAACGGTAAATCCCTACTACAACACTAGCATAGAGGATTTCGAGTCTAGCCTAAATCATAACAAATCCCTTTTACTGTTGGAAGAGCTCATACATCCTACTTTGTATTGGGACAAGTTGCGATCGGTTTTGGGAGACTCTTATTTTCTTATTTGTGCTTTGGATCAAGCGTATTGGGATCTATACGCTCAAATACATAAAACGACAACGAGATCCCTTTTTGGATTTTCGAAAAAGAGCCAAATACAAACGTCTTACACTATTGGATTGGATAAATTGAGCGTCATGTTGGATAAGATGCTAGCCAACCCATGGCCTATTTATAAGATAAAGCTCGGAGGAAATGAAGATTTACAAATTTTGAGAGAACTCCGAAAGCAGACCGATGCTATTTTTCGCGTGGATGCCAATGGCGGTTGGACGGTGGAACAGTTACTTGCCTGGGAAGAAGAATTATGTGATTTGGGAGTGGAGTTTATCGAACAACCTTTGGCAGCTGAAAACTGGGAGGGGTCCAAAATAGTTTATGAGAAATGCAGTATTCCAATCCTTGCAGATGAAAGCTGTTTGGTAGAGGAAGATGTTGGCCGTTGCACTGGTTACTTTCACGGAATAAATATTAAATTGATGAAATGCGGAGGGATTACTCCGGCACTTCGCATGATAGAACAAGCCCAAAAACTCAACCTGAAACTAATGATGGGTTGCATGACAGAATCCTCAATCGGAATTTCTGCTATTGCCCAATTCTTGGATGTTTTAGACTATGTAGATATGGACGGAGCGCTGCTATTGTCCAACGACCCCGCATTTGGGGTTGAATTAAAAGAAGGGAAGGTCATTTATTCGGATCGATTAGGTAGTGGAGGGCGTTTATATTAATTTTGAGTAAAAGCATTTTATAAGATGAGTCACGAAGTAAAATTAGTGTGGAAAGGAGCGATGCAGTTCGAATCCACAGGCCCAGGAGGGAAAGTTATGATCGCTGGTGGAACAGACACTATCGAAAGAAGGGAAGGTCTTGGACCAAAGGCGATGATGTTATCTGCTTTGGCAGGATGCGCGGGAATGGATATCGCTTATTTGCTTCCAAAAATGCGATTGACAATCGAGGATTTAGACATTAACGCTGTTGGGCATTTGACAGATAAAAGCCCACAAACTTACGATAAGGTCGAGCTGACTTTCTGTTTTTATGGAAGCGATTTAAATCGCGAAAAGTTGTTAAAGGTTGTAGATCGATCTGTGAATGAAATGTGTGGTGTTTTGGAAATGTTTAGAAAATTTGCAGAAATAGAAGTCCATACAGAATTTAAAAGCTCTCGAGACTAAATAATGAATTGGAAATTTAAGACTGCTGCCAGTAAATCTTCTATAGATAGTTTAAGCAAAGAGCTCAAAATTAATGAGGTCCTGTCTCGCTTATTAGTTCAAAGGGGTATAGACACTTTTGACAAGGCAAAGCATTTTTTCACGCCCAAATTAGAAGATCTTCACGATCCTTTTTTAATGAAGGATATGGATCTCGCAGTTGAAAGGATATTAACAGCTGTTGAGGTTCAGGAAAAAGTTATGGTTTTTGGCGACTACGACGTGGACGGTACAACTGCTGTCGCTTTGATGACCTCTTTTTTGGAGAGCCTCGGAATAGAAGTTCTGTCTTATATTCCAGATCGTTATGCAGAAGGTTACGGGGTTTCTTACAAAGGTATTGACAAAGCACAAGAAGAGGGGATTTCTCTGATTATAGCTCTAGATTGCGGGATAAAATCTTTGGACCACGTTAGCTATGCCAAAGAAAGAGATATCGAATTTATTATTTGTGACCACCACAGGCCAGGGGATGAACTTCCCAAAGCTTTAGCAATTTTAGACCCCAAGCGCAGAGATTGTTCTTATCCATTTAAAGAGTTATGCGGTTGTGGAGTAGGTTTTAAACTTGCGCAAGCAATGACTCAAAAGCTGGAATTATCCTTTGATCATCTCCGATCATATTTGGACTTGTGCGCTATTAGTATTGGGTCGGATTTGGTCTCGGTGACTGGAGAAAACAGGATTTTGGCTTTTTACGGTCTCAAAGAGCTCAACAACAGAGAAGAGGTCAGACCGGGACTCAAGATTATTATGGAACAGGCCAATCGGCCCTATTTTACTCTTACCGATGTTATTTTTGTTATAGGTCCGAGGATCAATGCTGCAGGAAGGATGAAACACGGGTTATTTGCAGTTGAATTACTTCTGGAAACAGATACCATTCAAGCAGAGAAAAGAGCTGCCGAAATCAATGCTTTTAATTCTGAAAGAAGAGAAACAGATCAAGAAATAAGTGAATTAGCACTCCAACAAATAAAGGAAAATAAGGAAGAAGAATGTCCCGCGACGGTTGTCTATGAACAGAGTTGGCACAAAGGCGTTATAGGAATAGTGGCTTCTCGATTGATAGAGACTTATTATCGCCCGACACTTGTTTTTACAAAAAGTGGAGATAAATTAGCGGCTTCAGCGCGGAGTATAAAAGGCTTTGATGTTTACAAGGCTTTGGAGCAATGTACGGAGCACTTGCTTCAATTTGGAGGACATAAATACGCGGCTGGATTGACCTTAAAACCAGAGCAATACGAATCTTTTAAAAAGCGATTTATTGAAGTAGTAGATCAGATGGGGAAATCTCTAGATAAAACTCCTGAATTGTCTATCGATTCGGAACTTTCTTTTGATCAAATTGACGATAAGTTTTATCGGATTCTCAATCGAATGGAACCCTTTGGTCCAGATAATGAAAAACCTGTTTTTTGTTCTAAAGATCTCATAGATACTGGCTATGCCAAGGCAATAGGAAAAGACAGTAAGCACTTAAAATTTCAAGCGAAAGACCCTGTGGCAAACAAAACTTTTGAGGCAATTGGTTTTGGTCTGGCGCCTAAAATTAGCTGTTTTGAAGAAAATGCAAATCTCGCTTTGGCCTATCAGCTGGATAAAAATTATTTTAGAGGTTCAGAATCTATGCAGCTTCTTGTCAAAGACATTAAAGGTGCTGACTCCATAGAAAACTAAATTGCTGCACGGTCCCAAAAGGAGTAGGATGTTCTAATTTAAAAGACTTTAAAGTTTCAAAAGAATCCCCCAAAAACAACTCCAAATCCTTTGGGTCGTATTGTTGAACTTGGATCCCAGAGCACTTCAGGGGCCCATCTTTTGCAAATGCAGCAAGTGAAATAAAACTATTTTTTGCTGTCGCTTTCAGCAGATTCTTCTTGTAAGAAATTTGATCTTCCTCATTTCTCAGAAAATGTAAAACTGCGCGATCGTGCCAAAAATCGTAGGTTTGTTCCGGCTGAAAACGGGTTATATCCGAGCAAATCCAAGTTACCTTGTCTCGCTTATTTCCCAATCTAGATTTAGCTCTGTCCAATGCGTTTTGAGAAATATCTAAAACGGTGATATCGCGATAACCCGCCTCGATCAAATAATCGACAAAAAAACTATCTCCTCCTCCTATATCTATAATCTTGGCATCTTTGGACAGGGATGCTCGATGAAGAGCAGCGATAGCATTTTCCGGAGATTTTTGATACCAACTAACCTCTTCAAAAGCTTTTGTGCTGTAGATGTTTTCCCAATGGGTCTTGCTTTCCATGATATTGTGCTTAAGGGACTTCTTGCCCTGTTGAACAGGTGTAAAGATAGAACCAATCTTCCAAACTGAGTTGTATTTCTTGAGCGGCTATGGCGCTTTTGATATGCTTTAATTTTCCGGATCCCAAAATGGGTTGAATTCCGGCAGGATGCATCAGTAGCCAAGCTAGAGCTATTTGATCTATAGAAAAGTCAGGATATTTTTCTTGAATTTTATAAAGGCCTTTTTGAACTCTTTTAGATTTTTCGTCATCGGGTGACAAAATCTTTCCTCCTGCTAGAGGAGACCAGGCCATTGGATTAACCCCTTTACTCTGTAAGAAATTGATATTTTGGTTCTCAAAATGCTCCAAAGAGTAAATCGATAACTCAATTTGATTCGATACCAATTCATGGTCACTGGCTTTTGCTAGTTGCTCGAATTGATGCGGCAAAAAATTGGAAACTCCAAAAGATTTAACCTTTCCCGATTGATATAAATAATCAAAAGCGGAAGCCACCTCCTCTGCATTAAAAAAAGGCGAAGGTCGATGGAGAAGCAATAGGTCCAAGATATCCGTATTTAGATTGCGAAGGCTATTTTCTGCTTGTCCAACAATATAATCATAAGAATAGTCGTAATATTTTACTTTGCGATTTGGATAGCGATCGGAAATCAATTTTATACCGCATTTAGAAATCAATTGCATCTCTGATCTCCAAGAAGGGTTGTTTTTTAAAACCTCTCCAAAAGCTGCTTCGCAGCTGTAATCTCCATAAATATCGGCGTGATCAATGGAGCTTATTCCCAAGTCTATCACCTCTCGTGTAAGTTTTTCTCTTTCTGAATAGGATAGATTCCAATCCAAAAGTCTCCATTGTCCCCAAATAAACCTCGATAATTTCAACTCCATTTTTTAAGATTTTATCTTTTAAAAGCTAATTTTCAGTATTTTCCACTCAAAATTACTTAAAAACATGAAATCTAAGTTGAAAATATTAGGTAAAATACTTTTAGGGATCCTTATGGTCTTTATTGTCTTTGCAGGTATTGTCTATTACAAAAGCGTCAAATATTCGGTTTACGATGTAAAAGTGGATCGAGAGGAGCTCTTGGGAGATCTCTCTGTGGAGGAATTCTCGAGAAATGTAATTCAAGAGATGACCTTCGAGGAAAAAGTCGATCAGATGTATGGAGAAAAAATTTCTGCAGCGGGACCTCGTTTGGGAGTTAACTTTCTCCTCCTTCAACGTTTTCCGCATGTCTACGTCGGTCGCAACGATAGGCTGAACTTACCTCCCTGGGTGCTGTCAGACGGTCCTAGAGGAGCTCGTGTGATGGATCAAGGTGTCGATGCAGTCACTACTTTTCCAGCAGCTATGTCTAGGGGTGCATCTTGGAATGTAGACCTAGAGTATAGGGTTCACGATGCTATTGCAAAAGAGATGCGAGCAAATAAAGTAAATTATGCTGCAACTCCTTGTATAAACTTATTGCGCCACCCAGCTTGGGGTAGGGCTCAAGAAACCTATGGAGAAGACCCTTATTTATTAGGGGTATTTGGTGTAGCCGCTGTTCGTGCTCTTCAAGAGCACAATGTCATGGCATGTCCCAAACATTTTGCACTTAATAGTATAGAAAATTCGCGTTTCGTAGTAGATGTCAATTTAGATGAGCGAACCTTGAGAGAGGTTTATTTACCCCACTTTAAGCGAACGGTTCAGGAGGCCAATCCAGCCTCTATGATGAGTGCTTACAACAAAGTGAGAGGAGAATATTCCGGAAATAATAAATACCTACTCACCGATATCCTCAGAGAGGAATGGGGTTTTGACGGTTTTATCTCTTCAGACTGGGTGGACGGAACCTATGATGGTCCCGCTAGTGTTTCCGCTGGGCTAAATGTCGAGATGCCTTTTCAGATTGCGTATTCCTATGAGGCTCTTCAAGAGGGGATAGATCAAGGTTTAATAACAGAGGAGGATATTGACCAATTGGTTTATGAAAGTTTAAAAACAAGACTAGCTTATGCGGTTGCGGAAGATAAAATGGAATACGATCGCGATTTGATTCTAGATCCATCCCATGTTGCTTTAGCTAGAGAAACTGCTGCAGAGGGAATGGTTTTGTTAAAAAATGAAGGAGTACTACCCTTTAAAGAAGAAGGAGGAAGCATTCTTGTAATTGGTCGATTGGCCAATACAGAAAATACGGGAGACCACGGGTCAAGTGATTCCACCCCTCCTTATGTCATAACCCCTTATCAGGGAATAAAAACTGCTGCAGAAGCCATGAATAAAGAGGTGGTTTTATACGAAGGCAACGATTTGGAAAAAGCCAAAGAATTGGCCCGGGCTGCGGATGAAATAGTTATTGTCGCTGGTTATACCTTCGAAGACGAGGGAGAATATATTTTTATGAATAGAGATGCGATTGAGGCCTCAGCCGAAGCAGGAAAACAGGTTGGAGACAAGGGAGTAGGAGGAGATAGAGAGACCTTAAAACTTCCTGAGTCAGATGAAGATTTAATTCAAGCCATTGCAGGGATACAAGAGAAAACTGCCTTGGTATATGTGGGAGGATCTGGAATAGATATGAGTGACTGGAACGACGAGATTCCGGCTATTTTGTTCGCTTGGTATGCCGGAATGGAAGGTGGGAATGCACTTGCAGATATTTTATTTGGAAAAATCAGCCCTTCGGGAAAATTACCATTTAGCATTGCTGCGAATGCAGATGATTATCCTTTTTTCAATCCCTACACCAATCAAATTGACTATGGATATTATCACGGTTATACCCTTTTTGATAAAAAGGAAATTGCGACTGCTTATCCCTTTGGATTTGGGCTGTCTTACAGTTCTTTTGCGTTTTCAGATTTGGATTTAAATCTAGGGGAGAAGGATCTTGAAGTTTCCGTTTTGGTATCCAATACTGGCGCTGTGCCTGCGAGTGAAGTAGTTCAGGCTTATGTAGGATTTGCCAATAGCGAGGTGGATCGACCAGTCAAACTTTTGAGAGCTTTTGACAAGGTTCGTTTGGATGCAGGAGCTTCCACAGTCGTGAATTTGAGCATCCCTATCTCGGATTTAGCATATTATAACCCCGAGCGAAAAGAATGGGTAGTAGAGGCGATGGAATACGAACTATTTGTAGGAAACTCCTCTTCTGAAAAAGACCTAATGCAAACAGTCTTTGAATTGAAATAATATAAAAAAAGCCTACTCTTCAGAGTAGGCTTTTTTTTATTTGCGATTCCCCAAAAGTCTCAGCAAGTAGAGAAAGAGGTTTATAAAATCCAAATAGAGCATTAAAGCTCCAATTATAGCTCCTTTGTTGTGACCTTCCGCGTCGTGAAAAGTAACACTCATCTTTTTGATTTTTTGCGTATCGTAAGCGATAAGTCCTACAAAGATTAAAATCCCAGCATAGGTTATTATCCAATATAGAGTAGAGCTGGCAAAAAAGTAGTTAACTACAGATGCTATTATCAACCCGATTAGGGCCATAAATAAGAGATTTCCCAATTTAGAGAGATCTTGCTTGGTCACAAAACCATAAAAACTCATCACAGCAAAGGTTCCCGCAGTCACTAAAAAAGTAGAGACAATAGAAGCACTTGTATACATGGCGAAGATCAAAGAGAAAACGACTCCATTTAAGGCTGCGTACAAGGTAAAAAGGCCAAAGGCTCTGGAACTTGTCATTTGATCAATGCGAGCAGATAGGTACCATACCAAGCCTAATTGTCCAAAAATAGTTCCATAAAACAGAATGGGACTACCGGAAATCATATCTAATATTTGAGGTTTTCCAGCAAGAACATAAGCGATTCCTCCCGTAATGGCGAGAGCTCCAAACATCCAGCTGTATACTTTTTGCAAGAATTGTTGTTGAATATCAGCAATTTCTTGATCTCGAATTGTTGTCGGTTGCATAAGATTAATTTTTCTACAAAAATATTAATTTAAATCGAAAGCGTATTTGATTCTAAAGCTATTTACTGCACTAGAACGAGGATTCCCTAAAGGTTGTTCATAAGAATAAGCAAAAATAAGTCTACTTGACTTCGTGAGTTTGTAGCGTGTGGAAAGGGTGATTCTATATCCATTATAGGAATTGTCATCTTTGTTTATCCGATAGAAGTATTCATAACTCAAAATAGGATCTAACTTCCAATTTCTAATCTTATAGCGGGTACGAAGCTTGAAACGCAGGGCATCTTCACTTTGTTTATCCTCAGTTAAGTAGTTTTTGTTTTGGTAGCGAAATCTGTATGTTAAATCTACACGATTTATTTTCTGTTTATACCTAAAATCTATTTGAAACCTACCAACGCTTTCATAGCCTTGAATTTTTCCTTTATAATCATGATCTCTGGTAAATCGATATGCAGGCATTATTTCAAAAGATTTTGACAGGTCTATCCCAAGACCGAGTTGGGAATAAAATTGATCTATTTCTCCCAAGTTGTCGCTGAGTCGCAGCATTTCTCTAAACTCTAAATCAAAGGTTTTGTTAAGTTTATAAGCCAACTCAATGGAGGTCCAAAGTTCGTTATCGGTATCTTGAGCAATTAGCTTTTGGTTTGCAGTGATAAGCAAAATCAAACCGAAAGCAAGGGTTCTAATCTTCAGCATCTACAATATAGTATATAGTCAGGTTAGCAGAAGGTTTAAAGTAGTCCAACGAATTCACCTTTACTCGATTAATCTTCAGTCCAGTGCGCTGCTCTAAATCCTCTAGGAGTAATTTTTCGTTTTGTTTTTTGACCAACTCCATATTGTCGTAAGTGATTTTTTTTGAAACCTCGTGCTTTAAAGCATTGATGTTTTCTAGGATATAGGTGGCTATAAAAATAATCGTGTTTGCAGATAATATCTCTACATAAGACATCTTTTTGTTGACCAAAGCATTCATTATGGATATCCCGATGACCACAAAAAGATAGGTCATTTCACGAATAGGAATGGGATCTGTGCGATATCTTATAATTCCAAAAATAGCAAATAGACCTAGAGCCATCCCCAAATCAATTTCAAATTTTTTCAAGGTAAAGCAGATAAAAAATACAATAATACCTATTAAGAAATAGGTGAAAAGGTAAGCTACTTTTTTACTTT
>JBELHR010000016.1:23341-47394 GCA_042091275.1 Flavobacteriaceae bacterium
AATACAATAATACCTATTAAGAAATAGGTGAAAAGGTAAGCTACTTTTTTACTTTTTTTATAGTATAAATATCGAATGATAAGGATTAAAAAAACCAGGTTTAAACTAAACCTAAAGATCATTTTAAAAAAATCATCATCGAATAAAGGGATGTCTAAAAACTCCATATTTTCTTTGAATTTTGCATAAAGTGAAGCTTTACAGCACTGCAGAATATTATGCGTATTTCACGATTTTTTGAAATTTAATAGATTCACAGGAGTTTACTGTTCAAAATTAGTCACCGAAAGAATTAAATATGCGGGATAATGATCGCTGAAGCCTCCGGTATAATTGGTAAAAGAATAGCTTCGAAAAGGATAGCCTTTGAACCTTCCCTCACGTAAAGTGAGTTCTGGAGGATTAAAGATTTTTGCAGCCTCCAAATGGAGTGCTTTGTTGCCTTCCTCTAAAAAATCACGAGACAGGATAATTTGATCAAATAGATTTCTGGCGTCACGATAAACTAAACTATGCACTCCCATCTTTGCTAAACGCTTATATGGGTTTTGTAAAACTGGAATACTGTCAGACAAAGTTTTGATGCTCAGAGATTCTGGGTCGTCGTTAAAGTCTCCCATAACAATAACTTGAGCCTTGGGCAGTTCCTTTTGGGCTAATGTGATCTTTTTTATCAGTAGACGACTAGCTGCTATTCGAAGCCGCTCGGAGCGCAATTTTCCTCTTCGTCTCGATGGCCAATGGTTGACAAAAATTACAAGGGGTTTCCCCAAAGCAAAACCTCTAACCTCTAGGATATCTCTTGTGAAAATACGCTGACCGTCCTCTCCATAAATTTTTAACTCGTGGAAGTCAAAATCAGAAGGAAAAAAACTAGAATTTTTATAGACCAAGGCTACGTCTATTCCTCTTTTGTCAGGGGAGTCCCCATGTATAATGGAATAGCCCTGCTGCTTCAAGTATTCCGTTTGTGTCAAATCGTAGACAACCTCAAAGTTTTCTACTTCCGCCAGACCAAGGAGTAGCGGACTTTGTCCCACTTCATCTTTCCCAATTTCAGAGATTACTTTTGCAATTTGATTTAATTTGGAATTATAAACCTTTTTAGTGTTTCCATAGCGTCCGCTTGGAGTTCTATCATCATCCCACACATCTACTTGATCTATCGTGTCAAATAGATTTTCCACATTGTAAAATGCCACCGTAAAGACAGTCTTTTGACTCCAGCTAGCGGTACAAATCAAAAGGCAGGTCAACAGAGTCTTCACATTAAAAAAACGAAGGAAATTAGCTTTTAGTATAGGCCCTTTTACTCTAGCTAAGCGCTTAAATTACCAGTCTAAAACGAATAGTTCCAAGCCTGCGTTTTATAGGTGTATGAAATCTATTTATATCATTTTAATTCTTTTTACAGATTTGGCTTACGGGCAATTTGAGGAGGACAATTTTTTAAATGTTGGTTTTTTGGACGCCTATGATGATGTACTCAGACGTTCGAGGAAATACGCCTGGTCCTCCTTTTTTTTCAGAGAAGATGGCTTGGATAACCGCAACAGAGAAATCTATTTTAATGACTTTAAATTAAACAGTTTGTTCGACGATAGGTTCGCTTGGTCCTCGATTGGCGGGCTCAATGAAGTGCTTCGGAATCGACGAGATTTGAATGGGACCAGCACTCCATCTCGCTATGTCAAACTGGCGACGGCTTTTGAGGTGTTTCCAAAAGATATGAGGTCATCGGAGACAATTACTCTGAGTAATTCATCCGGGTCTTATGACTGGAGGGTATTATGGACCAAAAATAAAGAGCTTTCTAAAAAATCCAATCTCTTGCTGAGTTTTGGTTTTAGATATGGGGAAAAAGGGCAGGCATCGGGCACCCCCTACCAATCAGCTAGTTTTTTAGGGTCCTATCAGCGCAAACATTTTAGTTTTATTGTCAGTAGCACTTGGACAAATCGAAATCGGTCCAGTGCATTGACTCAGGAGGAGTTGGATCTGAAGGGGGATCAATACAATCCGAATTGGGGAATACTCTCGGGAAAACTCCTCCCAGTTCGGGCGAAGATTGACACGAATATTCGCACGAGTGCAAATTATTCGAAGGGAAATCTCAGTATGGGTTACTTAGCAGATTTTCAAAGGATTGTTCGAGATAATTTATTTTATCAAAATGCACCGAGCCCCTTTGGAAATTACTATAAATATTTGCCGAGTTACTATATTTCCGGTAGACGAGTAGATTATGCTGAGGCGCAAAGAAGACGCTCTAAGTGGGAAGAGGACTCAGCATATGGCCAAATTGATTTTGAGAAGATTCTAAGCCATAATCGGAATAACGAACAGGCTGTTTATCATTTGAGTGGCGAGGTCCAGCAGGCATTAAATCTGCAATTATTCTCTAATTTTCGAACAGGTGGATTGTTGTTCTCAGCCCGAATTCGTTTGGCAGAGCAGAATAATTTCACAGAGCTTAAAAATCTCTTAGGAGCATCTTATTTATTAGATCACAATACGTTTTTTGAAGGAGAAAAGAAATACAATCAATTAGAGAACAAGTCAAAAGAATTTGAGGAGGGAGACAAAATAAGATATAATTATGATGCTCTTGCCAAGGAGGCTATGTTCAATATTCAATATCAAAATGCAACCGAGAATTGGAGGTGGAATGCTAATTTGGAGCTCAGTACCCTTCAATTTTCTAGAAAGGGAAATTTTAAAAATACAAGAGCCTCTTTGGAGTCAAAATCAAAGGTCAGTACCCCTGTTTATTTTACAATGAGATCCGCGATCTCGACAGTTTATAGCGGTTTAGGCAGACATGTTTTTGGTTTGAATATGGGAGTGGAAAGTACAGCTCCAAATTTTATACAAAACTTTTTAGATGCAAAAGAGAGTGGGATTTTAGCAAATAATCTAAAGAATAAAATTGCTTTACGAACCGCACTCAGGTATCAGTTTAACACCGAGCAAACCAAGATCGATCTTCAGTTGAAAGCACTTTTTCTTAGCCCTAGTATATCTAAATCTAGATTTTATATTCAAGATCTTTTTGGATCCCTAAATGATTTTATCACTTTGGAGCATCGAGATTTTAGTCAAATTTATACTTCTTTAGAATGGAGCTGCTCTCGTAAAATTGGAGATGCTTTTGAATTGAGTTTGGCTGGAGTATACGGCCAGCACCGCTATATGGATTCGGGATATTTGAATATATATACTTCACAAGGGGAGGAATTTGAAAATATTCCTGTTTATCTGACTGGTCTTCCGGTCTCTTCCGGGCCCGAAAAAGCAGTTTCTTTATCCTTGAATTTCAGGGCATCTAATTATTTCTGGACGGAATTGTCCTATCATTTTCTTTGGGACAACTATATTGGCTATTCTCTTTTGAGACGGTCCTCAATCTTTTCGGATTCAGATGAGATATCTAGGGAATTTTGGGATATTAAACCTTTGGATAGGGCGAATTTTGTCAACTTGAGTTTAGGCAAATCCTGGCTAGTCAAAAAACGCTATTTCTCTGCTTTTCTCAGTGTTCAAAACCTTTTGAATAGCTCCATCAAAACGGGAGGTTACGAATCTTCTCGCTGGGGAAACCAACGGAACTATAGCCCCGATATTTTTTCGGATAAATACTGGCAAAATGCACCTCTTCGTTATTTTATCAATTTTAAATGCAGCATATGAGGTATCTCTATATTGCTTTGTGGTTCTTTTTGGCTTCCTGCGCCCCGGAGATAGAACTCCCAGAGGAAAACTGCAAGGCCAGTGATTGGGTGGTCAATTCTTCCTTCGAAGAGGTGTTGTCGTTTTATCAATTTGGACGATCCATCTCTTTTCCTGCAAATACAGTAATTGAAGGTCAGGTGATCAGCTCGGATGAATTTGGTGAATTTTACAAGACCTTAGTTGTACAAGATTTTAGTCAGAGCACAACGGATGGTCTCCGTTTCAATTTAGGAAGATCGGATCTTTACTTAGATTTTCAAATTGGAGATAAAATTCGGATAAAGTTAGACGGATTAGGCATATATCGCAATTATGGGTCTTTAGAAATTGGGCTATACCAAGAAGGAGAGCTAAGAGAAATTCCAGAGGATTTATGGAGAAATCACTTTCAGAAACTGTGTTTGAACACTCCTTTAACATCAGAGCTAAACCCTGAGGTATTCCGCACAAATACCTTGGTGAGTTTGGATAATATTGTTTTGGATACAAGCAAAAGCATAGGATTTGACAGCAATCAAAATCGAGAACACCCCTTGTTGAGGATGCTCGACTGCACCTTTCCCCAAGCGATTTTGAATATGGAAATCAATGCCTATAACGATTTTAAAAACAAAAAATTCCCATTCCAATGGACGCGGGTTACCGGAGTTATAACCGAGAAATACGGGCTAAAAAATCTCGTTTTAAGATCAGTAGAAGACTTGGAATATCAAGCCAATCCTTGTAGTGAAACGCCATCGGACTCTAATTTGACGATGGAGGAGTTATTACAGCAGACCAATCCGGGAATACAGTTGGTTAGTTCCCAAAAAGATGCGGTTCTCAGATTGACGGTTATAGCTAATGACCGGACCAAGAATTTTTCAAAGGAGCTGGTTTTGTCCCCATCCAATAGTCATGTAGGGATCTCTGTTTTGGTTGATCAGGAGGAACTTTTCAAAGACTTTGAAATTGGAAGAGAGGTGTTGTTGAATCTAAAATCACTTTACCTGCAGCGGAACGATAATTTCTTGAGAACTGGAATTTGGAATGGGGGAGCTATTGCACCGATCCAAGCCGATGAGGTTCACAAGTATCTTTTTCCCTTGTCGGTAATGTCAGATTTAGAGCCTTTTGATACTCCAGCGGAGGAGCTCGAACAGGAGAATTACGAAAACAGATGGATACGTTTTAAAAACTACCAACTGATAGATGAGGAATTGGGTT
Organism: Flavobacteriaceae bacterium; assembly: GCA_042091275.1. GTDB lineage: Bacteria > Bacteroidota > Bacteroidia > Flavobacteriales > Flavobacteriaceae > JBELHR01. The sequence goes on from JBELHR010000016.1 coordinate 28,280, forward strand.
TGGCTTTTGCCTTTTTTAGCGGGACTGATACTGCCGATAGAAATTTTATTCAATGCGATAGCGGAGAGTTCTTATTGCTACGCACTTCGGGAGAAGCAAATTTCGCCCATCGAGAAATACCCGGTGGGGAACTGGAATTATCGGGGATTTATCAACGAGGAGTATTGAAGATTCAAAACCTCCAGGACGTCGCGGTAGTCGGAGAGAGAAAGGAGTGTTTTCAAGAGACAAAACCGATTTTTTTTAGTCAAATAGCAGATCCTTTAAACGATTTTAGGGCTCGCTATATCAGTTTGTATAACGCTTCAGAAGAATCGATTTCTCTCAGCGGATGGGTGCTTCACCGATATATAAATGGCAACACCTACCCCTCTGGAAATGGGGCGGATCTCGGGGGATTAACCATTGCAGGGGATGACTATGTGGTGATTTCTAATCGAGACTTAAACACGTATTACAGCCGCTCATCGGATATGGTAAGCGCAACAGTTTCGGGAAATGGAAACGATGTATATGCGCTTTATGACAATTTTGGTGATTTGGTGGATGTTTATGGGACAATAGGGGAAGACGGGGAAAATACACCTTGGGATTACTCCGACGCCCTTGCTCGACGAATAGCCATAGACTCTTCAGGATTTTCGTCAGTAGAGTGGGAGTATTTTAGGTCTTTTGTAGTGCCAAATGACATCAATCCTTGGACGGGAGCTTTGGACTTAAAATTTGATTGAGAACAGGGAAGTGGTCGGATTGACCGCCGATATAATTTTTTCCAATAAAAGTGCGAAAGGGTTGCGCCTTATTGCGCCCTGATGGGTCCTGTAATTTTGTGGGGTTATAAATTTGCCCCGACTCATAGGAAATGGAGTCTTGGGACTCGAAAAAAGCAGAAGAGAGGAAAATTTGGTCAAACAAAAGCCACTTTCGCATGTATTTTAAACTTCCTTGATTTTCGTTCCATTGGGAGGAAAGCGTATTGGTAAAACCGTAATCTTTCAAAAAAGTGAGAGATGGTGCATCGGGATTGTCGTTAAAGTCCCCCATAATGACAATATGATCGGATTTTAAATCCAATTCTTTAAGTCTTTTTTTTAAAATATCGGAAGCTCTTTTTCGCAACTTTCTATTTCCTCTTCTTCGTTGAGAAGGCCAGTGATTTACAAATATTCGAAGGGGAGTTCCACTTAAAAATCCTTGGACCTCCAAAATATCTCGAGAGGTTAGATGGTCTTGGTAAATGTCAATTTCCACAGGGTGGACAGCAACGGATTCCACAGAAAAGAGGTCTTTGTTATAAAGCAAAGCCACGTCAATACCTCTAACATCGGAGGATTCACGGTGTATATAGCCCATGTTGAGCGGGGCCAAGAATTGATTTTCGACAAGGTCCTTACAAACTTGTTCGGTTTCCACCTCTGCCAAGCCGACAAATGCAAGGGGATTTATTTCACCAATACCAGCAATAGTTTTGGCAATCTTGGATACTTTTTGATTGTAGCGATATTCCCCCCATTTTTTTCTTCCCGTAGGTGTAAAATCCTCATCTAAGGTGTGTGCTGCGTCGAGAGGATCAAAAAAATTATCCACATTGTAAAAAACGATCTGTAAGGCTTTTTGCATGGCGAAATTTACGTTTTATTATTAGTAACTTTGTCCCATGATTGAACAAAAGAAAATTAGTTCGGAGAAAGTGATATTGATTGGTGTAATCAGTCAATTACAGAATGAAGAAAAAGCTACCGAATATTTAGATGAATTGGAATTTTTGACCCTGACAGCAGGAGGGGTAGTGACCAAGAGGTTTACTCAAAAACTGGCCCAGCCGCATCCAAAGACTTTTATAGGAACAGGAAAACTGGAGACCGTAAAAGAATATATAAACGCTCACGATATTGGAACCGCAATTTTTGACGATGAATTGAGTCCTGCTCAACTTCGCAATATTGAGAAAGTGCTGGATTGTAAAATCTTGGACAGAACCAATCTTATCTTGGATATTTTTGCCCAAAGAGCGCAAACCTCTTACGCTAGAACTCAAGTGGAATTGGCCCAATGTCAATATCTTCTTCCTCGACTAACACGTTTGTGGACCCACTTGGATAAGCAAAAAGGGGGTATCGGAATGAGAGGTCCGGGAGAGACCGAGATTGAAACCGATAGACGTATTGTTAGAGATAAGATCACCCTTTTGAAAAAGAAACTGAGTACCATCGACAAGCAAATGGCTATTCAGAGAAAGAATAGAGGTAAGATGGTGAGAGTTGCCTTGGTAGGTTATACCAACGTCGGGAAATCCACTCTTATGAATCTTATCAGCAAGAGCGATGTTTTTGCGGAAAATAAACTCTTTGCCACTTTGGACACGACTGTGAGGAAGGTTGTTGTAAAAAACATTCCATTTTTACTTACCGACACCGTAGGTTTTATTCGAAAGCTCCCGACCCAGTTGGTAGAGTCTTTTAAATCTACCCTCGACGAGGTTAGAGAAGCAGATATGTTATTGCACGTAGTAGATGTTTCTCATGCTAATTTTGAGGATCACATGGAAAGTGTAAACAAAATTTTAGCAGAAATAAAGAGTTCAGACAAACCGACCATTGTGGTCTTTAACAAAATTGATGCGTATCAAGCTCAGAAATTTGATGAAGATGATTTGATCACCGAGAGAACAGAGGTTCATTACAGTTTGGAAGAACTAGAACAGAGCTGGATGAGTAAATTGAGTGATCAATGCGTATTTATGTCTGCCTTGAATAAAGATAATATTGAGGACTTTAGGAAAAAAGTGTACGATGAAGTCCGAAAACTTCACGTACAGCGTTTTCCATATAATGATTTCCTCTACGAGGAGTACAGTGTAGAAGAGTAGATTAGAAAGTAGCGTTTACCCCTAAACCTAATACTTCTCTCACTTGAAAGCCTTCAAAGGCGTTGTCGTCATAAATAGTCTGGAAAGACAAATTTGTAGACAGGATATCGTTGATTTTCATCACCAGATTTAAGGTGTAATCGATATCTACGTTTTGAGGATCCTCTAGATAGTTCGAATACAAGTTTAGCGTATTGTCGATTGTCACATTCTCCATCAAGGTAGCTTTGTAAAACATAGTAGCGTTAAAACCTAATTCAAAGCGAGTAGATTTGTTAGCCCCTACACCAAAATAGCTTTCGTTTTCGTAGTCTGGAGCCGAAGTAAAGGATTTATTTACAAAAGTCATCTTAGCAGTTGCAGGAGATGCATTTATCTTGAAATTTTCAGAAGGCTCATATAACAAACCTGGACCAAATAAAAGATAGCCTGGAGACATAAATTTCGTTTCTACTCGGCGATCTTCTTCCCCGTTTGCATCGTCAAAATATTCGTATCCATCGGTAAATTGTGTTCTAAATTGCGTCAAAAAAGACCAGCGTACTTTAGTATCACTATTTAGACTTACCAGAGATGAGAAATTGATGCGATCGTCTGTTTTCTTGGTATAGTCGCTCGCTTCTGTCTTGGTAAGACCATAGCCCAAAAGCAATTTGTTTTCCCAAGTGTATTTCTCACCGTAATAGTTAAAGCTATAATCTATAGACAGGTTTCCAGCTAAACTGTTTTCCCCACCTGCAATCCAGTTTGAAAATGCTGATTGATTGATAAGGAAAGTAAACACACCTTCGGTTTCCCATCCTTCTTTTTTCGGTTCTTCTTCTTCTTGAGCAAAACTAATACCAGTAAAGGCTAGTAGAGCAATTAACAATAAGGGTTTTTTCATTTTTTTGGTTTTTTGTATAAAGGTACTGTTGAGCAAGCCTCTCCATACATGAGAGATTTTGCTACGGGTTGAATTTTTAAAATTAGTTCTGTAAAAGCGGATTCGGGAATGGTGATTTTTGCACAGCCTTTGACGATAACCGGGCGATCCTCGAATTGTTTTACATCGATATTTGCAATGATATCACTGAAAATGATGGATTCCAAAAGATTTAAGTCTCCTACCACAACTTTTCGAGCGTATTGGGCCAGTTTCGTGCTGACAAGTAGATATGCCCAAGAGGGAATTATAGCGTCAGCCGAACAATACAAGGCGACAAAATGATCTTGATATTGACTCCAGTCATATTCTTCGAGGGATTGTCTAAAGTCGGTTTCCTTTAGGATGATTCCTTCGTATAGCCAAGGGGCAATATCAATTTTGGAACGCGTTCCCGAGGGATAGTATTCCTCCAAGTCCAAAGTAACTAAAGGACTCTTGGCAACTCTGTTTACAATCTCATCCATCTATAAAAAACCTAGTTCTAGTTTGGCTTCTTCACTCATCATATCTTGGGTCCAAGTGGGGTCAAAGGTAATCTCGACCTCAGCATCCTCAATTTCCTCGAGAGACTTGACTTTTTCTTCGACATCCAAAGGAAGACTTTCGGCAACCGGACAGTTCGGAGAAGTAAGGGTCATCAATATCTTTGCCTCGTTATTCTCGTTTACCATTACATCGTAAATCAAACCGAGTTCATATATATCTACAGGGATTTCTGGATCGTAAATAGTTTTTAAAACCCCTACAATTTTATCCCCTAAATCTTGTACTTCTTGTTCGTTCATCTCTGTGATTTTTTACAAAGTTAATTAATTCGATTTTGCTCTATATGCCAGGGCGTAAAGCTTGATTTGCTTGATCATGGACACCAAACCATTGGCACGTGTTGGAGAGAGGTGCTCTTTGAGACCGATTTCGTCAATAAAATCTGTATCTGCTCCCAAAATGGCATCGGGCTCTTGATCGGAATAAACGCGCAAGAGCAATGCTACAATTCCTTTAGTCAAAATGGCATCTGAATCTGCTGTAAACAAAACTTTATCCTGATCGAACTCGCTGTGAATCCAGACTTTGGATTGGCAGCCTTTGATGATGTTGTCGTCTGTTTTAAAATTACTGTCAATCAAGGGAAGAGATTTACCCAAATCAATCAAGTATTCGTAGCGCTCCATCCAGTCGTCAAACAGGGCGAACTCATCAATTATTTCTTCTTGTATTGCTTTGATAGTCATATTTTAAACTTATTTTTGCAAAGTTAAATACATTTAAGGTAAACACAAGCCAAAATACGGGCTTTGTTGTTAAGATAGAGATAATATGAGTAAACTATTAATTGTAGGCACAGTAGCCTTCGACGCCATCGAGACTCCGTTTGGAAAAACAGACAAAATCTTGGGAGGCGCAGCAACTTTTATCGGGCTATCCTCAGCCAATTTTGGAGTCAAATCTGGAGTAGTATCCGTTGTAGGAGGAGACTTTCCCCAAGACTATTTAGATTTGTTGACCGACAGAGGTGTCAACACAGATGGTATTGAAATCGTTCCAGAAGGGAAAACCTTCTTTTGGTCAGGAAAATACCACAACGACTTGAATACTCGCGATACCTTGATCACAGAACTCAACGTTCTTGCGGATTTTAATCCAGTAGTTCCAGAGGCATTTAAAGATTCTCCCTATGTGATGTTAGGAAACCTGCATCCTTTGGTTCAATTATCGGTTTTGGACCAGTTGAATTCCGAGCCGAAACTAGTCGCTTTAGATACCATGAATTTTTGGATGGACAACGCTCTTGAAGATTTGATGAAGGTGATCAAAAGAGTAAATGTAATAACCATTAACGACGAAGAAGCAAGACAACTCAGCGGAGAATATTCCCTGGTAAAGGCTGCCGAAAAAATTCAGGCCATGGGTCCAGAATACGTGGTTATTAAAAAAGGAGAACACGGAGCTTTGTTGTTTCACGAAAAAGAAGTCTTTTTCGCCCCAGCACTTCCCTTAGAATTTGTTTTTGATCCAACCGGAGCAGGAGATACTTTTGCAGGAGGTTTTATTGGACATTTAGCAAAAACGGATAATATCTCTTTTGAAAATATGAAAACAGCAGTCATTCAAGGTTCAAATTTAGCTTCCTTTTCTGTGGAGAAATTTGGAACAGAGCGTATGCTTAGCTTGAGTGAAGATGAAATTAACAACCGTTTGAGACAATTTAAAGATTTGACTCAATTCGAGATAGAATTAAATTAATACAGTTGATATGAGTGATGCAATTAAGCACGAATGTGGAATAGCCTTAGTTCGATTGTTAAAGCCTTTGAGCTTTTATAAAGAGAAGTACGGTACAGCCTTTTACGGAATCAACAAGATGTATCTGCTGATGGAAAAGCAGCACAACCGTGGTCAAGACGGAGCCGGTTTTGCTAGTGTAAAGTACGATGTCAATCCGGGAACTCGTTATATGAGTAGGATTCGTTCAAACAAAAGTCAGCCTATCCAAGATATTTTTGCTCAAATCAACGAACGTATCAATGGGGTTATAGAAAACGCAGGTGAGGAGAAAGAAGATCCAGAATGGCTCAATGAAAACCTTCCTTATTTGGGGAACTTGTACCTAGGTCACGTTCGCTACGGAACTTTTGGAGGAAACAGCATTGAGAATGTCCACCCATTTCTAAGACAGAGTAACTGGCAGCACAAAAATCTTATTGTTGCAGGAAACTTCAACATGACTAATGTAGCAGAGTTGGTCGATGAATTGATCGCTTTAGGTCAGCACCCAAAGGAGAATACAGACACCGTAACGGTGATGGAAAAAATAGGTCATTTCTTGGATGATGAGGTAGAACGCATTTATTCGGACCTCAAAACAGAAGGAGTTTCCAAACAAGAAGCCTCTGCAATTATAGCGGAGCGTTTAGATCTTCAAAATATTTTGAAAAGGGCTTCAAAAAACTTTGACGGAGGATATGCTATGGCTGGTTTGATAGGTCATGGAGATGCCTTTGTCATGAGAGACCCATCGGGAATTAGACCGGTATTTTATTACCAAGATGACGAAGTAGTCGTGGTGGCTTCTGAAAGACCTGTTATTCAAACGGCATTTAACGTGCCTATTGAAAAGGTTAAGGAATTGACCAGAGGTAGTGCTTTGATTGTCAAAAAGAGCGGCGAGGTAAGCGTCAAAGAAATTTTAGAAAAAAGAGAGAACAAAGCCTGTTCTTTTGAACGCATCTATTTTTCGAGAGGATCAGATGCAGATATATATACAGAGCGAAAGGAGTTAGGAAAGTTAGTTTTCCCAAAGATTTTGGAAAAAATCGACGGAGATATTTCCAATACGGTATTCTCTTATATCCCAAACACTGCGGAGACTTCCTTTTACGGAATGATGGAAGCAGCTGAGGATTACTTAAACCAACAAAAGACTGCCAAGCTTTTGGACGGAAGAAGAGAATTATCTCGCGAAGAAGTGACTCAGATTTTGTCCGAGCGTGCGCGTTTTGAAAAAATTGCGATCAAGGATGCCAAGTTGAGAACTTTTATCACCGACGACAGTTCTAGAGATGATTTGGTAGAACACGTTTACGATGTAACCTATGGAGCAGTAAAACCGACAGATAATCTCGTGATTATTGACGATAGTATTGTAAGAGGAACTACTCTGAAAAAGAGTATTATTAAAATACTAGACCGTCTAAATCCTAAAAAGATTATTATTGTTTCTGCGGCTCCTCAGATCAGATATCCAGATTGCTACGGAATCGATATGTCAAACATCGATAAGTTTATCGCTTTCAAGGCGGCTTTGAGTTTGTTAAAGGACAACGACAACTACGGTTTGATAGATGATATTTACCAAAAGTGTCTGAATCAGCGCAACAAGAAAGACGGAGAAATTGTAAACCACGTAAAGGAGCTTTTTGCAGGTTTTACAAACGAAGAAATTTCAGATAAGATTGCTCAAATTCTAAAAACTTCGGAAATCAAAGCTGATATCGAAATTATCTACCAAACGGTAGAGGATCTTCACAAGGCTTGCCCTAATAATTTGGGAGATTGGTATTTTACAGGAGACTTCCCGACACCAGGAGGGAATCGCGTAGTAAACGAAGCGTTTATTAACTTTGTGGAAGGAAACAACAAAAGAGCTTACTAAGCCTTTAGATATAGAAAAGAAAAAACCCGCTCGTGAAACGAGCGGGTTTTTTTTATGTTGCTTATTTTATTTGCCAGCTTCGTAGCGCTTAGAAACTTCGTCCCAGTTAATTACAGAGAAGAAAGCTTCAATATAATCTGGTCTTCTGTTTTGATAGTTTAGGTAGTAAGCGTGTTCCCAAACATCTAAACCTAAAATAGGAGTTCCTCCACATCCGATCTCCGGCATCATTGGATTGTCCTGATTAGCAGTTGAACAAACCTCTACGGCTCCTCCTGGGTGTACACATAACCAAGCCCATCCCGATCCAAAACGAGTTGCAGCAGCAGCAGCAAAAGCATCTTTGAATGCGTCGAAAGAACCAAACTTAGCATCGATAGCCGCAGCTAAATCTCCACTTGGTTTTCCTCCTCCGTTTGGACTCATTACTTCCCAGAACAAAGAGTGGTTGTAAAAACCACCACCGTTGTTGCGCACAGCGCCATTAGCGAGGTCTAAACCTTTAAGAATTTCTTCAATTGTTTTTCCTTCAAGGTCAGAACCTTGAACAGCTGCATTTAATTTTGCAGTATATCCCGCATGGTGCTTTGAGTGATGGATTTCCATCGTTCTCGCATCGATATGCGGCTCCAATGCATCATATGCATAAGGTAATTTTGGTAAGTCAAAAGCCATAATAATAGATATTAGTTAATATAATGATGTAAATATACTTTGAATTCGTCTAACTAACAATTACTAGAAATCAATATTGCCTATCTCGATATCGAGGGCTCTTATTTTCAATAGCTTATTGGTAATTAGCGTCCTGAGGATAAAGGGCCATAAACTCTTCTGCTTTTTCGACCATCTCCACACTTCCACTGAAAAAAGGAACGCGTTGGTGCAGTTCGGTTGGCTCTATATCCATAATTCTTTTATAGCCATCTGTTGCTTTTCCACCCGCTTGCTCCGCCAAAAAGGCCATAGGGTTACATTCGTATAACAAACGCAATTTTCCTTGACGTGCTTTTGAGCTGGTAGGGTAGATATAAATACCTCCTTTAATCATATTTCGGTGAAAATCACTTACCAAAGAACCGATATAACGGGCTTTGTAAGGACGATCCTCTACCTCTTCTTGGCAATATTTTAAATAGTCTTTTACTCCTTGTGGAAAGTGTATGTAGTTCCCTTCGTTGATAGAATAGACCGATCCGGTTTTTGGAAACATCATATTCGGATGCGAGAGGTAAAAAGTCCCAATTGCAGGATTTAGGGTAAAACCGTTCACTCCGTAACCCGTAGTATAAACAATCATCGTTGAGGTACCGTAGATAATATAACCCGCAGCGACTTGTTCGCTACCTTTTTGTAAGAAATCTTCAGCAGTCACTGGACTTCCAATAGGGCTCACTCTTCGGTAGATGGAAAAAATAGTTCCTACAGATACATTGACGTCTATGTTGGATGATCCGTCAAGAGGATCAATCAAAACCACATATTTATTTTCGTTGGAAGCATTTTTGCCGTTTACAGCAACAAAATCATCTTCTTCTTCCGAGGCAATTCCACAAACGATCTCTCTTTTGATCAAGGCTTGCATAAAGACGTCGTTGGCGTAGACATCGAGCTTTTGTTGGTCTTCTCCTTGGACGTTGGTTTCTCCTGCTTCTCCTAAAATATCGACTAAACCTGCTTTGTTTACTTCGTGATTTACAATTTTTGCAGCCAGTCTGATCGAATTAATTAGTCTAGATAATTCTCCAGTTGTATATTTGAAATGCAGCTGATTATCAATGATAAATTCACCGAGGGTTTGGTTAGATTTGGTCATAATTTTAGTTGAGTGTAGTTTGACCCAAATATCGTAATTTTGATCGAAAACTAATGCTTATGGATTACCAAATTCGTAAATCTGCAAAAGCAGATATGGGTTCTGTTTTGAAATTGATAAAAGAGTTGGCAGAATTTGAGAAAGAAGCCCATCAAGTTGAAATTTCAGTTGACGATTTGATTCGAGATGGATTTGGCGAAAATGCCATGTTTACCTGTTATTTGGCCGAGACAGAGGAGGGAATTATCGGAGCAGCCTTGTGTTATAATCGCTACTCTACCTGGAAGGGCAAAACCTTACATTTGGAGGATTTGATCGTTTCCGAGGCATACAGAGGAAAAGGAATTGGCAAGGCCCTTTATACCCGAGTGCTTGAGCACGCTTGGAATCAAGGGGTAAAAAGAGTAGAATGGAATGTTTTGGATTGGAATTCAGGAGCTATTGATTTTTACGAATCAACTGGAGCAAAAGTTTTGAGAGATTGGGATACAGTTCAAATGAATTATAAAGGATTAAAATCATATTTATCTAAAAAGTGAGAGTTTATAAATTTGGAGGAGCATCTATTGCAGATGCGGCAGGAATTAAGCGATTAGGAGCTATTGCAGGAAAGGAAAAGAATTTGTTTGTCATTGTATCTGCCATGGGCAAGATGACCAATGCTTTTGAGCAATTGGTTCAGGCAAAAGATCAAGCCGGACGAACCCAAGCCCTACAATTCATCAAAGAATACCACTTAAACATTGTTTCGGAGCTATTTGAACAAGAGGATGAAATATTCCCAAAACTCCAAAGCTTTTTTGAACAAATTGAACAACTAACCAGTCAGTTTGCAGAGGTCAACTACGACTTTCTTTACGATCAAGTGGTGAGTTTTGGAGAATTGATATCCAGTACTATCGTGAATCATTATCTGCAGTCTACAGGGGTCCAAAGTCAATGGCTCGACGCTAGGAAATTAGTTCGAACCGATGAGTCCTATCGCGAGGCCTTGGTCAACTGGCAGCAGACCGAAGAGAATATTCAAAATTCTTGCAAACAAGGAGGCGTCTTTTTGAGCCAAGGGTTTATTGCGGGATCGGAAAACGGCTTGACCACTACCTTGGGTAGAGAGGGGTCGGATTATTCTGCTGCAATTATGGCTTATGCACTAGGAGCGGAATCTCTGACCATTTGGAAGGATGTAGAGGGCGTGCTAAATGCCGATCCTAGGTATTTTCAAAAAACAGAGTTGCTGCGTGAATTGTCTTATGGAGAAGCAATTGAAATGGCGTTTTACGGGGCCTCAGTGATTCACCCGAAAACTCTAAAACCTTTGGAAAATGCCGAGATTCCACTGCGAGTGAAATCTTTTCTCAACCCAGAGGCTTCGGGAACCACTATTGCCAAGAATTTGGCGCTAAATCCTTTTGTTCCCTGTTATATTTTAAAGAGAGAACAGGTTTTGATCTCCATCTCTGCACGAGACTTTTCTTTTATTGTAGAACAGAATATTACGAGTATTTTTCAGGCCTTGTCTGAGTTTAAACTAAAGGTCAATTTGATACAAAATTCAGCTTTGGAGTTTGTGGTTTGCGTCACGGATAAATACGGGACCATAGAAGGATTTAAGCAAAAAATGCAGGAGGAGTTCGTTTTGAAAATCACGCGAGACTTGAGAATGTATACCATCCGTCACTTTGATTTACAAGGTCTTTCCGAGTTTGAAAACGAATTTGATATCTTATTGAAACAGCGAAATAACGAGGTTTATCAGCTGGTGGTATCCGGATAAAAGGCTGCTTTAACCTTTTGAACTATGGTATCTGCCAATTTGTATTTGGATTCGGCAGTCCATCCCGCAACATGAGGGCTCAAAACCACTTTTGGAGATTGGATCAAATAGCGAAAGCTTTCGGGCAGGTTATCGGATTGGAAGAAATTCTCAAAAGAGGCTTTTTCGTATTCCAAAACATCTAGTCCTGCGCCTAGAACTTTTCCGCTTTTTAGTCCTGCTACCAGAGCATCGGTTTGTACTGCTGATCCGCGGGCGGTATTGATTAAATAAAAATTCTTGTGGCAAGATTTTATAAAATGAGCATCGATCATGCCCTTGGTAAGTGAGGTTTGCGGAGTGTGAAGGCTGATGATATCCGAATTCTGTTGCAGAGCTTCCAAAGGCACATAGCTTGCATTTTCGTCTCCTTTTGTAGGGTCTAGGTCGTAAAAAACAACCTTACAATCCAGACCTTTCAATACTTTGGCAAAGGACTTGCCCATATTGCCGTAGCCGATAATCCCTATTTGTTTTCCAGCGATCTCAAATCCGCGATTTTCTTCTCTTCTCCATTGGCCTGAGCGAATTTCGGCATCTGCCAAATTAATTCGATTACTCAAATTTAGAAGTAGGGCTAGACTGTGTTCCCCAACAGCGGTTCGATTGCCCTCGGGTGCAGAAAATAATTGTATCCCTTGTTGGGAAGCAAATTCCTGATCTATATTTTCCAGGCCTGCACCGACGCGACCTATAAATTTCAATTGTTTAGCAGCCTCGAGTAACTTGCGATCGATGGGGATTCGAGAACGTATAATGAGGCCTTGATAGTCCCCTATTTTTGCGAGAATTTCATCGTAATTGGACTTGTGATCCATTTCGTTTTCACAACCCAATGCACTTAGCCCTTGGACTAATACGGGATGATTTTCATCGAGATGCAAGACACGCATGTGCTAGTATTGTTCGTTTTCGTTTGGAAAGTCTTGGGATTTTACATCGTCGTTATATTGACGAAACGCATTCCCCATTTCTTCGTACAGATTGAGATAGCGTCTCAAAAAACGAGGGTTAAATTCGTGGGTCATTCCCAACATGTCGTGAACCACCAAAACTTGTCCGTCAACGCCGTCTCCCGCTCCAATTCCAATAACAGGAATCACCAAACTCTTTGCGACTTCAGCAGCTAGTTTTGCAGGAACTTTTTCCAAAACAATAGCGAAACAGCCCAGTTTTTGGAGTAGTAAAGCGTCTTCTTTTAGTTTTTCAGCCTCTGCCTCCTCTTTGGCACGAACGGTATAGGTACCGAATTTATAGATGGATTGTGGGGTCAGACCTAAATGGCCCATAACAGGAATACCTGCGTTTAAGATGCGTTTGATAGACTCGGAAATTTCACTTCCACCCTCCATTTTAACCGAATGTCCACCCGATTCTTTCATGATTCGAATGGCAGAGCGCAAAGCTTCTTTAGGGTCAGATTGGTAGCTTCCAAAAGGGAGGTCGACAACCACTAAACTGCGATCTACAGCGCGAACTACAGAAGATGCGTGATAGATCATCTGGTCCAGAGTTATTGGGAGGGTCGTCTCGTGACCCGCCATGACATTTGAAGCAGAATCTCCAACGAGAATAACGTCTACTCCAGCGTGGTCAATAATCTTGGCCATGGAATAGTCGTAGGCTGTCAACATGGAGATTTTCTCCTTATTGGCCTTCATTTCGATAATCGAGTTGGTCGTAATTTTTTTATAAGATTTTTTAGCTACCGACATTTTCTAAAGTTTTTACAAGCAAAACTACGGAATTTATTAGCTTCGTTAATAATTTGTAAGGAGTTTAGATACTTTATGACTCTTTAAGTGCAATTATTGTGGAGGAACAAAAACCAAAAAATACATTAGACCCCGACAAATGGGTCAGCAGATATGCGGATTTCCTGTTTAATTACGGAATATCGAGAGTTTCTGACGGAATCATAGTAGAAGACTTGATTCAGGAAACTTTTCTCTCCGCTGTAAAATCTGCAAAAAATTTTAAGGGCGAGGCCTCCGAAAAAACATGGTTGGTGTCTATTTTCAAAAGAAAAATAGTCGATCACTATCGCAAGTCAAACTCTAAAAAAGCCAAATTCGAAACTCCGATGAATCGTCTGAGTGAGGATAGGAGAAATATGATTGCAGACGGAGGGGCTGTAGAGGCTTTTGAGTACAGCGATGGAGATATTGAACAAGAAGAATTGGGTAAGGTATTACAGGCGTGTATACTGGATCTCAAAGGGAATCAGCGCAGGGTTTTTGAAATGAAAACCATCCAAAATATGGAAACTGAAGAAATTTGTAATGAATTGGGAATTACTGCGTCAAATGTTTGGGTTTTACTGCATCGCGCAAGAATCCAATTAAAGAATTGTGTTTCAGAAAATTGGTATAATAGATAAGTATGGGGATTTCGTGTAAAAATGCTAGAACGATTTGTGACAAATCGCAATACAAAGAATGTAGCTCTTGGGAGAGGCTAAAGTTGGAGTTCCACCTGTTGAGCTGTAAATCCTGTCGAAAATACTCCAAAGACAACGCCAAACTGACCAAACTCATTCAAAAAAACTTAGACGATTTACCACGAGGGTGTTCCAATAGAGAGCAGCTAATCATGAGCGAAGAGTCCAAGCAGAAAATTCAAAACAAGATTCACCGCGTTTTGGAAAAGCGTGAGGAATAGCTAACTTTGCCAAAAACTTAGGCATGCATTTTCTTCCTCAAAAAATTGACGATTACACTGTTAGCCACAGTCAGAGTGAACCTGAACTCCTGGCAAAACTTCAAAAAGAAACTTGGCAGAAGATTTTAAATCCCAGAATGGTCAGCGGAGCTTTTCAGGGTCGAGTGCTGTCTATGCTCAGTAAATTGTTGCGTCCCAAATCTATCTTGGAAATAGGAACCTATACCGGATACTCAGCGATCTGTTTGGCAGAGGGCTTGGCGGAGGATGGAAGTTTGACCACCATAGATGTAAATGAAGAAAACCGCTGGTTAGCTTTAAAATATTTTAAAAAGACAAACAATTCAGAGCGCATAGAATCCCTTGTGGGAAATGCACTGGAAATCATCCCGACACTTCAGACTTCTTACGATTTGGTGTTTATCGATGCGGATAAAGAAAATTATGCGGCCTATTTTGATATGATTGTACCCAAACTCAAATCGGGTGCACTTATTTTGTCCGATAATGTTCTGTGGTCTGGCAAAGTAGTGGAAAAACTAGAAGCCAAGGACTTTAGTACAAAAGCACTGCTAGACTACAATAGAAAAATAAACGAAGACCCCAGAGTCGAGACCGTGTTGTTTCCAATAAGGGATGGCTTGAGTTTGACTCGTGTTCTTTAGAACTGTCTTTTGATAGGCCCGGACATATCGTCGATATCGTCTTTGACCGAGTCGATTTCTTTTTTGATCTCTCCGAGATCTGTTCCTTCGGCGCTATCGTTAATCTCTTTTTTAATTTCGTTGGTGGCATCTTTAATTTGACGCATTCCCTTACCTAGAGTTCGAGCAATCTCTGGAATTTTATCCGCACCAAAAAACATAACCACAATGAGAACGATTACAAAAATTTCCGGACCGCCGATAAAGAGAAACATAAAGAAACAATTTAGACTACAAATATAGGGAATTCACTTAAGTTGAAAACGTGTTTTTTGAGTTTCTGTCGTACATCACGATACTTCCTGCAACAGCCACATTTATACTCAGTCTGGTGTCAAACTTTACTAGGTGATGGGATTTGTCTCGAGCCTCTTTAGACATGCCGTGATCTTCGGCCCCAAGTAAATAAACACAGCGTCTGGGATGTTGAAATTCCTCTAGTTGAACTGCTTTTTCGTCTAGTTCAACTCCCACGAGCATTGCCCCTTTTGGCAGATGTTTATAAAACTCTTGGAAGGTATTGTAGTGAAAATAAGGCATGGCACCGACTGCTTTGTGGGTGTCGGAAGCCTGTTTTTCGTAGCGATTTCCGATCGTAAAAATAAAACTAGCCCCCATATTCTGAGCCGATCGCCACAGGACTCCTAGATTTTCAGGAGTTTTGCCATTTTGAATTCCGATACCGAAAAAACCTTGTTCGAGATTATCTATCATTTTTCAATCATTCGTTTTATTTCGTTCAGCTTCATCAAAGCCTCTATAGGGGTCAAACTATTCAAATCCGTACCTAAAATCTCGTCTCTTATTTCTTCGAGCAAAGGATCGTCTAATTGGAAAAAGCTCAATTGCAGATCCTCTTCTTTTTTGGTATTGTCAGCTGAGGGTTTCGTCTCCTTGTTGGAGGTCTCCAGAGACTTGAGCATTTTTTCTGCACGGTGAATTACAGGACTTGGCATCCCTGCTAACTTGGCCACATGAATACCAAAACTGTGTTTGCTGCCTCCAGCGACTAACTTTCTCAAAAAGATAACCTTGTCTTTGAGCTCTTTGACACTTACATTAAAGTTTTTGACCCGCTCAAAAGTTTGGGTCATGTCGTTTAGCTCGTGGTAGTGAGTCGCAAACAGGGTTTTCGCTTTTGTTGGGTGTTCGTGAATATAGGCTGCGATGGACCAGGCTATGGAGATCCCGTCATAAGTGGAGGTTCCTCGGCCAATTTCGTCGAGAAGAATTAAACTTCTGGAGCTAAGATTGTTTAGAATGCTAGAGGTTTCGTTCATTTCTACCATAAAAGTGGACTCTCCAGCAGAAATGTTATCGCTGGCACCGACTCTTGTAAATATCTTGTCTACCAATCCAATCTGGGCAGATTCCGCAGGCACAAAAGAGCCGATTTGGGCCATTAGGGTAATCAGAGCGGTCTGTCTTAAAATTGCGGATTTACCCGACATATTAGGACCGGTAATCATTACAATTTGTTGTTGTTCCGGATTCAATATGACATTGTTGGCAATATATTCTTGACCGGGAGGGAGGTGTTTTTCAATAACAGGGTGACGCCCATTTTTGATATGTAGATTGGTGGTTTTGTCCATCAAAGGACGCACATAATTCGCCTCGATAGCTTGGTGGGCAAAACAACTCAATATATCGAGTTGACCTAGAATCGCTGCATTTTTTTGAAGCGGAGAAATATACTCTTGAGTCTTTGAAAGGACTTTTTGGAAATATTCCGCCTCCAAAACACTTATTTTCTCTTGAGCCCCTAAAATTTTGGATTCGTATTCTTTGAGCTCCTCGGTAATATATCGCTCTGCATTGACCAGAGTTTGTTTGCGTATCCAACTCTCAGGAACTTTGTCTCTATGGGTGTTTCTAACTTCTATATAGTATCCAAAAACATTGTTAAACGCAATCTTTAAAGAGCTAATACCAGTTTGTTCACTCTCCTTTGCAAGCATTTGATCCAGATAGGAACGACCGTTTTCTGCGAGTTGCCTCAATTCGTCTAACTCCTCAGACACTCCGGGCTGGATCACGTTTCCTTTGGAGAGTAGGACAGGAGCTTCCTCTTGAATATGATTTTCGATTAAACTTTTTAAAGGCTCTAGAGAGGGCAGTTCTTTTCCCTTGTTTTCCAATGGGGCAAAACCACTTTCAAGGCAGGCTTTTCGGATGGGTTCTATTGCTTTGATAGAGTTTTTGAGCTGCACCAATTCGCGAGGGCTTATCTTTTGGGTAGCAATTTTGGACACCATACGCTCTATATCGTATAGTTGGGCGAGGTTATAGCGAAGATCTTCCCGAAGAGTTTCGGTTTTGCTAAAATGGCTCACCATATCGTGTCGATTTTGGATTTGTTCCAAATCAATCAGAGGGAGTGCTAGCCAGTGTTTGAGCAAACGCGCTCCCATCGGACTTTTGGTATGGTCCAAAATATCGATGAGTCCCATGCCTCCTTGGTGAGGAGAGCCAAACAATTCCAAATTTCGTATCGTAAAGCGATCCATCCACAAAAAATCTTCGTCATCAATACGAGAGATACCCGAAATATGGGCGAGTTTGTGGTGTTGGGTTTCGGACAAGTAGTGCAAAATAACTCCTGCTGCAACAATACCCTCGACCTTGTCCTCGATTCCAAACCCTTTATAGCTATTTGCTTTAAAGTGGCCCAGAACAATGTCATCTGCAAAATCTTTATTAAAAACCCAATCTTCGAGGTAATAGGTATGGAGGTCGGGATCAAAGTTTTCTTTTACCCAGCCTTTTTGTTGTTTTTGCACCAGAACTTCACTTGGTTTAAAGTTTTGGAGTAATTTATCAATTACCGAGGGAGTTCCTTGACTGATATAAAAAGCACCTGTCGATATGTCGACAAAGGCGATTCCAATATTTTTTTTACCAATATGAAGGGCTGCCAGGTAGTTGTTTTTTTTGAGATCCAAGACCTCGTCGTTTAGAGAGACTCCAGGAGTAATAAGTTCTGTCACTCCTCTTTTGACTAACTTTTTTGTTTTTTTCGGATCTTCCAATTGGTCGCAGATGGCAACTCGGAGCCCCGATTTCACCAGCTTTGGAAGGTAGGTGTTTAAGGAGTGATGGGGAAAACCAGCAAGTTCTGTTTCCGAGGCAGATCCCGCCCCTCGTTTGGTCAAAATAATACCTAAAATTTTGGCTGCCCGAACGGCATCCGATCCAAATGTTTCGTAAAAATCACCTACGCGAAATAGCAATAAAGCATCCGGGTACTTGGTTTTGATGCTGTTGTATTGCTGCATCAAAGGCGATACTTTAGTCTGAGAGGATTTGGCCAAAATTTATCTTTTTATGGGGCAATTTACGTAAATTTACCCCGAATCTGCAAGAAATTACCATATGCGAAAATTGAAAAATAAAGAATTGAATCGGCTGGATATAGCTGCTTTTAAAGAGCAAAAAAAGACTCCGATTTCTATAGTTCTGGACGATATTCGCAGTTTGAACAATATAGGTTCCGTTTTTAGAACTGCAGATGCATTTTTGATTGAAAAAATTTACCTCTGCGGAATTACTGCGCAACCACCTCACAAGGATATTCACAAAACCGCTTTGGGAGCAACCGAATCTGTCGACTGGGAATATGTCGAGGATGTTCAGCACGTATTTGACCGACTCAAAGAAGAGGGAACTCAAATTCTAGCAATTGAACAAGCGACAGAAAGTACTTATCTGCAAGACTTTAGTCCGCTTAAAGATCAGTCTTATGCCATTATTATGGGCAACGAAGTCAAGGGAGTAAAGCAGAGTTTAGTATCTCAGGCAGACCGCGTTATAGAAATCCCTCAACTCGGGACCAAACACTCTTTGAATATCGCCGTAAGCACAGGAATTGTGCTTTGGGATTTATTCAAGCAAATAAGAGGATAATTCCAAAGAATGTGTAACTTGCAATCCACACCATACCGCTAAGATTGTGTAAGATGCATAAATACCTTTTGATTTGTTTTTTACTGGTTTTTGACTGGTGTTCGGCTCAGGATTTAGAGTTGGATAGTAATCCAGATGGTTTAGAAATACAGCAAAGAGAGGCTCTCTTACAACAAGGACTCCAATTTTATACCGAGAAAAATTTAGACAGTGCCTATTACTACCTGGTTCGGTATTCTGAAAATTTTGATGGAGAGGAGATGAT